>DASTLN010000179.1:0-8822 GCA_035714925.1 Dehalococcoidia bacterium | reverse complement strand
TTCGAGTCCTCGCTGCGGCTCGCCGCCCAGAAGCACGACCTCACGGCGATCAGCCTGACCGACCCGCGCGAGCTGGAGCTGCCTCGCGTCGGACTGCTCAAGCTGCGCGACGCGGAGACCGGCCGCCAGGTGCTCGTCGACACCGACGATCGCCGCGAGCGTGACCGCTACGCCACCGCCGCCGCCGAGCGCATCGTGGCGCGACGGCGCCAGCTCGCCGGCCTCGGCGTCGAGGAGATACCAATACGCACCGACCGCTCCTACATCCAGCCGCTCATGGCGTACTTCCGCGCCCGTGCCGGCAAACGCGGGACGGCGGCCTGATGCGCGCGCTTCTCGCCTCCCTGCTGCTCGCGGTCGCCGGCGTCTTCGCCCTGGCGGCGCCTGCCTCGGCGGAGGAGCCGGTCATCACCCACATGGACGTCTTCCTCGCCGACCGCATCACCGTCGGCGACCGCGTCACCTACGTCGTCACCATCGAGTCAGACCCGGGAATCGAGTTCTCACTCGTCCAGTCGTCGCTGCCGGCCTACGTGGAAGTCGTCGACGTACCGGACACCACCTCGCAGCCGATCGACGGCGGCCGCGTCCGCATCACGATGACCTTCCTGCTCGCGCCCTTTGCGCCGGGCGAGATCGAATTACCGCCGATGACGCTGCGCTACTTCGGCCTGGAAGTCGCCGGTGGCGAGCTGCTAACCCCACCAACGCAATTCAGCGTCGCCAGCGTCCTCCCTGCCGAGCCCGCGTTCCCGCCGCCGCGCGATCTGAAACCCCAGGCGGTCATCGGCGCCCCGGCGGCGGGATGGATCGTCCCGGCCCTGGCCGCCACCACCGGTGCGCTGGCGCTGGTCGTCCTGTTGATCTACCTGCGCACGCGGGCGTGGAAGAGGAGCCGCACCGCATTCGTGCCGGCTCCGGTACTCGTCGAAGATCTGCCGGAGGACCGCGCCCGTGTCGTCCTGGACACCGCGGGCGCCGGATTCAGCCTCGAAGGCGACTACGTCGAGTACTACAGCTCGATCGGTGTGACAGTGAGACGCTACCTGACGGAGCGCTACGGCTTTCCCGCATTCGCCTTGACCACCCGCGAGCTTGAGGCCGAGATGCTCAACCGCGGCCTCGACCGCTGGCAGGTGCGCGTCGCCAGCGGCCTCCTGGAGCAGTGCGACTCCGTGGTCTACGCCAACTACCGCCCCGCCGCCGAGCGCGCCGACGCCGACCTCACCGCCGCATACGAAATCGTCGAGATGAGCCGGCCGGAACCCCAGCCCGAAGAGGCAGCGGCGCGATGACCTTCAACGACGCCGATCTGCTGCTCCTCCTGCTCGCGATCCCCGTAGCGTTACTGCTGAAGTGGCGCACCGGCGACCAGGCAACCCCGGGACGATTCTCCAACCTCGGACTGCTCAGCGGCATCCGGCCGACGTGGCGCATCCGCTACCGCTGGCTGCCGGCGTTTATCCGCGCCGGAGCGCTTGCGCTGCTCGTCGTCGCACTGGCGCGGCCGCAGGTCGGCCAGGCCGACACGGTGCTGCCCGGACAGGGCATCGACATCGCGCTCGTCCTCGACCTCTCGAGCAGCATGGCGTCCTCCTCCCTCAGCACCGGTTCGCGGCAGGAAGTGGCGCAGCGCGTCCTCACCGATTTCATCGAAGGCCGCGAGGAAGACCGCCTCGGTCTCGTCATCTTCCGCGAAGACGCGCTCGTCCTCAGCCCCCTCACGCTCGACTACGAGGCGCTGGCTCAGCTGCTCGACCAGGCGCCGCGCGTCCCCTTGCAAGACGGCACCGCGATCGGGGTCGGACTCGCGTCCGCAGTCGACCTGCTGCGAGATTCGCGCGCCCGCAGCCGTGTCGCCATCCTCCTGACGGACGGCGAGAACACGGTGCACGGCATCGAGCCGCTGCAAGCCGCCCGCATCGCCGAAGCGCTTGGCATCCGCGTCTACACCATCGGCGTGATCGCCCCCGGATCGCGCAGCGCCGGCAACCTCAACGTCAACGAGGCCGCGCTACGCTCAATGGCCGAAGTCACCGGCGGCCAGTACTACCCCGCCGAGTCGGAGCAAGCCCTCGAGGCGATTTACGCCAGCATCGAGCAGCTCGAAAAGTCACGCATCGGACGGCCGCAATACGGCGTTTACAAGGAGCTTGCCGTCTACTTCCTGATCGGAGCGCTGGCGCTGCTGGCGTTTGAGCTCGGCCTCCGCGGCACAATCTGGAGGCAGGCCACGTGATCGACTTCGCTCAGCCTGCTTACCTCGCCCTCGGCGTTGCCGTCTTGGTCATGGCTGCCGCAGTCCTCTACACCGGCATCTGGCGTCGGCGCGCGCGAGCCGAGTTCGCCGGGCCTCAAGCGTCTCGCTGGGGCGGTTCAGGGTTCTGGGCCCGCAACCTGCTGCTCATCGCCGCCGCCGCCCTCGTCGCCTTTGCCGCTGCCAGGCCGCAGTGGGACACCCGGGAGACGGTCCGTGAGCGCGAAGGCATCGACTACGTCATCGCGCTCGACATCTCGAAGAGCATGACCGCCGATGACGTAGCGCCGACGCGTCTTGAAGCGGCGCAGGCGGAGCTGGTGCGACTCGTGGAGTCGGAACGTGGAAACCGGATCGGCCTCGTCCTCTTCGCCGGCACCGCCTTCCTGCGCTCGCCCCTCACGTCGGACACGCAGGCCATGGCGCAGCTGATCCGCCGCGCCGGCGCGGAGACCTCGCTCGCCCGCGTTGGCTCCGACCTGGGTGCTGCGCTGGACGTAGCCGGGATCATCCTCGCCGCCAGCGAGCGTGACCGCGGCAAGGCCGTCATCCTGGTCAGCGACGGCGAAGACCACGCCGGCGCCTACGTCGAGCGTGCCCAATCGCTCGCATCGCGCGGCATCACGGTGCTCACGGCGGGCATCGGCACTGAAGCCGGCGCGCAGCTCTTCGACGTGGATTTCGCCGGCCAGGTGGTGCCGAAGCTGGACCAGGACGATCAGCCCATCATCAGCCGCCTCAACGAAGCGCCTCTCATGCAGATTGCGGACCTTACCGGCGGGCGTTACGAGCGCTTCAGCGGCGCTTCGCGTAGCCTCCTCGGCCTCCAGATCGACCTGCGCAGCCTCGACCCGTCGCCGGCCGGCGCCGAACGTAGCATCGTCCCCATCGAGCGCTACCAGTTCTTTGTCGCGGCGGCGCTGGTCTTGCTGACGGTCGCCTGGTTCCTGCCCGCGCGCCTGCCGCTGCCGCGCCTGCGCCGCGCTCGACCCTACCCCGCGTTCGCCGTAGTGCTGCTGGCGCTCGTCGTTGGAGCCTGTAGTGGCGGCGGCAGCGACGACGACGAATCATTGCGCTTGAAGAACGAGGACGCCAACGCGCTCTTCGCCGCGGGAGACTATCAGGGCGCGCTCGACATCTACCAGGAGCTGCTCGCCGAGCGCCCGGACGTGGACGAGCTCAGCTACAACGCCGGCAACGCCCTGCACCGCCTCCAGTTCTACGAGCGCGCTATCGCGGCTACGAGCCGGGGCCTGCCGCCACGAGAGGTCGGGCTTGGCGTCGCGTCCTACTACTCCCTGGGCAACCACTTCCTGCAGCTCGGGCGGCTCGAAGAGGCCTACGTCGCCTACCGGCAGGCCCTTCTCCTCGACCCCAACGATGCCGACTCGAAGCACAACCTGGAGCTCGTGCTGCGCCTGGCGACCTCGCAGGAGCAGCCGTCAGCGCAGCAGCCACCCGGCCAGAGCCCGCCGGAAGGCTCACAGCAAGGCGAACCTACCGATGACGGCACGCCGTCGCCGGGCAGCCAGCAAGACCCCACCGGCGAGCCTCAGCCGGGCGCTTCGCCGCAGGGCGGCACGCCGGAGCCCGGCGCGGCCGGCGGAAACCAGGTCCCCGGCACGCCACAGGCCACGCCGCCTTCCGCCCCCAGCATCGAACGCACGCTGGCAGAGGCGCTCGCCGGGCTCGACGAGGAAGTCAGCTTCGAAGACGCGATCGAGATACTCGACCTGCTGCGACAAAAGCAGCAGACACCGCAGCGCAGTCCCGGCGGCGCATCCTCCGGCTTCGACTACTGATGAGCGACTGGGTTCACCTGGCGACGGCGCCGGATCAACTCACGGGCGAGATCTGGGTCTCGATCCTGCGAGACGCGGGGCTGCGCGCCATGATCCGGCCATCGGACGCCGTGTCTTTCCTCGGCGTCACCGCGCTCGGCTGCCGCGTCCAGGTCATGGAGGAGGACGTTGAACGAGCCCGCGAGGTCCTCAGCGAAGTCTCGGACGAAGCGGACTAGCGCTTACTTCCAGCGCAGCAGGCGGGCCAGCAGCGTATTGCGAGCCTGACCCCAAACGCCCTTCAGGCGCTCCCGTTCTTCGTCCGACAGCTCCTTCTGTCCGTACCGTGTCTTGATGTAGCTTTCGCCCAGGAAGTCCAGGTCTTCGACGTCCGGCAAAGCCTGGTGCAGCCGGGCGATGACCTCGCGCGGCGTCTCCTGCGGCCGGGGCCTGATCCGCGACCAGCGCGCCAACCGCAGCGTCTTCTCCCAGACCTGCACGGGATAGGAGTATCGCCCCAGGCCGTGCTGCCAGCTGTACTGGAAAACGCCCGCGCCCAGGAGCATCAGCGCCACGACGCCCAGGATCGCTGAAAGCGTCACCGTGCTGACGAAGTCCGACTCCTCCTCGATGACCAGGGCGTCGAGCTCGTCCGGCGCCCCAAGGCCTCGCTCCACACCGGCCGGCAGGAAGAAGGCATCATCGATAAACTCCTCATCGATCCCGTCGGACGGGAAGAAGCCGTCATCCGAGAAGGAACGCGCCACCAGCGCGTCGCTCGGCGTCGGGTTGAATTCCACCCAGCCCAGGCCCGGGAAGTAGACCTCCGGCCACGCGAACGAGTTCGATTCCGACACGCGATAGATGTTCGTGTTCGGCACGCGGTCGCCGCTGCGGATCACGTAGCCAACGGCGATCCGGGACGGTATCCCCAGCGATCGCAGCATCACGACCATCGCCGAGGCGTGGTAGTCGAAATAGCCCTCCTGTGCCTCGAATAGGAAGTAGTCAACCGAGTCTTCTCTCGGGCCTGCCGCCGGGATGCGCAGGTTGATGCCGAAGCTGCGCAGGTACTGCTCGATCGCCGCCGCCTTGTCATACGCCGTCAGCGCGCCGACGCTATCCACAACCTCCAGCGCCTTATCCCTGACACGCTGTGGCAGGTCGCCGGGCAGCTGAAGGTAGGCTTCGGTCCAGTTTGGGTACTCCGATTCAATGCTGCGCAGCGTGGTCACGGAGGCGTCGCTCACGGTCCCGTCGACGCGATAGTTGTCCTCGTCGCCCAGCTTCGAGGCTGGGCGCACCGACGTCACGTCTGCCGGCCCCGGACCGAACACGACGCGAGTGTCGATGTTCACCGCGAGGGGCTGCCCCGCCGTGACGATGACGTTAGAGTCCTTCGAGGTCGTCACCTGCAGCGAGACTGCCCGTCGCAGCTGGTCGAGCGTGTCCAGCGTCGGCTGCATCGGCTCCAGCGCGGGCCACGAGTTCTGCGTGATCTGCGCCGATTCGCCGACCTTCCAGCCCGCCGGCGTGTATTCGTCGTACACCTGCACGCGCAGGAAACCAACCTCCGAAGTCGTGGCGCGCAGCACCTCGGACGAGCTCAGCTTGATCGGCCCCTGCAGCGGTAGCGTCGACCCGAAGAGGTGCACCTGGCTGCCCTTCTTGCTGTCGATGCCGCTGAACACGCGGCCCAGGTCATTCAAAGGCGCCGCGATCGGCGAGGTCACCTTGGTCCACGCCGAATACAGCAACCCGCTGCCGCTGCCGACCGGAAGCACCCACGCGAGAGCAAGCAGCGGTATGGCCACCCACACCGTGATGTTGAGCACCGTCAGGCTCATGAAGTCTGGGTAGCGGATGTTGCGCAGGCGCCACTCCCGTGCGTGGCGCAGCAGGTTGACGCGCGCGACCAGCAGGATGGCGCAAAAGAGGTAGATCAACAACGGCAGGCTGTGCTGACCCGGCAGGTAGCTGATGTTGGTCATCAGCGCCAGCCCGCCCGGGATCAGGCCCACCCAGGCGTTGTACCAGCGGAAGATGCTCCACGCCGCCACATAGGCCGCCACGAAGGTCGCCGCCACGACCAGCACGATGAACGGGATGTCGTCGTTGGAGATGCCGCCCGTGACCACCGCGTCGCCCCAGAGCCAGAGGCGCTCCAGGATCTCCCACGTGCGCTCCCGCAGCGACCCCCGCAGCTCATTGCCGATCACGTATAGCCCGGCCACCACACAGACGCCGAGTGCGAAGAGGTGCGCCGCCAGAGCCGGTACGCGGCTGTGCGCGGCCGCCAGTCCCAGCATCAGCCCCAGGAAGCCGATGCCGTACAGGGATGGCATCCCCGGCACCCAGTCGGCGCTGTCGATCGAACGCACCACAGTCAGGAAGCCGACCAGGACGATGGCGAGCGTGATCAGTGTCTCCCACGTGAGACCCGTGTAACGCGAGAAGCGGAGAATCGGCTCGAAGCGACTTGGCTTCGGCGGCAGCTCTACCTCGCGCTCTCGCCCGCGGAAGATCTCGTTCCAGGAAGCCTGCCTCATGATTTCGCTCTCGGCATCGCCTCGCCGGAGGCGCCCTCTACGCCCATCGACAGTGACGTGATCAGGTCGTCGGCGTTGCGCACCAGGTAGGTGAACACGTCGGAGGATGCCAGCGCGCCGAAGACCATCAGCGAGTTCTCGCTGCCGCCGAAGGTGCTCGGCTCAATCAGCACGGCGCCAACCTTGACGCCCTGCTCGGCGATGAACTGCAGCGAGCCAACCCACTCCTCGGAGGTCGATGGCGTGATCACCACCACCGTCGTGTGACGCCCAAAGCGCCTCGACTCCTCGTTGATCAGCGTCCCGATCGGTACGTCGCCTTCCGCTCTCGAGAGCGCCAACGCCTCTAGGATCCGCGTGTAGTGCTGCGCGCCCCGCTCCGCCTCTTCGACAAAGAGCCGTTGGCCGAAGCAGATGAAGCCGACCGACCGGTTCGCCACCAGGAAGTAGCGCGCAATCGACGCCGCAACCTTGATGCCGAACTCCTCCGTGCTGTTCTCCCCTTCACCCACGTGTACCGTCTTCTCGAGGTCGAGGATGATCCAGATGTCGGAAGCGGGGTCCAGCTCGAACAGCTTGACCATCATCTTGCCGGTGCGCGCCGTGCTGGGCCAGTGGATCCGGTTGAAGCTGTCGCCGAACTCATACTCGCGGACGCCGGAGGCGTTGGGCGTGACGTAGTGCGTGCGCTTGCGGAACTTGCCCTCACCCGGCAGGTTGGCCGGCGGCACGTAGAAGTTCGGCAGCTCCGTCGCCTGCGGGTAGACCAGGATCGTCGAAGGCTTGCCGTAGCTCTTCGTGTACTTGAAGAAACCGAAGGGATCGCCCGTCGTGATCTGCACCGGACCGATGCTGAACAGGCCGCGCAGCTCGCAGAAGGTGTTCGTGCGCCACGCCCGCGACTCACGCGGCCCCAGCGTGATGACGCGGCCCGGCCTGTGGCCCGGCATGTCGGACGGCTCGCTGACTTCCAGCCACAGCTTGGAAAACCAGCTCGTGTTCTTCACCGTGATCCGCTCGACGAACTCCTGGCCTTCCTGCAGGCGGTCCTGGGGGCGCTCGATCGTGACGTCGAGGTTGCGCGAGTTGGCCCGCGCCCAGAAGTAAGCGCCCACCACGCCGAACAGGATCACGTAGGCGAGACGAGTCGGCAGCCAGAATCCAGTCGACGTCGCCGAAATCAAGCAGATGACGAACAGCACGCCGATGACGGTGAGCGAAAGGTGACGCCTGATCAGGAGGTCGTAGCCTTCCTTCGCAAGCTCGATCACGGCGTTAGCCTACGTCGGCTGTCCGCCACGGGCTCGAGCGCCGGGGACCGGCACCCGCTCGAGGCAGCTCAGGACGATGTCTGCGGCTGTCACGCTCTTCACACGCGCCGATGGGCTGACGATGACGCGGTGGCCGAGCGTCGCGTAAGCAAGCTCCTTCACATCGTCTGGGATGACGTAGTCGCGGCCGTCCAGCATCGCCTGAGCCTGCGCCGTGCGGTACAACGCCAGCGAACCGCGGGGCGAGGCGCCGAGATAGACCGACTCGTGCTGGCGCGTCATGTCGACCAGCCCGACGATGTACTGCTTGATCAGCGGGTCGACGTAGATCTCCTTGACCGCCTCCTGGACCCCGATGATCTCGCTCGCGTTCGTGACCTGCTCAAGGCTATCAACCGGGTGCGCGATCTGCTGCTGGTCCATCATCAGCACTTCGTCCGTGTTGGTCGGATAGCCGAGATGTACGCGCATCAGGAAGCGGTCTAGCTGCGCCTCCGGCAGCGGGAACGTGCCTTCGTACTCGATCGGGTTCTGCGTCGCGAGCACCATAAATGGGCGCGGCAGGTCACGCGTCACGCCGTCGACGGTGACGCGGTGCTCTTCCATCGCCTCCAGCAACGAAGACTGTGTCTTCGGCGTCGCGCGGTTGATCTCGTCCGCCAGCACGATCTGCGAGACGATCGGCCCCGGCCTGAACTCGAAGTCGCCGCTCTTCTGGTTGTAGACCGAGACGCCGGTCACGTCGCTGGGCAGGATGTCCGGTGTGAACTGAATGCGCTTGAACTCGCAGCCGGTAGACTTGGCAAGGCTGCGAGCCAGCATCGTCTTGCCCACTCCGGGCACGTCCTCAATCAGCAGGTGCCCCGCGCACAGCAGGCAGACCACGGTCAGCCGTACTTCCGCTTCCTTCCCGATGATGACCTTTTGTACGTTGTCCAGTATCCGTTCGGCGATGACTTTCGGG
>DASTLN010000178.1:0-18185 GCA_035714925.1 Dehalococcoidia bacterium | reverse complement strand
CATGCCGTCCTCGCTGCCGAAGTAGCGGATGTGGTTGGCCATGAGGTCTTCGTTGTTGCGGCCCTGCGCCAACTTGTAGCGCGCCAGGGGGTCGATGACCGGCCAGCCCATGATCACGTAGGCGAGGCTGCCGTCGAGCTGTGGCGCCTCGGCGAAGGGGATGTCAGCGTAGGCGCGGGGGCGCATCGCGGCGAGCATGACCTGGTGGCCGCCGCTGCTCCAGCCGACACCGCCAAGCCCTTCAGGCGAGCCGTTGAAGTCGGTTGCGTGCGCCTTGAGCCAGCGGGTGGCGTAGTCGATGTCTTGCTGCGCGGCCGGGTGCGGCGCCGAAGTGGACGTACGGAAGTCGACGGCGGCGATCAGCAGGCCGCTCTCGGCGAGGACGACATCTGTGCCCTCGTTCATCAGGCGGTCGCCGTTGGCCCAGGCGCCGCCGTGTATGTCGATCAGGGTTGGGAAGGGGCCTTCGCCCTGGGGCTGGAAGATGCGCGCCAGGTAGATGGCGTCGCCGTCGCGCCGGTACTCGACGTCGAACGTCTTGACCTCGTAGTGCGCGCTGGGGTTGTAGCTGAGTTTGGTGCTGCTGGTTGTCATCGCTTACCTCGCTTGCCCGTTGCCGAGTCGGTGGGTCGACGCTACGCCGGGCGGGGGAAGGTGTCAACTTTGGGCGGCGAGGAGCTCCTGGGCGCGGCTCCAGATGCTCCCTGACAGCTCCTCGACGCCAAGAGAGGCGTCGAGGACGAGCCAGCGCCGCGGTTCTGCCTTCGCCAGCGCGAGGTAGCCCTTGTGCACACGGCGGTGAAACGCCTTGTCGCGGCCGCCGACGCGCTTGCCGAGCTTCTTGCCCTCTTCTGCCTGGCTGTCGAAGCCGAGCCCCTGCTGCCAGTGACCCTCTATCGCGTCGCCGGAGGAGCCTTCGGAGGCGCGCGCCAGGCCGGTATCGGGGTCGATATCGAGCAGGACGGTTAGGCCGGGCATGCAGCCGTCGATGACGGCGGTGTTGAGGGTGGCGATCAGCTTCAGGTCGAGCTTGCGGCCGTAGCCCTGGTAAGCGGCGGTGGAGTCGATGAAGCGGTCGCAGATCACGTCGATGCCGCCTTCGAGCGCGGGCTTGATCACCTTCTGCACCAGCTCGGAGCGGGCGGCGAGGAAGAGGAGGAGCTCGGTCGCCGTGGCGATGTTGCTGCTGTTGAGCAGCAGCCCCCGCAGCTCCTCGCCGAGGGGTGTGCCGCCGGGCTCGCGCAGGTTGATCACACGGCGTCCGGCGGCTTCGAGACGGCCGCGCAGGAGCTCCACCTGTGTGCTCTTGCCGGCGCCCTCGCCGCCCTCGAAGGTGATAAAGAGGCCTCTCTTTGCGGGCATGAGGGAACTTTACGCGGTTTACGGGGCGAGGTGGAGTCTGGGTGGCACGCGGCGCGCGCGCAGGCCTACGGGCCTGCAGCTACGACGGTGCTACTCGTCCGGGAAGTAGCCGGCGATGCCCTGCGGCGGCAGGATGCGGACGCGACGCTGGGGCTCCTTGCCACGGCTGGTGGAGTTGAGGTTGAAGCGCTGCGCCAGCTCGTGCTGGAGGCGGCGGATGTAAGCATTCTGCGGCGTCAGCTCCACGGGCCGGTCCTGTGACATGACGGCGTGGATCGCGTCCTCGGCCTCGGTCATCGCGTCGGTCATGGGGTCGGCGCGGGTGGTGCCCTGGAGAGCGATCAACGCCTGCTGCATCTGGAGGAGCGTGTTGCTCTTGAGCACGTAGATCGGCACGCCGCGGGCTTCCGCTTCGCGCAGCGCCTGCGGCTTGCGACGGTAGTAGCTGCGGTCCGTGATCACGACATCGGAGTCGTCGAGGCGTTCCGAGAGCATCGCGCCGGAGCCGGTATCGCGAATCGCTTGAGCCAGGCGCTTGCGGGAGATGCCGAAGGGGTAGACCTTCTGGCCCGTCCTGGGCTCGGGGCGCGGTGGCAGCGTTGCGGGGGCCACTTCGAGCGCGAAGCCGCGGCGCGCCGAAGTCTCCGGCATAGGCTCCGTTGTCGCGATGGCCGCGCGGGCTTCTGCCTCGCTGAGGCGCCGAATCTCGCCCGATGGCGTGAGCTCGCGAATTTCGGGGGCGAGGGTGAAGCCGCGCAGGATGGCGTCGACGGTATCAGCCACGGCGCGGTGGATGTGGACGCGGTCCCAGCTCTTGAGCTCGACGACGACGGGGAACGTGGGCGGCGCCTTGCGTTCGAGAATCGACTTCTGCGTGCCACGGCGGCGGGCCTCTTCGTCACCGAGCGTGACCGACTGGATGCCGCCGACGAGGTCGGACAAGGTTGGGTTCGCCATCAGGTTCTCGAGCGTGTTGCCGTGCGCCGTGCCGACGAGCTGCACGCCGCGCTCGGCGATGGTACGCGCCGCCTGCGCCTCGAGCTCGGTGCCGATCTCGTCGATGACGATGACCTCCGGCATGTGGTTTTCGACGGCCTCGATCATGACGGCGTGCTGCAGGTTTGGGCTGGGAACCTGCATGCGCCGGGCGGTGCCGATGGCGGGATGCGGGATATCGCCGTCGCCGGCGATTTCGTTCGAGGTGTCGACGATGATGACGCGTTTGTTGAGGTCGTCAGCGAGGACGCGCGCGACCTCGCGCAGCATCGTGGTCTTGCCGACGCCGGGCCGTCCAAGCAGCAGCAGGCTTTGTTCGCTGCGGACGATTTCGTCGATCGTGGCGATGGTGCCGAATACGGCGCGGCCGACGCGGCAGGTGAGGCCGATGATGTGACCCCCGCGGTTGCGGATACACGAGATGCGGTGCAGCGTGCGCTCGATACCAGCGCGGTTGTCTTCGCCGAAGTCGCCGATGCGCGAGACCACGTAGTCGAGGTCGCTTTCGCTAACCTCGCGGTCGCTGAGGACGATCTCGCGGCCGGGAAAGCGAGCCTGCGGCAGCCGGCCGAGGTCCATGACGACTTCGAGCAAGTCATGCTTGTCGGAGCGGTTGCGCAGGGGGTCGCCGATGTGCGGCGCCAGAGCGTCTAGCAGCAGATCGAGGTCGTCAGTGATGGTTCGGCTCACGCTGGGCTCAGACTCCAACGGCATTCTTTGCAACGACAGGCACCTTCCTAGGGAGCGCTAGCGGCTTCGTCGTGCGTCTCATCAACGAGACGTACTCCGTGTGGGCGGTAAACCCGGCGTCCTGCAACGCGCGGGCGGCGGCCTCGGCGGCTTGCGGCAGCAGCGCGAGGACCGGTTCGCCGGAGGAATCGGCGGCAGCTATGGCGGCGCTGACCAGGCCGACCGCTTCATCGCTGGATTCGCTGTCGAGCAGCAGGTCGAGCATGAGGCCCTGGGGCAGGCGGCAGGCGCGGACCCGGGCGTGAAGCGCGCCGTTGCGGTCGAGGACGAAGTGGGGGCCGTTCTTGTGCCAGCGGCGCTCCTGCGCGGCGTGCCACTCGTCGAACGTGGCGGCCTCAAAGCGGCGCACCGACTCCGGCACGGCGGCGCAGTAGAGGCGGAACAGGGGATAGCTGTCCGACCTTGCGACGGCCCGCAGGCCTTCAGGCGCGCTGGTTGAAGAGAAGGGCGCCTCCTGGACGTACAGCGTCTCTTCCTGGTAGGCGAGGAAGCCGGCGTGGAGCACGGACTGCAAGAGGTCACTGCCGGCGGGCAGGCGCAGGAAGAGCTTCTGGGCGCCTTCCTTGCCCGCCCGCGCCACGGCGTACTCCAGGAGTTTGGCCGTGAGGCCGCGGTCGGTTGTGGCATCCAGCAGGTAGTCGATCTCCCAGGCCTCGTTGCCGCCGCGTTGTCGCGCGCCGACGAGTCCCTGGACGCGCTGACGGCGCATGCTGACCCAGGCGCTGCGCTGCCGCGCGAAGGCCCGCAGCTGGTCTCTCACGACGCTAAGCGTGGCGTGGCTGTCGCCGGCACCGAGGCGCTCGCGGGGGAAGGCGGCATTTTCAGCGCTTAGGCCGGGATGGGCCAGCAACGCGGGAAGGTCAGTCGGCAGGAGGGTACGCACCGTGCTCATTTGACGGACGACACCTCCCCGCCCAGGGTCAGGAAGTACTGATGCATCCGGGTGTCGCCGGTTAGCTCCGGGTGGAAGGCGGTGGCCAGCAGGTGGCCCTCGCGAGCCGCGACAATTCCTTTGCCGTCAATTCGAGCCATGACTTTGACTGCCGGGCCGGCATCTTTGATCAGCGGCGCGCGAATGAACACCGCATGCAGCGGCGGGCCGGGCAACTCCTCGATCTCAAGGTCGGTCTCGAAGCTGTCGAGCTGACGGCCGAAGGCGTTGCGGACGACGGAGACGTCCATCAGGCCAAGCGTCTCGCGATCGAGGTCGGTGGCGCGTCTGGCCATGACGATCATGCCGGCGCAGGTGCCCCAGACGGGGCGGTGGGCCGCGAAGGCGCGTATCGGCTCCACGAGGCCGTACATCTCCATGAGACGGGCGATCGTGGTGCTTTCGCCACCGGGGATGATCAGGCGGTCGACTCCTTCGAGGTCGGATGGCAGGCGAATTTCGCGCGCGTCTGCATCGAGTCTTCTGAGGATGGCCGCGTGTTCAGCAAAGTCGCCCTGGAGGGCGAGCACTCCAACGATGGACACGGATCAATTGTAACGCAGGTGTGGGGCCGAGGGAGACGCTGGAGCGGCGCTTGTTAACAAGGAGCCGAGGAGACCTCGCTGGCGCCCTGACTCAGGGTGCCGCGCGCGCTGCTCATGGCTGAGAGCGCCGTCTGCACCAGCGAGTCGTTGGAGGACGAGAGGGCGGCTATGAGCTGGTCGGCGGCGGCGCTGGCGTTGCCCGCGCCGGAGGACAGCGTGCCGTGGGCGCCGGAGAGGCAGGCGGGCGGCGAGAGGCTCTGCAGCTGCGTGGCGCGTTCCTTGACGATGCCGGCGGATTGTGTCGAGCCGGTCGGGTTGTTGGAGCCCTGCCCGATCATGTAGTCGATCTGGGCAAGGAGGTCCGAGACGTACGGCGATACGAGGCCAACGTAGGCGCTGATCGGATCAGCCGTGGGTTCAGGCTCAGGGGTGTTGGTCGGCGCTTCGGTTGGCTCAGGCGCGGGGCCTTCTGTAGGCGTCGGCGAGGGCTGCGTGGTGGCGGCCAGCGTGGGCAGGGCCGTCGTCTCGGGCCCGGGCGTGGCGGCCGAGGTCGCCGTGGCCACCGGGCTGCCGAGGAGGCGCGCGGCGACGGGGTCAGAGTCGTCGCTGCTGAAGGCGCCGAGGGCCAGGGCGACGACACCCAGCAGGACGCCGGCGACTACCACACCGATGAAGAAGCTACGTAGTTCTGCCACGGTTACTCACGGAAAGATTAGAGGCTCCGGTGCCTTTGAACCAGAGGTGTGGCCGCGCACAAGCTATCGAGCGCGCGGATGAGCCTTCTCATAGGCCTCACGGATGTGCTCACGGCTAACCTGGGTGTAGACCTGGGTGGTGGAGATGTTGGCGTGTCCCAGAAGCTCCTGCACCTTGTGAATGTCCATACCACCGCGCAGCATATGCGTCGCGAAGCTGTGGCGTAGCGTGTGAGGCGTCACCCGGCCGCGAATGCCGGCCTCCAGGGCGTAGCCTTTGAGGATGAGCCAGAAGCCCTGCCGCGTCAGGCGTTCGCCGCGACGGTTGACGAAGAGGGCCGTCTCGTCACGCTCTCCAACGAGGCGTGTCCGCGCGAAGCGAATGTATTCGCTCAGCTCCTGTACGGGCTGTTCCAGAAGCGGAATCTGGCGCTCCCGATTGCCCTTGCCGACGAGGCGGACGTAGGGTTTCTCACCTTCGAGCTGCAGGTCGGAGACGTCGAGTGAGACGAGTTCCGTGACGCGCAGTCCAGTGGCGTACATCAGCTCCAGCATGGCGCGGTCGCGTTTGGCCTCAGGCGTGTTGCGGCGAGCCGGCTGCTCCAGCAGTTCGTCGATTTCCTGGACGGTGAGGGGTTTGGGCAGCATCTTGCCGACCTTTGGCGAAGCGAGCTGCTCCGTCGGGTTGGCCTTGAGCTTGCCTTCTGCCTGCAGGAACGAGAAGAACGACTTCACCGCGGCAACTTTGCGCGCGACTGTCGCCTCAGCGTAAGACTGCGACTTGAGGTGAAGGATGTACTCCATCACGCGATTCTGACTGATCAACGGCCACTGAATCAGGTGGCCGTTGCCGTTCTTGTTTTCGCCAACGATGAACTCTTCGAGCTGCCCGAGATCGTTACGGTACGCGGCAATCGTGTTGCCGGAAGCACCTTTTTCGACTGACAGGAACTCCAAAAATTCGGTGACGCAGGTATCCACGAGGCGAACCTCCCTGCCATGGTCGCCAGGATGCCGGGGAAAGCTTCTGGATTGTACTCACCGTCCCGGCGGTGTGTCTAGGCGAACTACTGAACTAATTATTAAGTTCCCGAGTCTAGCGACCGAGAATATCGCTGCGCCCGAACGCTTCCTTGCCGATCAATGGCACAAAGCCGCAGCCGCCGCGCCGTGAGACCCGGACGCCTTCGCGCGTTTGCTCTACCAGCATCAGTTCCTGACGCCCTCGTCCGCCTACGGGGATGACCATGCGGCCGCCCTCCGCGAGCTGGTCGATCAGCGACATCGGGATTCGTGGCGCCGCGGCGGCGACGACGATCGCGTCGTAGGGCGCGGAGGCGGGCCAGCCCAGGTCTTCGCCGGCCTGGTGCACGATGAAGTTTTTGTAGCCAAGTTCGAGCAGTACGCGACGGGAACGGTCTACCAGCTCAGGGATTAGCTCGACGGCGACGACTTCCTTCGCCAGCTCTGCCAGCAGCGCTGTCTGGTAACCGGAGCCCGAGCCCAGGTCGAGGACCTTTTCCTCGCCCTTGAGCGCGAGTTCCTGGAGCATCAGCGCCACCATGCGCGGTTGCGAGATCGTCTGGCCGAAGCCGATTGGCAGTGGACGGTCGGAGTAGGCATGGGGCCGCAGGTCGGGCTCCACGAAGCGCTCGCGCGGGACGCGGCGCATGGCGTCCAGCACGCCGTTGTCTTTGATGTCGGTGGCCAGGGAGCGCAACAGCAGGTCGCGCGCCTCTTCCAGCGACAGCAAGACGCGCGGGGCTTCGCCGTTGCCTTGAGTAGTCATGGGACGCCGGGCGTCTAGCCGGCGGCGCCTCCGGCCTTCGTGCCGGCGTGGATGTTGGCCACGCCGAACATGAGGCGATGGACCGTGATATCCGACAGGCCGGCGTCACGCATGCATCCGCTTATGGCCTCGACGCCTTCGAAGTTATCTACGGAACGTGGCAGGTACTCGTAAGCCGAGCGGTCGCCAGAGAGGAGCCCGCCAACCAGCGGTGAGAAGGTGTGGAAGTAGAAGTCGAAGAGGTGGCGGAAGCCCCAGAGGTGGGGCCGGTTGAGCTCCAGGAACACGACGCGGCCCTGCGGCTGCAGAACGCGCGTCATCTCGCGGAAGGCGCCGGTGAGGTCAGGCACGTTGCGTCCGCCGAAGGCCATCGTTGCGGCGCGGAAGCTGCCGTCGGCGTAGGGCAGGCGCATCGCGTCGCCCTCGTGGTGGTCGACGCGGGTCTCGTGGCGCTTGACGCTCTTGTCGTGGCCCAGGACGAGCATCTCGCGCGTGATGTCGAGACCGATGACGAAGCCGTTGCTGCCGACCTTCTTCGCCATCTCGAAGGCGAGGTCTCCGGTGCCGCTGGCGACGTCGAGGGCGCGGTCGCCGGGGCGCAGGTCGCACTTGCGCGTGGCGAGCCTGCGCCAGCCGCCGTCCATACCCAGCGAGAGCAGGCGATTCATCAGGTCGTAACGGTGCGCGATGCGGCCGAACATGGCGGCGACGACTCGCGGCTCGCCGTGGGGCAACTCGGGTGCGGTGGTCTGCGTCACGGGTTCAGTGTAGCAGCCGAGGGAGTGACGTTACCCCGCCCTGAAGGGCACGGCTTCTTCTTGCTGCCGCCTTTGGCGCCGGGGGCTTTGACTGTACGCCGCCCTGAAGGGCACGGCTTCTTTTGCTGCCGCCTGTGGCGCCGGGGGCTTTGACTGTACCCCGCCCTGAAGGGCACGGCTTCTTCTTTGCTGCCGTCTTTCGCGCCGGCGTGAAGAATGAAGAAGGTCTCTAGTCGAAAAATCCGCGGGGGAGGGCGTCGAGCATCCAGTCCGCAAGCTCGATGGGCCGGTCGACGTGGATGTCGTGCGGGGCGCCTTCGAAGACTTTGACTTCGGCACGTTTGAGTTGCGTGGCGGCGGCGGCGGCGGTTTCTTCGCGACCGCGGCGGCGTTCTTCATCGCCGGAACCCGCGAGCGCGACGAGGACGCCGGCTCCGATATGCTCGAAGAGCCCGGTAGGCGGTTCGTCCCAGAGCGCTCGCACGATCGACATATGGCGGTCGAGGGTCAGCCAGGGACGTATCGTGCCGTCCTCCAGCGTCTCGTAGTTGCCCATCTGCATCTCGATTTGGTCCGCATCCCAGCCGGGATGAAAGCTGCCGAAGCGCTCGATCATTTGAATGCGCGGCGTGCCCAGCAGGTTGGGCGGCCGCATACGCTCTGACGTTTCCTCCCACCTGGCGCCGGGGCGGCCGGAGAGGTCGATGAAGCCGCCGTCGACGAGGACGAGGCCGGCTGCGATATCCGGGTAGCGCGCGGCGAAGTGCAGCACCACGTTGCCGCCCCAGGACTGCCCGGCGAGGATGGGCCGCGGCATGTCGAGCGAGTCGATCAGGGCGCGCAGGTCCGCGGTGACGTCGGCGAAGCCGTAGCCGCTCTCGGGCTTGTCGCTGAGGCCGTGACCGCGCTGGTCTACGGCGACGACGCGATGACCGGCGCTGCTGAGCCGTTGCGCGACGCCATCCCACGTTTTCGCGTTGGACGCGAGGCCGTGAACGAGGAGAAAAGGCCGTCCTGCGCCGGACCACTCCCGAACCGAGAGCTGGAGGCCGCCGGCCGGAACGCGGCGCAGCAGGGGTGTCAGCGTCTGCTCCAATGCGCCCCCTGCGGCGTGTCGCCGACCTCGAAGCCGAGTTCATCGAGCAGGTCGCGGGCTTTGTCCGCCATGTCGTAGCGTTTGGCGCCACGCAGGGCTTCGCGCAACTCCAGGACGAGGTCGAGTAGCTGACCCTCCGTCTCTTCGGAGGCGCCGCCGGGGTGATCCTGAAGGGCTTTGAGCCGCGCCAGCAAGTCGACCTTCTGGTTGCCGGTGAGCCCGTCGAGGCCTTCCACGTACCGAGTCAGCTCGCCCATGACGTCGCCGTCGGACGCCTCGTCGGTGTGTTCGTAGCCTGAGACTGCCTGCGCGGCGTCGAAGGTGTGGACGACCTCGCGCTCACCGGCGTGGAAGGCGTCGAAGGGTAGCTCGCTGCCGGCCTCGAAACGCTTGACGCCGCCTTCGCCGATCAGCGTCATGCCGCCCTGCCCCGCGACGCTAGCCGTGCGCGTATTGGGGTCGAAGCAGACGCAGGTGTAGGCGTCGATGCCGAGGATCGTCACCTCCGGCGGCAGCTTCTCCTGCAGCGCATCGAAGCGTTGCGCCCCCATGTAGCAGAAACGCGAGTCGTAGTTGTCGCCACCGGAGTTGTCGTCGAAATGCGGCACGATGGCGAGGTTCAGCCCGAACTCCGACATGAGGTCGAGGCCGTCCGACCAGTAGGGGTCCTCACCGGCCTTGTAGACCTCGTAGACCGGCAGGGCGTAGCGGCCGAGGGCTATCGACGCGGCGCTGGCGAACAGGAGGTCCGCGCCGGCCTCGAAGCTGTCGACCACGGCCTGCCAGACAGGTGAATCGCGCCACTGGCGGATCGCGTAGGTGGGACTGCCGGGCCCGGCGAAGATCAGGTTGGCTTCGCGGATCGCCGCGACCGTGTTTGCGACGGCGGAGGTTGCATCGTGGTCGCGGTGGCGGTAGGAGGCGACGGTGAGGTCCGTCTGCAGGTGGTGCGTATAGTACTCAACGGCCTTGGCGTTGATGGCGTCAACGTTGGTCTCGAAGCCGGCGGTCGTATCCAGGAAGACGGCGCGGGGCGGGGCGCCCAGGCGCTTGACCGCGGCGCGGTGGATCGAGCTCATCGCGGCCATGAGTTCGCCGGCGCCTACGAGTGTGATGCGGCCAGTCATTTCAGGTGCTGCCCTGCCTTGGTCTGGCGATTCTAGCGCGCCTTAGGTGACAAATAAACAGACCGTCCCCGGGAAGAGGACGGTCTGTTGTGAGGGCTGACTGACCTAGCGGCTGCCGCGCAGTCTCGGGTCCAGGACGTCACGCAAGGCATCTCCAAACAGGTTGAAGGAGAAGACCAGGATACCGATGGCGACGCCGGGGTAGATCGCCAGGCCGGGCTGCGTCCGCATGTACTGGCGGCCGTCGAGGCTCAGCATCTGTCCCCAGGACGGGAACGGCGGCGGCAGACCGTAGCCGAGGAAGCTCAACGTCGCTTCGACCAGGACCATGAGGCCAAGCAGGAACGTGGCGTTGAGGACGATCAGGTGGAACGTGTTGGGCAATACGTAGCGGGTCATGATGCGCTGGTCGCTAGCACCGACAACCTTCGCGGCCTCGATGAATGGCGTGGCCATGATCGAGAGCGTCTGGCCCCGGACGATACGTGACTGACTAGGGCCGAAAACGGCGCCGAGGACGAAGATAATCGGCCAGAGCCCCGACCCAAAGATACCGAGGATAACGATGAATATGACGAGGCCCGGTAAGGCCTGGAAGGCGTCAACAACCCGATACATGAGCTTGTCTACCAGACCCATGTAGAAGCCGCTCATGATGCCGATCACGGCGCCCACAGTCACGGCGATGAAGGTTGCGCCGAAGGCCACCATGACCGCGACGCGGGCACCGTAGAGCAGGCGGCTGAGGATGTCACGGCCGATCGCGTCTGTGCCCAGGAGGTGCGCACTGCTCGCACCTTCGAGTCGTGCTCGCAGGTCTTGCTGAGCGTAGGGATACAACCAGGGGATCTCGCTGGCCAGCTGGTCGGCGAGGTAGGGCACTGGCCTATCGCTGATGCCTGCGGTGCGCGTTACCTTGTTGATGGTCTCGGGTATTGCGTCACCGACAACGAAGAAGAAGATGACAATGAGGCCGCAGACGAAGCCGAGTGGCTTCTTGCGAGCGAAATGCTTCAACCCATTGATCATGCGCATCGGGAAGGAGTAATCGAGGGGCGCTTCCCATTCTTCGAGTGCGCCAATGCCGCCAACTTCTTGTACTGCCATCGTGTTCCTCCGCCAGCCCTGTCCTAGTCGAACCTAATCCGAGGATCGAGGAACGCATAGACAATGTCGGTCATGATAACGGACAGGACTAAAACCACACTGAATACAAAGACCAGCCCCTGGATGACGGGATAGTCGAGGTTGTTCACGGCATCGACGAGATACCGTCCCATACCCGGGATGATAAAGATCTGCTCGAAGATCACGGTGCCGGCGATGATGTTGGGTAGCAACACAGTGCCGACAAGGGTTACGACCGGGATCAAGCCGTTGCGCAGCGCGTGTTTGTACAACACGGTGTTTTGACTCAACCCCTTGGCATGCGCCGTGCGAATGTAGTCCTGGCGCAGCACCTCCAGCATCTGTGTCCGGGTCAGCCGGATCAGGCTTCCACTTGGTGTCAGCCCGATGATCAGCGCGGGCAAAGCCATGATCTTGAAGTGCGCCACGGGATCTTGATAGATGTATTCGAAGTTAATCGGCGGCGCCCAGTTAAACCAGATCGAACCGAAGGTAATAATCAGGACTGCGATCCAGAAGTTGGGTAGAGCGGCCAGCATGATTGCGATGCTGCGCAGGCCGTAGTCGGCGAACTGGTCCTGTCGCAGGGCTGAGTAGACACCCATGGGGACCGAGATAATGACGCCGCACAGCAGGCCCCAGAGTCCAAGCTCGACGCTGACCGGCACGCGCTTCTGAAGCTCACCGAGGACGGGACGGCCACTGTGGAGCGACTCCCCGAGGTCGCCCTGGATCAGGCCGGTAGGCCCGCCCCAGAACCAAGAAACTCCGACCCAATCGAAGTACTGGTGGTAGAGCGAGCCAGTCAGGCCGAGCTCCTTTTCGAGCGCGGCGCGAAGTGTCGGGTCGTTGCGGCCGTACTCGCCGATGATCAGGTCGACGACGTCAGAGGGAAGGAGGACTCTGAGGAGGACGAAAATTCCGACTGTGACAAGAACGAGGGTGGGAATTGTTAAAAGCAGTCTCTGCGCAATGTACTTCTGCACGCCCCACTTACCTCCGGTCCTCGACTTCTCCCGGCAGAAGCAGCCGGAAGATGGACTCTACAGCGCATCCTCGCATTAACGAATACGACACCATCCCAGCAATAGATTGCTCGGCGGATCGAACGGCGCGAGCCTAGCAACCAGAGTGGAGACCTGTCAAGATCGTCGATTCGTGCTATCGATAGCTTTGCAGCGTTGTGAATAGGCTCGACATAGATGACTGCATAAAGATTCGCATGTTTTGATGATTTGCCGGATGAAGAATGAGGCCCGTCAAACAACGGGCCTCACCACTCAAAAAAAGCGGAGGGGTTAAATTGCCGCGAGGGCTTTAGCGTGGGCGGCGTGGTCGCGGACCTCACCGAGGCCGCTCGACTGGATGATTTCACGCACGACGCCGCTGGCGTCGATGACGTAGCTGGCGCGCATCGCGACTCCAACCTGCTCATTGAAGCAGCCGTAGGCCTGCGCGACGGCGCCGTGGGGCCAGTAGTCCGCCAATACCGGGAAGGGGATATTGTTCTGCTGCGCCCAGACGCCGAGCATGGGCCTGGCGTGGGCAGAAATGATGACGACCTTCGAGCCGTCGGCGCTCAGCGACTCGTAGTCGTCGCGCAGGGCGCAAGCTTCGGTATCGCAATTACCCGTGTGGGGGAAGGGGATGAAGGCGACGATCAACTTGCTGCCTTTGAAGTCCGAGAGCGAAACGTCGTTGTTTTGCGTGTCTTTGAGTTTGAAATCGGGCGCGGGCTGGCCCACGGTGGCAGGCATATCTGACTCCTTCAAGTCTTCGCTAGTCGCGGGGGCGCAGTGAGCGTGTCACACTTTATTCGTGGACGCAATCACTCTGAAGTGACCGCCTCGACGCTTGTTGCTCAGCAAATTGGCGGCTACGGTTAGCGCGTGGCTGACCTTTTGGAAGCGCTGGTCCTCGGGGTCGTTCAAGGG
Organism: Dehalococcoidia bacterium; assembly: GCA_035714925.1. Taxonomy (GTDB): domain Bacteria; phylum Chloroflexota; class Dehalococcoidia; order DSTF01; family WHTK01; genus WHTK01. Next base: position 5,074 of record DASTLN010000178.1, on the reverse strand, counting down.
CTCACCGAGTTCCTGCCGATCTCCTCTACCGGCCATCTCATCCTCACCGAGGAGCTGCTCGGTATCCCCCAGGACAAGTTTGGTCTTCAGTTTGACGCCGCGATCCATCTCGGTACGCTGACGGCCGTCCTGTTCTATTTCCACGCCACGGTGCGGCGGCTGGTTATCGAGTGGTTGGCGAGCCTGAGAAGCCGTGACTGGCGGTCCTCACCCGATTCGACGCTGGCCTGGCTGCTGGTAATCGGTACGATACCGGCGGCTGTGGCCGGGGCGCTGATCGAGAGCACCGCGGAGTCGGAGTTGCGGGACCCGGCGATCGTTGGCGTGATGCTGCTGGTCTTTTGTCTGCCGATGGTGCTGGCGGAGCGCAGCAAGCCGGGCGAACGCGGGATCTATAGCGCCGGTATCAAGGACGCGGTGCTGTTGGGGTTGGCCCAGAGCGTAGCCCTGATCCCCGGCGTCTCTCGCTCTGGAATCACGATCTCAACCGGTATGCTGGCCGGCTTCCGTCGAGAGGAGGCGGCCAGCTTTGCCTTCCTGCTGTCCGTACCGGTGATCGCTGGGGCGGGCGCCAAGCAGATTTTCGACGTCTTGCGTGAAGATACCGCCGGCGCGGGCGCTGACGTCTACGCGGTTGGGCTAATTGCCGCGGCCGTCGTTGGCTATGCGGCGGTGGCGTTTCTGATGCACTTTTTGCGCGTGAGGTCGTTGCTGTCGTTTGTCGGCTATCGCGTGGTGTTGGGGCTGACCGTGCTCAGTCTGGTCGTTGCTGGGGTCCTCTAGTCATCTTGCAGCATCGAGCCGATGACGCCAGGCAGCTCGCTGAGGTGATCGATCACGGCGTCGGGTTTGACCGGCGCCTTCGAGGGGTCTTCCCGGCGGTACTGCAGGGTGAGGACGGTCCGCATGCCGACGGTCGCGGGTCCCTCAACGTCGGCGTCGAGGCGGTCACCGACGAAGACGGCCTCCTCGGCGGTGGCGCCGGCCAGCCGCAACGCTTCCTGATAGATCGATGCGTGAGGCTTGCGCCAGCCGAAGTCGCAGGAGGAGACGGTGAACTCCAGGTGCTCGTCGAGGCCGCGTTCTTCCAGGATGCGGTCCAGGGTTGCCGCGCCCATGAAGGCGTTGGAGACGCAGGCGAGCCGCACGCCGAGCCCACGTAGCTCTGCCAGCGCTTCTTTCATGCCCGCCTCCGGTGGTAGGGCGCGGGCCGTGCCTACGCTGACCTCGAGCAGCTCGCTTGTGAAGGCCGCGAGGGCCTGCGGCGGCGGCGCGAGGTTGAGCTTGCGCAGGGCCGTCGCGACGTACTCGGTCGTTGGCGGCTGCTGCACCTTTTCGGGTTCGACGCGCCAGATGTCCTCCCATTCGGCGAAGTAGTGCTCGACGGCGTCGATCAGCGCTTCGATCGGCGGCACCTCGGTCGAGGCGCGCAGTAGCGCCTCACGGCCCCGCGTATAGCAGTCGCGCAGGGCACCGGGATCTTCGGCGGGTGAGCTCCAGAGCGTGCTGCCGATATCGAAAAAGACGACGCTTGGTTTGACCATTGATCGAGTCTAACAGGGCTCGATTTCGCGAGATAGCGCGCCGATTTCACGGAACTTTAATGGCTCGGTAGCAGTCATGTAATCGAATCCACACTCAGGATCACTACCTTGGTGTGGTGAAGCCGCGATTTCGAGCTGCCACTGGGGCGGCCGCCGTGGCAGGAGGTTGAAGATGACGAAACGAAGCAGCCTCAGAATCGTTGTACACGCGTGCCCGCGCTGTGGCGGGACCGCCTACCTGGAAGATCCCTACGAGGACGACTGGCGCTGCCTGCAGTGCGCGCGCAGCGTCCCGTCGCCCCTCGTTGCGACGGCGCAAGGACGCCCGACTGCTGCTTGAGAGAGCGTCTTGCTAATCTAGAGGGGTGAATCGCTCGACGACGGTTGGCTCCTGATGCAGCGCTACGGCAGTTTGCCGCGCCTCGGCGGCGCCGTCTTGGCGCTGGGTGTCGGGCTGATCGTCCTGTGGCAGATGGGCGTCTTCTCCAGCGCCGGCGATGTGGAGATCGCGGACGACAGCGGCCGCGTGGTGCAGCTGCAGCCGGCCGACGTCTCAATCGACACGGTGGCGCCGGCCGGGTTCTCCGTCGGCCTGCGCGAAGGAGACGTGGCGCCGGATTTCGAGTTTTCGGCGTTCGACGGCACGCGGATGCGGCTCTCCGACTTCCGGGGCCGGCCCGTCTTCCTGAACTTCTGGGCGACCTGGTGCGGCCCCTGTCGTGCTGAGCTGCCCGCGATGGAGGTCAAGCTGCGCGAGCATTCCGCGGCCGAGCTCGCCGTACTGGGCGTGAACACGGGGGAGCGGATCGAAGCGGCGGAGCGCTTCCTCGATAAGCTCGATGTTGAGCTGACGGCGTACGCCTACGACCCCGCGGCCGACGTTGCGAAGCGCTACTCCGTCCCGGGCATGCCGACCAGCTTCTTCATCGATGCCGAGGGCGTGATTACGGGGGTCTACGCGCTGGCGCTCAGCGAGGCGCTGATGGAAGACGCAATCCTTGAGGCGATCGCCGGTTACGGCGCGGCGGCGGAGTAGAAGGCGAGACAGCGTGGTCCTCGAAGTTGCGATCCTCGAAGTAAAACCAGAGCTGGCGGGTGACTTCGAGAGCGCGTTTCGGGAGGCGTCGCCGTACATCGCCGCGACGCCGGGCTACGTCTCGCACGAGCTGCAGCGCTGCGTCGAGGACGAAAATCGCTACATCCTGTTAGTGCAGTGGCAGAAGCTGGAGGACCACACGCAGGGCTTCCGAGGCTCTGACCGCTACGAAGAGTGGCGCCGTCTGCTGCACCACTTCTACGACCCGTTCCCAACGGTGCAGCACTACGAGCACGTCTTCGGCAACCCCGCGTAGCTACTTCCCGAGGTACGTCTCCAGGCCCTGCCGCAGGGGTGTTAACTCCGGCTTCAGCACCTGTATCAGGTTCGCGTTGTCCGCTGTCGCCGGGCGGCTGACGAAGTCGACCGCGTCGGCGCTGAGCGGTGGCGTGACGAACGGCTGCAGCGACGCGAGGGTCCCGATGAGCTTCCCGACGAACATCGGCTGGTGCAGGATGAAGCGCTTGCGTCCCATGACCGCGAGGCCGGTCTTCAGCACGTCATCCATCGACATGACCTCGGGGCCGCCGAGCTCAAAGAGCTGGTTTGCCGCCTCGGGCGCGGTCGTGGCCTGTGCCACGACGCGGCCGACGTCATCGATGAAGACGGGCTGCATGTCCTGCTTGCCGTCGCCGAACATCGGCATGAAGGGCAGGAAGTTGGTGAAGCCGAGCAGGCGGTTGAGGGCGTGGTCGCGGGGGCCGTAGACCCAGGACGGCCGCACGATGGTCCATTCGAGGCCGCTGGCTTTGAGGTGCTCTTCCGCCATCGCCTTGTAGCGGAACCAGTGCTTCGGCCCGTTGAGGTCGGCGCCGACGGCGCTGACGTAGACGAAGCGCTTGACGCCCCCCGCCGCTTTCGCCGCGTCGACCAGGTTGACGGTGCCTTTGTAGTCGACGTTCTCGAAGGTCCAGCCGCGGCGCGGCACCTCAATCGGTGAGGTGGGGAACTGCACGGCGTTGATGACGACATCGATGCCGTTCATTCCGGCGGTCAGCGTTTCGGGCCGCGTGACGTCGCCGGCGCGCGCCTCGACGGAGCCGGCGAAGACGCGCTCGATCCTGGCGGCGTCGCGACCGAGCACGGCGACGCTCTGCCCCTGCTTCTGAAGCTCCGCCACGATGGCCGAGCCCACGACTCCGGTACCGCCTGCGACCAGGATCATAATGACCTCCCACGGCCTTACTAAGGCGTAGCGCAGGAGGTCAGTTTCTGCGTCGAGCGCAGGCCCCGCCGGCCTGCAGCTACGTCATGGCTAACGTGACGAAGTGTACGCCTGCGAGGTAGTTTGTGCAAGTGCGCACGTTCACAAGCACGAAGGAAACGCGTGGCTGACGACCCGCCTCGAACATCCGAGGATCGTCTCGAGACTTCGTGAGATTGCTTCGTCGCCTGGCGCTCCTCGCAATGACGGATTGCTGGGCGCTCCTCGCAATGACGGATTGCTGGACGCTCCTCGCAACGACGGATTGCTTGGCGCTCCTCGCAATGACGGATTGCTAGGCGCTCCTCGCAATGACGAGGCGGGGGTGTCTAAGCCAGCGCCGCGAGCGCCGTTTCTACGCTGTCTTCGGGCGTGACGTTGTAGTGGGCGTCGATGACCTTGCCGTCCTCGTCGATGACGAAGGAGCTGCGCGCGATGCCCATGAACTTGTTGCCCTCGCGTTCGCGTTCGACCCAGACGCTGTACGCCTCGGCAATCGAGTGATCGGCGTCGACGAGCAGCGGGAACGGCAGGCTGAACTTCGACTTGAAGGCCTGGTGCGACTCGGCGTCGTCCGGGCTGACGCCGAGGACGATCGAGTTTTTGCCTTCGACGCTGGCGTAGTTGTCGCGGAAGCCGCAGGCCTGACGCGTGCAGCCCGGGGTGTCGTCCCTCGGGTAGAAGTAGAGCACCACGCGCTTGCCGCGCAGGTCGCTCAGCTTGACGCGGTTGTCCTGGTCGTCGACCGTTTCGAAATCGGGGGCCTGGTCACCCACCTTGATCTCGGCCATCGTCTCCTCTTTCTAGAAGCGCTTTCAGCGCGCCGCGGACTGAGCCACGGAATGATCTCGCCACGAGGTGATGAGACTACGCGAGGCTGGCGACCGCCTTTGCGGCGCTATCCGTCGCCTTGACGTTGTACTGCACGTCAGCGAGCTTGCCCTGCTCGTCGATGACGAAGTGGCTGCGCAGGATGCCCATGTACTTGCGGCCGTACATCGACTTCTCGCGCCAGACGCTGTACTTCTCGGCGATCGCGTGGTCCTGGTCGATCAGCAGCGGGAAGGGCAGGTCGAACTTCGTCTTGAAGTTCTGATGCGACTTCGCGCTGTCCGGGCTGACGCCGAGGACGACGGCGTTGGCGCCTTCGATCTGGGGGTAGCTGTCGCGGAAGGCGCAGGCCTGCGCGGTGCAGCCTGACGTGTTGTCCTTGGGGTAGAAGTAGAGCAC
>DASTLN010000177.1:0-5067 GCA_035714925.1 Dehalococcoidia bacterium | reverse complement strand
GCCGATCGCCCGCTCGCGGAAATGGCCGAGCGGCACCGCCGCGTCGAAGAGGCCGCGGAAGCGGTCGGCGAGCAGAGCGAGCACCAGGGCGACGGCGAAGGGCAGCGTCCAGCCGGTCGCCGGATCCGTTTTCCGGCCTTCTCGGTCCATTGCGATGTCTTCGACCCCGGCTCCACTATAGCCGCCGTACGCTCGACGATGGGAGCGCGCACGACTGCTTACCCTTATTCGTCGGCCCAGCTACGAGCGCACGGGTGGCGCCGCGGGCCGTGGCGTCACTCGTTTTCGCGCTCGACGAGGCTTTGCCAGTTGGCGTCGGCCTTCGCGACCATGTCGGCGCGGTCGGCGTCGAACTTCTCGCGCACGCCGGCGTTCTTGTTCAGCATCAGCCGTCCGTCAACGATCTGCCAGGTGTCGATCGCGACGGGGAAGCGCTTGCCGGCGACCGCGAGGCCATAGGCGCAGTAGCCGCCGTAGGCCGGCACGTACTTCTCCGACTCGGCCTCGAAGGCTCCTTGTGGGCCGCCTCGGCGAAGCGGTAGACGGCGCCCTCCCGCGGGCTCAGCTTGATCCGGTGCAAGCCAATGTGGAACGTGCACGCCCGAGCGTTGCGCCAGGTTGCGGACATCGGCGAGAGGCTCGGCATCGAGCTTGAGCGCAGCATCGGGTGTCTCCTGGAGCATTCTTCGGCCCGAGGAGCAGCCCGTTCCGCGTCTTGAGCTCGGTTTCGGGTTCACCGTGAACCGCTCTTCGCCTGAGCCGACAAGCTCTCGCTTGCCGCGTTGATAGGATGGAGACTCTACGTGTCCCATCTCCGGAGGCCCGGGCACTGTGACCGCCGATCTCGAGATCCGCATCACCACCGAAGACGTCCCCGGCGGGACGCTGCTGCACTCGTCGAAGCAGCGCGCGGCCCTCAAGGTGCGCAGCGAGGTCTGCCAGGCGATCCGCGACTTCTACTACGAACGGGAGTTCGTGCTCGTCGACTCGCCGATCCTCACCCCCAACGCCTGCGAGGGCACCTCGACGCTCTTCGAGACCGACTACTTCGGCGACAAGGCCTTCCTCGCCCAGTCCGGCCAGCTCTACCTCGAGCCCGCCTGCGCCGCCTTCGGCAAGGTCTACTGCATGGGGCCGACGTTCCGCGCCGAGAAGTCGAAGACGCGCCGCCACCTGATGGAGTTCTGGATGGTCGAGCCGGAGGTGGCGTTCCTGGACTTCGAAGGCCTTCTCCAGCTCGCCGAGGACTTCACCTGCTACCTCGTCCGGCGGGTGCTGGAACGCTGCCGGGAGGACCTCGCGACCCTCGAGAGGGACGTGGCGAAGCTCGAGAAGATCCTGCCGCCGTTCCCGCGCATCACCTACGGAGACGCCATCGAGATCCTCGCGGAGAAGGGCAGCGCCACCGCCTGGGGCGCCGACTTCGGCGGCGAGGACGAGACGATCCTCGCCGAGCGCTTCGACCGTCCGGTCTTCGTCACCCGTTTCCCCGCCGCCATCAAGGCCTTCTACATGGAGCCCGACCCCGAGGACGACCGCCTCGTGCTCGGCGCCGACCTGCTGGCGCCCGAGGGCTACGGCGAGATCATCGGCGGCAGCCAGCGCATCCACGACCACGACCTGCTGCTGCGCCGGCTCAAGGAGCACGACCTGCCGCTCGACGCCTTCCAGTGGTACCTCGACGTGCGCAAGTACGGCACCTTCCCCCACAGCGGCTTCGGCATGGGCATCGAGCGCTTCGTCGCCTGGATGTGCGGCGTGCCGCACCTGCGGGAGACCATCCCCTACCCGCGCATGCTCTACAAGATCTATCCCTGACGCGCTCCAACCGCGTCGGCGCGGCGCGGGCCGCTTCATGGTCGCCCGCCGCGAGGTCCCGGTCGAACTGGCGGATCATGGTGACGAGTCGGCACACCCCCGATAGACCTGCGAGGAGCGACTGACACGAGCCGAGCCCCCGAGCCCGAGCCCAGCCCCCAGCCCGCCCGCCCGCCCCGCGTCACATTGACAACGGCGGGAGACCTTCGGTAACGTACCCGGTCTATGAGCCCTGCCACTGCCAAGGACCTCGCGCGGTGTAGCTCCCATGGCTGCGGGAGTCTGAAGAGGACTGCGCTGCCGGCATGGCACGGCCGATGGCCCCTGATCAGGCCACGGTCAGCCGCTATCGGGCGAGCTGCTGCTGTGGGGGGAGACCGTGGCCTCACGCGATGTGTTCGCGTGCGGCTCAGCTCCTCCGGACGCAGGCCGGGCGGCAGAGGCCAAATCGCTGCGGCAGGAGCTATGCCGCCACTTGGCGGCATAACTCCAATCGGAAGTTGCGGACTGATGCGTTCAAGTCCCCTCTTTTCAGCCGATTACGGGACTCGGGCACACGTGCTTTCCGCAGCACCTATGCCGCCACCTGGCAGCATAGCTGCCGCGACGCGGCAGAAGGGACGCGGCCAAGTAGCGTGTTTTCAGTAGTTCCAAGGAGACTAGAAAGTAAATGCCAGATGGTATTCGACTGCTAGCGGCAATCGAATCAAAGGTTAGCTGTCCTTGGAGAGGTTTTCTATGGATATGAGCGGAGATCTTAAGAAGAAAGTTTCCGAGTGGCTTGATTATCATGGTGGTCCGGTTGAACTCCAGACAGCCCGATCTTTCCAAGAGGCCGGCTTCAATATTAGTCAAGGTATCCACTTCGTAGACAATCTGACCCAAAAACTTCGCGAGTGTGACCTCTTGGCCTTCATGCAACAGGTTGTTGCTCCAAGGGGCTGCCCCACTTTCGCTGTCGCCACCACGTTCCTCGTTGAATGCAAGCGTTCCAAGAAACATCCTTGGGTAGCCTTTGTTGTGAAGGATCAAGATCACTTCGGTAATCAGGCGTATTCTGCCTATCACTGGATAATGGACAAACTTGCTCGAGAGCGGATCGTTGACCTCATTGCCACTCAGTGGGATAAAGTACCCACGATTTATAATGATCGACCGACCGCATATTCAATTAGCCAAGTAAACTTAGGGGATAAGAACGAAGCGAAACATGACGATGGTTCTAACCGTGCCTTCAGTGCCGTCGCTCAGCTGCTCGATGCTACGGAGGCCCGGCTTCAGAGGATCGAAGAAGCGAGAGAGCCCCAGCGGTGTCATCTGCTATTCCCAGTACTCGTTTTCGATGGCCAGCTCTTCGAGTATTCATTGGGGGAGGCTGGTCCAACGCTTGAAGAGACTAATGAAACAACACTGGTTCTCCGCAATAGGCCTTTGGGCTCTGGGATGGCCAGGATCAAAGTAGTGACGCTAAAGGGGTTGTCTGATTTCGTCTCACAGGCGCGATCAATGGCTGAGTGGCTCTGCAAGCTGGCCGACACGGTTCAAGCCCAGCTTGGTAAGAGTTAGGCACACGGGAGCGGGACAGCTAACAAGGGCTTGCAGGCGACGGCGAATAGCCTCCGCTCCTACGTCGCTTCGGCTACTCGCCGCGCCTGAAGCCTAGCGTTAGTCGCCACTTCGGCGAATCTCAAACACAGGAGGACCAGACATGAAACACAGATTACAGAAACGCAGCTACGTGCTTTTGGTGTCGCTAGCCGCGCTAGTCAGCGTTCAGGGGGTTGGATACGCCCAGCAAGCCGATGAGAAGACGTCGAGCTATGCCCCCGTCGCCATCAAGGAGACCTTCGCGACGATCATGGCTCGTATGCAGGCCTCGAAGGCGACGGTGATGTCGCGGCAGATGGACTTGCTCAGTCAGCGCTACGACCTGAGCGACCGCCCGGCCCAGGGTGTGACGATGTCCGGAGGCAAGCACATTCAGGAAGGCGTGCGGGTGAAGCTGCCGACGGGGATGACCTGGGACAAGTTGGCGGCGATGGGACCTGACGAGCTCCGTGACAAGGACCTGTTCCCCGCGGGATTCTTTCCCCTTCCTCACCCAAATCATCCGGAAGGCGGCATGACGTTTCCGAAGTTCCACATCGACGAGATCAAGAAACAGGAAGAGCGGGACCTGACGCGCTTCGATTTGGATTTCGATCTACCTGACCACTTCTTGCCAGAGTTCCCCGCACCCATCTACCTGACCACGAGGCCGGACCTCGGCGATGTCTCCCAGGGGAAGCTGGTGACGATCGACAACTTCTACGAGCTGTTCAATGGCGTCCTGAACCCCAAACAGATCGACGGGCTGAGGTTGCTGGTATCTGCCTTCCCGCAGCAGCAGTTCAACCAGACTGAGGACCGCCGCTCGGAGCGTGCGAGCCGCGGCGTGTCCTGCTTCGACTGTCACGCCAATGGGCACACGAACGCGGCCACTCATCTTGCGGGAGACGTTCGTCCTCAGGAGTTCCGGCACCGCATCGACACGCCTACGCTCCGTGGCGTGAACATCCAACAACTCTTCGGGTCGCAGCGTGCATTGAAGAGTGTTGAGGACTTCACCGAGTTCGAGCAGCGTGCAGCATACTTCGACGGCGATCCGGTGATTGCGACCAAGAAGGGGGTCAACATTCTCGAGCGTGGCAGCCAAGTGCACGCCATGGCGGAGTTCCAGGCGCTCTTGGACTTCCCGCCGGCGCCCAAACTCGGCATCGACGGCAAGATCGACCCGAGAAAGGGCACCGAGTCGGAGATGCGCGGGCAGGCTCTGTTCTTCGGCAAAGCGAACTGCGCCAGTTGCCATCCAGCTCCCTACTACACCGACAATCTGATGCACAACCTGAAGACAGAGCGGTTCTTCAAGCCGCGGATGATCAACGGACGCATGGCCAGTGCCGATGGACCGATCAAGACTTTCCCCCTGCGCGGCATCAAGGATTCGCCGTCGTACCTGCATGATGGGAGACTGCTGACGCTGGAGGATACGGTGGAGTTTTTCAACCTGGTTCTCGAGACCAAGCTCACTGACCAGGAGAAGCAGGATCTCGTGGCGTTCATGCGACAGCTCTAACGAGGCTCCGCCTCAGACCGACGAGCGTGTACGCTTTTCACTTCGGAGTGAGCTGGAAGAAGCGCAACAAGCTCCAAGAGAGCACGGATGCCGAAGCACTTCGCCCGTTCACCAAAGACAGACGCTCGCCGCTT
>DASTLN010000176.1:0-18336 GCA_035714925.1 Dehalococcoidia bacterium | reverse complement strand
GAGCTTTGCCAACGGCTCGACGACACGCGGCCCGGCTCCTACGTGCTCTGGCAACCCAAGGGCGGCGACCTCCCGGACGGCGAGCCCGACGAGTCGGAGTGGGTGCGGCGTGTCGTCCTGACCGCCTCGAAGCTGGCTTCCGGACGCAGCGGAGAGGTACGCCTGCCAGTACGCCTGGCGCTGGGCAAGGTCCGCGAGGAGGGCGGCCACGCATCCGTCACCGGCGGCCTCGGCCGCTACTGGACCAACATCTCGGAGCGGCTTGACGGCAGCTTCTTTCTCGACAGCCGCGGCCTCAACCGCTTCACCAGGGACGAAACGGAACGCGTCGAGCTCTACGACAACATCGGGGCGCTCTCTCAGGGCCTCGCCGTCGGTGACGTTATCGAGTTCGAGACCGAGGATGCCTGGTCGCTGCAGCGCCTGCCTCGCTCGGAGGGACTGACCGACGGCTGGGCGATCGCCGGCTGCCCGCCGGGCTTCGAGCCCGACGACGGCTCGGCCGTGCGCCGCCTGCTGCGCCGCCGCCTCTCAGAGGCGTCAGAGGCGTTGAGCGGCGTCAAGGGCTCGGCGCGAGTGCTTGTATTGGCCGGCGCCTACGAGTACATGGACTTCGAGAACGCCGGTCCGTCGCTGCGCGGCTTCGACCCGGCGCTCGCCGCATCCTTCGACATCATCGCCCTCGTCTGCGATGCCGAGGTGAAGGCGCTGCGCATGAGCCGCGCGCTCTCCTTCGTGCAGGAAGGCATCGCGTGACGGGGCAGGCCGAGCACGAGGGCGCCCTCGATTCGCTGACCATCCTCGACCTCTCGGAAGGTGTCGCGGGGCCGTACGCCGCCCACCTGTTTGCCGTCTACGGCGCGCAGGTCATCAAGGTGGAGCGCCCCGGCGCCGGCGATGCTTCGCGGCACTGGGCGCCATACGCCGGTGAGCCAGGCATCGAGCGCAGCCTGACATTCGCGGCAACAAACGCCGGTAAGCTCGGCCTGACGCTGGACTACGAGACGCCGGAAGGCGCCGCCATCCTGGGCCGCCTCGCTGAAGACGCCGACGGCATCATCGAGGACCACCCGACGCGGCGGCGCGACGACCTCGGCCTCGGCTTTGACGCGCTGGTCGCGCGCATCCCACGGCTCGTCATCGTGCAGGTGTCCGGCTACGGCGCGACCGGCCCCTACAGCAACCGGCCGATGGCCGGCCTCACGCTGGCCGCCGCCGCGGGCGTCCTTCCCCCAGACGCCGAGGGCCCCACTTACGACCGCGGCCTGGAGCAGATACTGGGCATGAACGCCTACGTCGCCGCGCTGGCGGGCCTCTTGCGCGCCGCCCAGACTGAGCACGGCCAGGTCGTCGACGTTGGCGGCATGCCCGCGCTCGCCTCGCTGGGTTCCGGACCGCCTCCGGGCGGCGCGTCACTCGAGATCGACGTGCCCAGGCTCCGCGCCCGCCATCTACTGCGTACCGTCGATCATGCCGACGCCGGGACGTTGGAGTACCCGGTGGCGCCGTTCGAGATGTCGCTGACGCCGCCGGACGCGCTGACGCCCGCGCCGCTGCTCGGCGAACACACCGACTACATCCTCACGGACCTCATCGAGATGGAGGCCGCCGCGGACGAGGCGCTGCGGGCGAAGGGGGTCGTCTGATGCTGCCCCTGCCGTTGCCGCTGATTCGCGTCCTCGACCTGACGACCAGCGTCGCCGGTGCCTCGGCGTCGCGGGCGCTGGCCGACTTCGGCGCCGAGGTCATCGTCGTGGAGCGCCCCGGCGCGCCTCGCGATGCGATGGAACGCTATGGCCGCAACAAGTTCAGCTGCGTCATCGACCCCTCGGCGGCCGAAGCGCGCGACCTCCTGTGGCGGCTCGCGGCGACCTGCAACGCGGTGCTCAAAGACGGCGCAGACGATGCGCTGGCAGGCCTGGACTACGCCGCCTTCCGCGCCGTCCGCGACGACGTCGTGCTCGCCGTGATCGCCGAAGGCGGCGAGCGGCCCGGTATCGGCAACGTCACGGCGGGAGCGGTGATGACGGCGCTGTTCTACGTCCGTTATCGCGGCAAGGGGCAGCAGGTCACGATCTCGTTCCCCGCTGCCGGGACCAGCATGCGCGCAGCGCCCGTCGTGGCGGCGGCCGCCGGCGCGGCCCAGCTCACGCCCGACCTGCCGCCGAGCGGCTGCTACGCCTGCATCGACGGCTCGATCGCCGTCGTCGTGCGTTCGATCCAGGAACTTGCGACGCTGGGCGATGTCGTGGGCAGCCCCGAGCTGGCCGACGCCGTTACGGGGGGCGCGGAGCTACCGGAAGCCGTTGCGGCCTGGACAGCGGAGCGCGCCGCCCACGCCGCGGCCACGGAGTTGCGTGAGCACGGTATCGCGGCGCAACCGGTGCTGACACCGGAGGCCTTGCGGGACGACCCCCATCTGCGCGCCCGCGGCGTCTTCGAGCCCGTGGCGGCCGGCGCCGGCGTGATCGATACGGACGGACCGCGCATCCGCTTCAGCGACACGCCGCTGCACACGCGCTTCGCGGCGCCTGCGCCCGGCGAGCACACGGGCTACGTCCTGCGCGACCTCATCGGCCTCTCCGGCGCCGAAATCGAGGCCCTCACGGCGTCGGGCGTAGTCAGCGGCGTGACGACGGGCGCACAATAGGCGCACGACGCCTCAGGTGGCCCTTTAGTAGGGGTCCGGGGTGTCCCCGGCTTTAACAGACTACGATAGCGGCTGACGACGCCTCGGGTGGCTCTTTAGTCGGGGTCCGGGGTGTCCCCGGCTTCAAAGTAAGGGGCGATCTCATGGCGACGGTACAGGTAATCCTCAACGGCATGCCCGGCGGCACGCAGCACGACACCGACAACTACCCCGTCATCCTGCAGTTCGACGAGGAGAGGAACTACGGCGCCGCCGTCTGGATCATCCCTTCCTACCCAGGACACATCCCGGCCGGGATGCTGTCGGAGATACGCGTCGAAGGCGGGCCGCTCGAGTGCTTCGTGGAGGGGCCGGAGGGCTTCCAGTCCGGCCCGCACGAGACCAACTGGGTGCGCAGCGACTACCCGCGCGGCAAGCTCTGCTCCTTCCTGCAGATGGACGCGTCGACCCAGAAGATGGGGGGCGTCAGCGTCGAGGTCGTTGAGGGCTCATTGATCGTCGACCCCGTGGTGCTTGGCGGCAAGAGCAGCTGACGGGGCGATCGGTGTGAGAAAAACCCTGAGGGTTGAAACCCTCAGCTTCACCAACGACCCGAGACGCCTTAACTGCAGGATGAATCCTGCAGAGTCCTCAACCTCACCCGCGTCCCGGCGCTCTAGGCGTTAAGTACCGCGTCAGCGCGTACGACGACGTCGATGCGCCCAAGCTCCGCCTTCGCCTCCACGACTGCCGCCGCGAAGGACGGCGCGTCGTCCGCCGCAAGCGTCACGACGGTCGACTTGCGCCCGAGGGCCCAGATCTCGTTCGAGATCGAGTGCAGCGCCGCTTCGGCCGCGAGGTCAAGCGTCACGCCCGCGACAGCGATGTCGGCCCCGGCCTGAGCCAGCGCCACGGCGACGCCGCGATGCGCATCGGAGCCGCTACCAAACACCACCGCCACCTTGCCGTCCAGGTAATCCGCCAATAATCCTCCGCGCCAGACTCGTAGCTGTAGCTGCAGGCCTTCAGGCCTGCGAGAATCCTACCTCAGGGTAGTATCTAAGCATGACGATCGTTGGTTGGGCCATGATGGCCATCGGCCTTGTCTCCTACCTCGGCGCCTTCGCGCTCGGCGCCGGCCCTACGATGGGCGATAAGCCGCTGCAGGCATCGCTGTTCACCCTGGCGACCATCCTGATGATCGGCGGCTTCTTCGTCCTCGTCGTCTAGCGATACAGACACTCGGCACGGAGGTAAGTCATGCATATCGAAGCGAAGCTCGAAGCGATGGGTCTGCAGCTCCACACGCCGGGCCCGAATCCCGCAGGCGTCCAGCCGCGCTTCTCGCGCGTTAGGGTGCGAGGCAATCGCGCCTACATCTCGGGCCACGGTCCGGGCGGTGATACGCCACGAGGCAAGGTCGGCGCGGAGCTGACGCTGGAGCAGGGCTACGAGGCGGCGAGACAGACCGGCCTCTCGATGCTGTCCAGCCTCAAGGCGGAGCTCGGCGACCTCGACCGCGTTACCGGCTGGCTGCGCGTGCTGGGCATGGTCAATGTCGCGCCGGGATTCAACGCGACGCCGGACGTGATCAACGGCTTCACGGACCTGATCCTCGAACTGTACGGCGAAGACGCCGGGGCACACTCGCGGTCCGCCGTCGGCATGGCCGAGCTGCCGTTCGGCATCCCGGTGGAGATCGAAGCCGAGGTTGAAGTCGCAACCTAATCTAATGAAGGATTGCCCTGGGCGGGCGGCCACTGAGAGCGAGTGTCTACATCCGGTGGTAGCCCCTGGAACTCCTCCAAGGTTCCGGTCCAAAACGCTTCGATGCGACGGAAGAGGTAAGCGGTCCGCGGACCTGAGATTCGAAGCAAGGCGCTCATCGCTGTCCGATTGTCTTGACCGCGGTCGAGATCGCCAATGCTCTCGAGTACACCGACTTCCACAAGGTTCTCGAGTTCTGGACCAGATGTTGCGAGTCCTTCCAGGAAGCCGAATGACTTCCGCAGAACAGCGTCCACACCTCGATCCAAGTACCGTCGCTTTAGGAAACCGGCGAAGGCTCCATAGCCAAGAAAGGGTAGGGTTGGGTCCCTCAGTGACTCGCCGGCATCCAGTGACTCGTCGGCATCGAATTCGGGAATGGCCTTGAGAAGGTCCTTCAGGGCAGTCTCGTAGGTTGTCACTTGGATACACTCAGGTCGCAGCGTAGCATGAGGTCGCAATGCGCGTTGAACTCCCCTTCGGCCGCGAGATGCTCCCCGTCGAGGTCCCGGACAACGCCACGGTCCTGTTGCCGTCCGCGGTGCGGCCGTTGGCGGACCAGACCGGCGCCGTCGTTGACGCCCTCCGTCGTCCACTCGCGGGGTCGTCTCTGCGCGAACGCGTCCGCGCCGGCCAGCGCGTCGCCATCGTCATCTCCGACATCACGCGCCCGGTGCCGAACCAGCTCCTGCTCGAGCCCGTCCTTGCTGAGCTCGCGGCCGCCGGCGTGGCCGATTCTGACATTACGATCGTCAACGGCACCGGCCTGCACCGCGGCAACTCCGAGGCTGAGCTGGCCGAGATGCTGGGTCTCGATATCCCGCAGCGCTACGCCATCGTCCAGCACGACGCCCGCGACCGCTCGACGCTGGTTGAGGTCGGACGCAGCAAGGGCGTGCCGGTCGAGCTCTGCCGCGCCTACGTCGATACGGACGTGCGTATCGTCGTCGGCTTCGTCGAGCCGCACCTCTTCGCCGGGTACTCCGGCGGCCCCAAAGGCGTCATGCCCGGCGTCGCCGGCGCCGGCATCGTCATCAGCAACCACGGCGCGCCAAACCTGGCGCACCCGAAGGCGACCTGGTGCGTCATGGACGGCAATCCCGTCGTCCAGGAGATCCGCGCCGTCGTCGACCTGCTGCCGCCCGATTTCCTGCTCAACGTCACGCTCGACAGCCAGCGGCGCCTCAGCGGCGTCTTCGCCGGCGATATGTACCCGGCGCATGAGGCCGCCATCGAGCAGGCGGCGCGTCAGTACCAGGCGCCGGTGTCGCATCCCTACGACATCGTGGTCGTGACGAACATGGGCTACCCGCCGGACACGACGCTGTACCAGTCGGTGAAGGGCATGTCGGTGGCGGCCCAGGGTGTGCGCGAGGGCGGCGCGATACTGCTCGTCGCGGGCTGCGAGGAGGGCATCGGCAGTCGCGACTACGAGGAGGGCCTGCTCGCCGCCGAGTCGCCCGCCGCGCTGCTCGACCGCATCCTGCACACCGAGCAGCCACGGCACGACCAGTGGCAGATTCAGTGTCAGGCGATGGTCCAGACGAAGGCCCGCGTGCTGCTGCATTCGAAGCTAACGCCGCGGCAGACGCGGGCCGCGCACCTGGAATACGCGGCCGATGCCTCTCAGGCGCTCCTGGAGCTGGTTAAGGACGCCCGCGAGCGCGGAAACGAGGGCAGTGTCCTCGTCATGCCCTACGGCCAGCTCACGGTCCCCGTAATCCACTGACGTGCCGAAGGTCCGCACCCCCAGCCTCGAAATCGCCTACGAAGAGCACGGACCGCCCGACGGACCGCCCGTCATCCTGATGCACGGCTTCCCGGACGACCCCCACGCCTACGACGGCGTCTGGCCTCTGCTCGAGGCTCGATGCCGCGTGCTCGTCCCCTGGCTGCGCGGTTACGGCGAGACGCGCTTCCTCAGCGACGCCACGCCGCGGTCCGGCCAGCAGGCCGCGCTCGGCGCCGACCTGCGCGACTTCATGGACGCGCTCGGCATCGAGGCGGCGGTCGTCGGTGGCTACGACTGGGGCGGCCGTGGCGCCTGTATCGTCGCGGCGTTGTGGCCGCAGCGCGCCCGCGGCCTCGTCACCTGCGGCGGCTACAACGTGCAGAACATCGCGGCGTCCGGCACTCCGGCGCCCGCCGCCAACGAGCACCGAATGTGGTACCAATGGTACTTCCACACGGAGCGTGGCCGCGCCGGCCTGCAGCAGGACCGCCGCGACATTTCACGCCTGCTCTGGCAGCTCTGGTCGCCCAACTACGATTTCGATGACGCGACGTTCGAACTGACGGCAGCAAGCTTCGACAACCCTGACTTCGTCGACGTCGTGATTCAGTCCTACCGCCACCGCTTCGGCAATGCCCCCGGCGACCCGGCGCTGGAGGACATCGAGGCGCAACTGGCGGCCCAGCCGCCGATCACGGTGCCGGCGATCGCCCTACAGGGCGAAGCGGACGGCCTCGGCGCGCCCGGCCCGGACCGGCACGCGCACCACTTCACCGGCCCCTACGAGCGGCGCATCGTCCCGCGCGCCGGCCACTTCCTGCCACGCGAGGCGCCGGAGGCGTTCGCGCAGGCGGTGCTTGACCTGCTGGACAAAGACGAGGGCTAGTCTGCAGAGGCCTTCGCGGCCTTGAGGCGCTCCAGCAGCCAGTGGTCGAGGATGTCGATGTACTCCCGGCGCCGTTCTATGTACTGGCTGCGCAGGATCACGTTGAGCTCGCGCTGCAGCACGATACGGCGCTCGTAGCTCTCGTCACCGGGGTTGTCCGCCAGCGAACCGACCTCCAGCGCATACAACGCGTCGATCGTCGTCGTGCCTGCCGGCAGGGTCTTGTTCAGCGTCGTCGCCTTGTAGGTGAAGTGGCCCAGGTGCGTGATCGCCGGGTCCTGGATGCCGCACATGTCGAAGACCACGCGCTCGATCGCCGCCTCCGGCGTCTCGCCCTCCGCCACGTCCGTCTCAGGCAGGCGATGCTTACCGTCCTTGTACGGCAACACGACGCGCTCGCCGCGATACGGGATCGTCGTCACGTGGGTAACGGTGGCGTCCGCGGGGATGTCGTCCAGCGACCAGAGCGCGACCCACTCATCACCGATTTTCTTCTCGGTGTAGATGCTGCGTTCCGATTCGCGCCTGCGAAACTCGAGTGGCGAAGGCGCCCGCTCCGGCGCCCCGTCAAAGCCAGGTGGCATCGTCAAAGTCGTGTCCTCCCGGGTTACTGCATTCTTATTCTGGTAAACGTCCCGCGCTCAAGCAAGTTGCGCCTCGGATGCCTCCACCGCCTGCCATTTGCGCTGGCCCTGCTCGTTGCGGGTCATGTGTCCGATGCCGGGGAATGGCAGGTGGCAGGCGATCAGCAACGACCCCTCGGCGATCGCCTCCTCCACCATCGTCTTCTTCGTCTCCATCGTCACCAGCGGCAGGATGTCGAAAGCCGACACCCAGGCGGTGCGTTCCAGCTGAACGGCCACCTGCGCGATATCGCCGGTGTAGATGCCCGTCTCGCCGCCTGATGACAGTACCACGTGCGCGTGCCCCGGTGAGTGCCCCGGCGCCGGGACGATTGTCACCTCGTCGGTCAGCTTGTGTTCGCCGTCGACCAGGTGGAGGCGGTTGTGGCGCTCCAGCGGCAGCAGGTTTTCCTCCAGGTACGTCGCCCGCGTGCGCTCGTTCGGCGCGATCGCCGCCTTCCACTCGTCCTCGATGATGAAGTACTCCGCGTTCGGGAACGTGGGCACGGCCTCGTCGCCCTGCTGCCGTGTGTTCCAGCCGCAGTGGTCGGCGTGCAGGTGCGTGTTGATCACCACGTCGATCTCCTCCGGCTGCACCTCCAGCGCCGCCAGGTCGGTCAGCAACGTGCCGTCGGCCACCGGGCTCGACTGCCGCCGCCAGCCGCCGGCCTTGTCGCCGACGCCGGTCTCGATCAGGATCAGCTTGCCCTGCGACCGCAGCAGCAGCGAGTTCAGCGCCAGCGAAAGCCGGTGGCGGTTGTCCAGCTCACCCGCCAGCGGCTCCCACATGACGCGCGGCACGATGCCGAACGTCGCGCCGGCGTCCATGTAGAACAGGCCGTCGGACAGGATCGCGAGGTCGAGGTTGCCGAGGCGGTGTTTAGCGGGCATCCCGCAGATGATAGCGCAGCCGCTGTACGAGGTTGTCCCTCCCGTACGAGCGGCCCTATAATCTGCAAACTATATTCCCCCCGCGAATCCGGAGGTCAGGACTTCATGCCGACGCCGTACGCGTACTTCCAAAAGCAAATCGTGCCTCTCGCCGAGGCGAAGATCGGCGTCATGACGCACGCTTTCAACTACGGCACCGGCGTATTCGAGGGCATCCGCGGTAACTGGAACGAAG
Organism: Dehalococcoidia bacterium; assembly: GCA_035714925.1. Lineage (GTDB taxonomy): Bacteria > Chloroflexota > Dehalococcoidia > DSTF01 > WHTK01 > WHTK01. The sequence goes on along the minus strand of DASTLN010000176.1, from coordinate 9,573 downwards.
AGAACCAGACGATCTACATGTTCAAGGTGCGGGAGCACCTCGCTCGCCTGCGTATGAGCGCCAAGATCTGCCGCATCAACATCAGCGAGACCGACGATGAGATCGAAGCCCTGATCACGCAGGTCGTCGAGAAGTCCGGCATCCGCGAGGACCAGTACATCCGGCCGCTCGCCTACAAGAGCAGCGAGGCGATCGGCGTCCGCGTCCACGACCTCGATGACGACCTGCTGATCTTCGTCGCGCCCTTCGGCCCCTACCTCGATATCGACGCCGGCGCCCGCGTCCAGACGTCGACATGGCGCCGTGTCGATGACATGTCGATCCCGGCCCGCGCCAAGACCACGGCCGGTTACCTCAACTCGGCACTCGCCAAGACGGAAGCGATGCAGAACGGCTTCGACGAGGCGATCCTGCTCAACGCCGACGGCCACGTCGCCGAGGGCAGCGGCGAGAACATCGCCATCGTCCGCAACGGCCGCGTCATCACCCCAGCGCGCTCCGACAACGTCCTCGAGGGCCTGACCATGGGCACCGTCCTTGGTTTGGCTCAGTCCGAGCTCAACCTTGAGGTCGAGTCGCGCACCATCGACCGCTCCGAGCTCTACGTGGCCGACGAGGTGTTCATGACCGGCACCGCAGCCCACGTCACGCCGATTCTCGAGGTCGACCGCCGCGCCGTCGCGGATGGAGAAGTCGGCCCAGTCTCGAAGCAGCTGCAGACGCTCTACTTCGACATCATCTACGGCCGCAACCCAAAGTACGCCTCCTGGTGCACCGCCGTACCGATGCCGGTACCGGTGACGCCGTAGAACGCGGCGCCCTTCCGGGGAAGGGCCTCTGAGAATCGATGCCGTCTTTCACCATCTTCCGACCCGGTAACTCGCTGGGCAGCGTCTATGGCAGCGCCGTCGTCGCCGTCACGCTGCTGCTCGGCATCGGCCTGCTCTATCGCGGCTTGACGCTGGACGTTGGCATCCAGCAGATGGCGCCGCTGTTTGTCGGCGGCTTCTTCATCTGTCTCTGCGCCCTCTACGCCTACTGGACGTGGAGCTGCACGTCCCTGCGCTATCTCGTTGACCGCAACGCGCTGGACATACGCTGGGGCGCCATCCACCAGATCATCCCGCTCGCCAACATCGAGCGCCTCGTCCCGGGTGAGGAGACCGACAACCCCCAGATCGAGGGCATCAACTGGGTCGGCCATCACATCGGCCGCGCCGAGGTCGACCAGATCGGCGAGGTGCTCTTCTACTCGGCGCACCGCAATCCCGGCGAAGTGCTCTATGTCCAGACGCCGACGGAGATTTACGGCATCTCGGTGCCGGACCCGGTGTTCTTCGCCCAGACGGTTCAGTCCAACCAGTCCCGCGGCCCGCTGTTCGAGCAACGGCAGGCGGTGCATCGCTGGGGCCCGGCGGCGCAGAGCTTCTGGTTCGACCGCTTCGCCATCGTGCTGGCGCTGCTAATGATCGCGGCGTTTGGCGTCGTCCTTGGCTACGTGCTCGACATGTACCCGGGTCTGAGCCAGAGCGTGCCGCTGCGCTTCCCGTCGCTCGGTGGCGTCGTCCGCGTCACGGACAAGAGCGAGCTGCTGGACATCCCGCGCTCCGCCTTCGGCTTCCTCGCCCTCGACCTCGTGCTCGCGGTCATGCTGCACAGCTGGGAGCGCATGGTGGGCTACGTGCTGCTGCTGGCGGGCATCGGTGTGCAGATCATGCTGCTCGTCGCGGCCATCGTGGCGGTGGCGTAGCTATCCTGTGTGAGGAGGATTCGCCCGTCACCACGAGCCAACTCGACCACGTCAGTGTCTGGTGCACCCGCATGACCTTCGGCGATAGCGAGGACATCATGGCCGTGCCGTCTCAGGACGCGGACGACGGCCATGTTGACGCTCTCGTCTGCTAAGAACCTCGGGCGCAAGTGTGGGACGCTTGGTCCACCGATACCCTGATGGGCATCTAGGCGCCACCTGCCTCGGAGGTCTCGAACTCCTCGTGCGCGACGACGTCCGCAGCGTAGGCGACGGCGGCTCGGATGTCCTCCCGCTGCAAATGCGGGTATCCCTTTAGGATTTCGTCCTCAGAGAGCCCCTCGCTCAGCATCTGGAGCAGCAGCTCGACGGAGACGCGAGTGCCCCGTATTACTGGCTTCCCGAGAAGTATCTTGGGATTGATTTCGATGCGGTTGTGGACTTTCACTGGTGACTCCTGCGCATCCCATACTCTAACAGCTTTGCGATGGCGCGGTCATGCTCCTGGTCGCCGCGATCGTCGCCTGACTCTACGCTTCGAAAAGTGGTCTAGTGCAACGGCCTGCCGGCGCGCGTACCCTCGGTGTATGCAGCGACGCGACCCCGACGTCCTGACGCCCCGCGAGCAGCAGGTTCTCGCCCTGCTCAAGCGCGGCTACTCCAACCGCGACATCGCTAACGAGCTCCAGATCACCCTCTCCGGCGCCAAGTACCACGTCTCGGAGATCATCTCCAAGCTCGGTGTGGTGTCGCGAGAGGAGGCGGCTACGTGGCGTCCGCAGCGAGGCGCGGCGCTCGCGCCGATGGCTGCGCTGTTCGCAAGGCAGGGCGCCGGAATGAAGGCAGCAGTGCTCGCCACCGGTGCGGCAGTCATCACCATCGCACTCGTTGTGTTGATTGCGGTGGCCGCAGCCAGGGGTCACCGCTCAATCGAACTTGGAGGTGCTTTGCAACCTTCGCCTACGCCCACGGAGACTGCGGAGGTTCAGCCGCAAATCGCTAGCGTCGGTCCACATATGGTGGGTTACATCATCGGCGGTGGCGAGTTCGCCGGATTGAATGGGAACGCCCTGAAACTGACGAAGCAGGCTGGACCTGGCGAGAATACCTACATCATCGATGACCAGACCCGCTTCTTGTGGGCCGTCGGCGAGAGCATCCGCTTCGACAAGAGTAAGGATGGCCTGCGCGACCAGGTCTTCGTAGCTGTGGCTCTCGATTCCCCTCTGAACAACGATCTTGCTGTAGGCGGCGACCTTGCCCAGGAGACCGGAACACCGGTCGATACGGTTATCATCGGCTACTTCAAGCGCATCGACGGCATCGTCGTTGATTTCGGAGCGAACTACGTCGACTTCCGCATCCGTCCTGAGCTAGAGGACGGCATTGGGACATCCCTGCGCTCGACGAACGGCGTCCATCGCGTCTGGATCGACTCTCGCGCCGAGATTCTTGATAGCACTGGTCCAGTGTCCCGCGGTTCAGGTCTCGGACAAGCGCCCGACGGCGAGCCGCAGGAACAAGGGCTCCGTCCGGGACTCACAGTGGCATTTAGCGGTCTCATTAACACCGATCGCGATCCGGTTGCCTTCAGCCTCAGTATCTACTGACGCCGTTCAGTTCGATTTGACTAGCCCTCGCTCCCTGCCTGCCCCCTTGCTATGCTGGACGCGTGGCCCGGTATGACGTAGCCGTCGTTGGCGCCGGCCCCTCCGGCAGCACCACCGCCCACCACCTGGCGAAGGCCGGCGCTCGCGTCCTCCTCCTCGACCGGGCCGAGTTTCCCCGCGAGAAGCCCTGCGGCGGTGGCGTCACGGCCCGCGCCTTCGACCGCGCGCCCGTCGACCTGACACCCGTCGTCGAACGCGTCATCGACAGCGTGCGCTTCAGCTATCGCCTCAGCCGGAGCTTCGATTACACCTACAACCAGACGTTGGTCTACATGACGCAGCGCCATCGCATGGACACCTTCCTGATGGAGCAGGCGGTCGAGGCCGGCGCCGAGTTCCATGGCGGCAGCGTCGTCCGGAATCTGGAGCTCGATAAGGACGGCGTGCGTATCGCGGTCAACGGCGATACGTACGAGGCGGGCGCGGTTGTCGGCGCGGACGGCGCGAACGGCGTCGTGGCGCGTCACGCCGGACTCAAGCCCGTCACGGACCCGCCCGTTGCGCTCGAAGCCAACTTCCCTTACGACGGAGACGACGCGCCCGAGGCGTGGCAAGAGATGCTGGCGCTTGAGCTCGGCAGCATGCCCGGCGGCTACGGCTGGTCCTTCCCTAAGGCGGATCACTTCAACGTCGGCTGCGGCGGTTGGCACTCGCAGGGCGGCAAGCTGCGCCCCCACCTGAGCGCGCTGCGCCGGCACTACGGCCTGCAGACGACGCCGATGCTCAACATCCGCGGCCACCACCTGCCGACGCGTGACGAGGGCGCGCCGATCGTCCGCGGCCGTGCCCTGCTGGTCGGTGACGCGGCGGGGTTGGTCGATCCGGTGTCGGGTGAAGGAATCTTTTCTGCCTTCGTCAGCGGGCACCTGGCCGCGGCGCGTTTGCTGCGCTTCCTCGACGGCATGGACGCCGACCTCTTTCCCTATGAGGCGGCTGTTGAACGCGAGATCATGTCCGACATCCGCGCGGCCAAGATCCTGCGAGACGCCTTCCACTACAAACCGTGGCTCTGCTACTTCATGCTGCGCCGCAGTGAGAAATTTCGTCTCATGCTCTGTCAGCTGATCACCGGCGAGCACACCTACGGCCGCTTCATGCGCCAGCTCGGGCCGTTGGCCCATGTCCTCGGCTTCTGGGCCGCGCGCGGGCGGCGGGCTCAACGGGCATAGCGGGCACAGCTGTCATAGATGTACGGCACTGCGCGCACAACAAAAGTGTTGTACAATCCTGTGTGTACAGGAGGCGCCGTACATGGTTACCGAAAGGCTTGATGTCCGTCTCGACCCGGAGCGCCGCCGCAAGCTGGAAGAGCTCGCCGAGCACAGGCAGGCGTCAGTTTCGGACACGGTGCGCGAGTTGATCGATCAGGCATACGAGGACGAAGCCAGGGAGCATCGGCTGAAGTTGGTCCGTGAGATAGCCGGGCTGAACATCGAGGACGTTCCCGACCCTGAGGAGTTGAGCAGGCAACTTGCGCAGACCCACGACCTCGGCGATCTTTATTGATACCAACATTCCCATCTACGCGGCAGGCGTGGAGCACCCGCTCAAGCAGCCATCGGAGGCTATTCTCGAGCTAGTGGCCGTGCGACGGGGCGCATTCACCACGGACGCGGAAGTCCTCCAGGAGTTGATTCATCGATACCTCGCCCTGGGGCGCTGGCCCCAAGGTGCCATCCTGTTTGACCGTTTTGCCACGCTGATGCGACGTAATACTGCGCCTATCCTTGGCGCCGATGTGGAGCGCGCCGCGGAACTCGCAATGCAGCACTCAGACCTGAGCGCTCGTGACCTGATTCACGTCGCGGTCATGCAGCGCCTCGGCGTGGAGCGGATCATCACGGCTGATACCGGCTTCGACCGCGTCCCGGAGGTTGGGCGTCTCGATCCGGCGCGGTTTGAAGAGTGGCGTAACGACATCTAGCTTCAGAATAGAAAAGGAGCCGGTCTTGTGACCGGCCCCTTTGTTGCTAACTACGGACGGCTGATTAGTCGCTGTTCTCCTCGGCGGCAAGCGCCGCGAGGTCCGGCTCCTTCGTCTCGTCGTCCTCTGCCTCGTCCTCGACATCGGCATCGGCATCGACCTCGAGATCGATATCCTCGGCGTCGAGGTCCAGCGTCTCGAAGTCTTCGCCCTCGAAGCCTTCCTCACCCTCCAGCAGGTGACGCGGCGCCCGCAGCTCCTCCACCGGCCGCGGCGGCACGTCGATGCTCGCCCGGGCTGGGATCAGCTTGCCGATGATCACGTTCTCCTTCAGGCCCATCAGGTGGTCCGTCTTGCCGGAGATCGCGGCCTCGGTCAGCACACGCGTCGTCTCCTGGAAGGAGGCCGCCGCGAGGAAGCTGCTCGTGTTCAGGGACGCCTTGGTCACGCCCAGGAGTACCGGAACCGCCGTGGCGGGCTCGCCACCCTCGGCGAAGACCTTCTTGTTCGCCTCCTCGTACTCGAAGCGGTCGATGTACTCGCCCGGCAGCATCGTCGTGTCGCCCGGCGAGTCGATGATCACCTTGCGCATCATCTGCCGCACGATCACTTCGATGTGCTTGTCGTTGATGTTCACGCCCTGGTTGCGATAGACCTTCTGGACTTCCTCCACCAGGTAGAGCTGCACAGCCTCTGGGCCCTGGATGCGCAGGATGTCCTGCGGGTCCAGCGGACCGTCGGTCAACTGCTGGCCGGCGCGAATGTACTCGCCCGGTTCGACGCGCACGCGGGCCGCTGCCGGCACCGCGTACTCCCGCTCCTCCCGCTCCTCGTACAGGATCGAGATGCGCTTGGACTTGTCGATCGTCACGCGGCCGGGTAGCCGTGCGATGACCTGCGTCAGCAGAGCGTCCGCCTTGGCGGCCTTCTTCGACCGCGCAGGCTTCTTCTTCTTGCCGTCGTCCGCCTCGGGCTCCGGCTCCGGCGAGCGCGCCAGGACCGCGCCGGACTCCACCTGCTGGCCTTCCTTGACCAGCACCTCGACGCCCTTCGGCAGGTCGTAGCGGTCGCTGTATACCTCGCTGGAGACAACCCGGATGCGGCGGACGTCGCTCTCGCGAGTGACCTCCACGACGCCGTCGATCTCCGAGATGATCGCCTTGTTCTTTGGTATGCGAGCCTCGAACAGCTCCGTGACGCGGGGCAGACCGGTCGTGATCTCACCACCCGCGACGTAGACGCCACCGGTGTGGAAGGTACGCATCGTTAGCTGCGTGCCAGGCTCACCAATCGACTGCGCGGCGACGATGCCGACAGCCTGCAGCGGGTTCACGATGAGGCCGGTTGCCGGGCTGATGCCGTAGCAGTAGGCGCAGATACCGCGTACACAGGCGCAGGTCAGCGCCGAGCGTACGTGCACTCGTTCGTGGCCGGCGGCAATCAGCGCGTCGGCAATCTCCGCCGTAATCTCCTGGTTGCGCTCCACGATGACCTCGCCGGTTTTCGGCTCCGCCATCGTCGACGCCGCGAAGCGCCCGATGATGCGCTCTCGCATCGATTCGAGCACGGCCTTGTCCTGCGGTTCGGTCAACCAGACGCCGGCAAGCGTCTGGCAGTCATCTTCCAGCGTAATCACGTCCTGCGCCACGTCGATCAGACGCCGGGTCAGGTAACCCGAGTCCGCTGTGCGGAGCGCGGTGTCGGCCAGTCCCTTGCGGGCGCCGTGCGTGGAGATGAAGTACTCCAGCACGGAGAGGCCTTCACGGAAGTTCGACTTGATCGGCAACTCGATGATGCGGCCCGAGGGGTCGGACATCAGACCTCGCATACCCGCCATCTGGCGGATCTGCGCGATGTTACCCTTGGCGCCCGAGGTTGCCATGAGGAAGACGGAGCCGTATTCCGGCAGCCGCTTCTGGATCACGGCGGTGACGTCCTCGGTGGCGGTGTTCCACACGTCGACAGTCGCGTCGTAGCGCTCCTGCTCCGTGATCAGGCCCATCTGGTACTGCTCGTTGACGGCCTGGATGTGCTTCTCGGCCTCACCAACGATCGCCGTCTTCTCCTCGGGGACCTTGATCTCGGACACCGACATCGTGACGCCGGAACGGGTGGCGTAGTGGAAGCCGATGTTCTTGATGTGGTCCACGACCTCTGAAGTCGCGTCCATACCGATCGTGATGTAACAGTCCTGCACGACGGCCTTCAGCGCGCGGCTGTCCAACAGCTCGTTGACGAAGGCGATTTCCTCCGGCAGAGCCTCGTTGAACAGGATGCGGCCGACGGTCGTCTCGACCATCACGTTGTCGGTGCGCCGGTCGCGGACCCGGATACGAGCCTGCAGCTCCAGAAGTCCCAGCTCGTGGGCCAGGATCGCCTCCTGGAAGCTGCCGTAGGTCCCCTGGTTCTGACCGGACGTGGCGGCGTTGAATTCGCCCCGCGCGCCTTCACGGATCGCCGTCATGTAGTAGCAGCCCAGCACAATGTCCAGGCGCGGCGCCACCATCGGGTCGCCGGAGGACGGGCTAAGCAGGTTCTTCGTAGACAGCATGACCTGCCGTGCCTCCGCAACCGCCTCGCGGGACAGCGGCACGTGGACGGCCATCTGGTCGCCGTCGAAGTCAGCGTTGAAGGCCAGACACACCAGCGGGTGGATCTGGATCGCGGAGCCCTCGACCAGCACCGGCTCGAAGGCCTGGATGCCGAGGCGGTGCAGCGTTGGCGCGCGGTTGAGCAGCACGGGGCGGCTCTTGATCACCTCGTCCAGCACGTCCCAAACCTCGGGCCGTGCTCGTTCGACGATGCGCTTGGCGCTCTTGATGTTGTGCGCCAGGCCGCGGTCGACCAGAGCGTGCATCACGAACGGCTTGAACAGCTCCAGAGCCATGCGCTTCGGCAGGCCGCACTGGTGCAGCTTCAGCTCCGGGCCGACCACGATGACCGAACGGCCGGAGTAGTCGACGCGCTTTCCGAGCAGGTTCTGACGGAAGCGCCCCTGCTTGCCCTTTAGCATGTCTGAGAGGCTCTTCAGCTTGTGGTTGCCCGTGCCCGCGACGGCCCGGCCGCGCCGGCCGTTGTCGATCAGCGAGTCGACGGCCTCCTGCAGCATGCGCTTCTCGTTGCGAATGATGATCTCCGGCGCGCCCAGCTCCAGCAGCCGCTTGAGGCGGTTGTTGCGGTTGATGACGCGGCGGTAGAGGTCGTTCAGGTCGCTCGTCGCGAAGCGGCCGCCGTCCAGCTGCACCATGGGGCGCAGGTCGGGCGGCAGCACCGGCAGCGCCGTCAGCACCATCCACGTAGCCTTGTTGCCGGACTTGCGCAGCGCCTCAACGACGCGCAGGCGCTTCGTGGCCTGCTTACGCTTCTGCCCTGAGGTCGACTGCATTTCCAGCTGCAGCTTGGCCCGCATCTTCTCCAGGTCGACGCCGTTGAGGATCGTCAGCAGCGCGTCGGCGCCCATGGCGGCGTTGAACACGTTGCCGTACTTTTCACCCAGGCGCTTGTAGTCGGCGTCGGTCAGTAGGCGGACCTTGCCGCCGGAGGCAGGCGCGTTGAGCATCTCCGCCGGGTCGCGCAGCTCATCGAGCTCCTTGAACTCCTCGGTGAACTGGCTGCGGACGGCCGTGCGCTCCTCTTCGATCTTCTTGCGCAGCGGCTCCACCTCGGTGTTGGCGGTGTCTTCCTTCTCCTTGATCGCGGCGTCGGCCACCAGCTCCACGTCGGCGCGGCGGCGGTTGAATTCCTCTTCCTGCGCCGCGACGTGCTCCTGCACGGTCGCCTTCAGCGTGTCGACGTGCTTCTCGGTCACGGCTTCGCCCGCGGGAACGATGACGGCGCCGTCGAATTCGACCGTGGCCTTCTGCTCCTTGCCGACGTCCTTGGTCAGCTTCTTCTCCAGAGCGACAGCGGACTTCATCAGCGCGTCGGTAGAAGCCAGGTGCTCCTGCTCCAGCGATTTCAGCTCGGCCTCGCGTCGTTCGGTCAGTTCCTTGACGTCAGCGTCGCGCTTGCCCTCGACGGATTCGAGCATCTCAGCCCACTCTTTTTCACGAGTGGCCTGTTCTTTCTCCATCTCCTCCTGCAGGTGCTCCAGGGCGCGCTTCTTCGCCGGCTCGTCCACCTGCGTGATGATGTACTGCGCGAAGTAGAGGACACGCTCCAGGTTGCGAGGCGAGATGTCGAGCAGCAGGCCGAGCCGGCTGGGCGTGCCCTTGACGAACCAGATGTGC
>DASTLN010000175.1:0-5108 GCA_035714925.1 Dehalococcoidia bacterium | reverse complement strand
ATTGCTGAGACTCGACGAAGGCGACCAGGTCATGGCGACCTTCGCCCGGCATCTCGGCGTCAACGTGCAGCGGGTATCCGCCGAAGACAGGTTTCTCGCAGCGCTGCAAGGCGTTGGCGACCCGGAAGAGAAAAGAAAGCGTATCGGCCGCGTGTTCATCGAGATCTTCGAAGAGCAGGCGTCGAGACTCGATGACATTCGCTGGCTGGCGCAGGGCACCATCTATCCCGACGTCATCGAGTCGGCGGGTTCGCCGACCAAGAAAGCCCACGTCATCAAGTCACACCACAACGTGGGCGGATTGCCGGCGCGCATGCACCTGAAGCTTATCGAACCGCTGCGCGAACTGTTCAAGGATGAAGTGCGCACCATCGGCGTGGAACTCGGGCTGCCGTCCGAGATGGTTTACCGGCACCCGTTTCCGGGCCCGGGACTCGGCGTGCGCGTCCTCGGCGAAGTAAAAAAAGCGTACGCCGACATTCTGCGCCGTGCCGACGCGATCTTCATCGACGAGCTGCGCCGCCATGATTTGTACGACAAGGTCAGCCAGGCGTTCGCGGTATATCTGCCGGTGCACTCCGTCGGCGTCATGGGCGACGCCAGGCGCTACGAGCACGTGATTGCGCTGCGGGCCGTGGAAACCGTCGATTTCATGACCGCGCGCTGGGCGAGGCTGCCCTATGAGTTCCTCGAACGGGTATCCGGACGCATCATCAACGAGGTGCCGGGCATTTCCCGCGTGGTCTACGACGTCTCCAGCAAGCCGCCGGCGACCATCGAGTGGGAGTAAGTAGTGATTAGTGATTCGTGATTAGTGATTCGTAGGGCGTTGCTGTAATCACCTACCGCTGACAACATACCCTGTGGGCGGGGTTGCCCGCGATTCCTTAGCTATGCGGGCCGAATATCTGGATATTATTGGCAAGGATCATAGCTCGATTACGTTCGCGGAATCACGAATCTCTTTTTTCAGCAGCGTCTTCGGAAGGGCTTGATCGCGGAGCGCTGGGCACCCCAACGTCTTCTTGCCACAGGTACCCGCCACGTATTTCTGTGGCCAGGCTACGCCATTCGCCGGCACTGTTGCGTGACGATCCGTTCGACGCGCTGCAGCGCCGGATAGTCACCGTAACGTGCCTCGAATGCTTCCCGCACGGGGCCGAGTCTCTCCTGCAAACCGGCCGCGGTTTCTCGCACCAGGTTTCCCAGGAATTGTGGGCGCACGTCGCACGTCCTGGCGAGCGTTTCCCAGCGGGCGGGTGTGATCACGCTGGGATTGCGTTCACCGCCGACATCGAAGGCGAGGTGGTAGTCGATGCGTTCGATGGCGCGGGTACACACCAGGTCAAAGAACGGTGCGAGACGGATCCGGGGGCGATTCGCGTCATCGATCAGGTGCAACAGGGCGAGATTCTTGGCGTGGCCGTCCGAGTTGCCCGCCAGCACATTGAAGATCTGCCAGCGCAGCAGGTGCTGCGCGTCGATGGCCGGCTCGCTGGAGGCCTCCTGCACCAGGCGATAACACTGCGTGAAGGATGGTCCGCCGTGCTCCTGGTATTTCTTCTCGTGCCCGTAACCCAGGGCCTGGCAAAAGTCCTCCTGGTGCAGCCGCCGCACCTCGCCGTTCTCATCCGGCACGCGATCGTAGCGGGTGATCTGTGTATAGCGGGTCTGGCGGACGGTCCGCAAGTCGATGTCCGCCACCGGCAGGCCGATGGCAGCCGCGAGTTGCGTGGTGAAGGTCTCATAGGCGGGCAGATGACGGTAGTCCGCCAGCTCGAACTTGAGGATGTGGCTGGAGGGCGCCTCGCGCAGCGGCAGGAAGTACCGGTCGTCGCGCACCAGCACCGGGCACTTGTCCTGGGCGCCGGCCAGCGACAGCCGCGGGCGCTCGTCCGCCGGCCAGGCCGCATAGATCTGCCCCCGCCGCGCTGCCAGGTCGGCCAGGTCCTTCTCCGTCAGCGGACGGTACCGCCGCTCGGCCGACGGCTGCCGGTCCCCCGCCAGGATGGACAACGCCCCGGCGCACTCGCCGCCGATGGCGCGCAGCAGATCGAAATCCGTGTTCGGCAGCTTGAGGTCGCGGGCGATGCGCTCGCGCACCGCCCCCTCGGGCAGCAGGTTGGCAAAGAAGCGATGGGCGATCCCATCCTCGGGCGCGAACTCGCGGCCCGCCAGCGGCAAGGAGCGTGAGACCGCGAAGCCGCCGCCCGTGATCCAGTCGGGATCGTAGCGAAACCCGATGGCCCCGGCCGTATTGCGCCAAAGCCGACCGGCCAGGCGCTGCTCGTGCCAGACGTTGAGGGCGTCAGGGTCGATCACCCGGCTTCCTCAAGGGTTTTGTCCGCACGGCGAGCCGGCGTCGTCCGCCCGCGCGGTTGGATGATCACCTCCAAACCCAGGGTACGCAGCGCCTTCAGGACCTTGCCGACCTCGGCCGTCTGCTTGCCCCGCTCGAATTCCGACAGAAAGCGCGTGCTCAGGTTGCCGAGCCCGGAGACCGTCTCCAGCGTCAGGCGCCGCTGCTTGCGATGGGCGCGCGCCAGGCGGCCGAGCGCCTCGACGGTCTGAACCACGCCGTACCGGATGTCATCCTGCGCCATGGCCGTGCCCTCAAAAAAGATACCGTACGGTAAGAGACTAATAGCCGGATCGGCTGACGGCAAGGAAAATAGACCGTTCGTGATAATTTAGAGCCCGTTGACCGTTAAGTCCGATGAAATATTACGTACGGTAAAACTTGCCGCCCCGGTGCCCGAGCCGCATGTGGGCTCGACAAGATCCCACGGCGCATTCGCCCCCAACAGCAAGCGCCGCGCGCAGGGGACGAAGGCGAGGCGGGGGAAGGGCGATAAGCCTAACCCAACTTCGTCGGTTTGTAGTTGACATTTCTTCTGTATCAGCGAGTTACGGAGTTTTTGCGTCACTACATGGCCGCCGTCGATTCGCTCCAGGTCTTCTTCGGGCGCATGAGGGTCTCGCTGACGCCGAGCAACCGGTAGAGCTCTCGGTGCTCCGGCTCCGGTGTAGAGCCCTTGCGGATACGTAGCACCGAGCCGTCGTCGGTCGGCAGCACGATGGTGGCGACCTGATGGTTTTTGAGCGTCTCGCGCACGCTCGCCCAGGAGGTGTGCACGCCCTGATCGAGTAGCGTCTTCTCAATCGCCACCAAGAGGTGGTAGGCCAGCACGCACAAGAAGATGTGGGTCTCCGTACGATGCTCGAGTTGATGGAAGATGGGCCGTTCACCAAGCGGGCTCTTCATGCAGCGAAACGCATTCTCCGCGCGCGTGAGCAAGTTGTAGATGCGCCAGGCCTCCTCGGCGGCGAGATCGACCCGATCGGTCTTGAGCATGTAGCTGCCATCCAGTCGTTCGGCGAGTTGTCGTCGCGATTCGTTGACGATGTAAGTGAAGGCACGTGTTTCAGGATCGAAAGCGATGTCGTAGTAGCGCGCCACACGCGGATAGCGTTCCTTGAGCCGCCCGATCGCTTCGCCGATCTTCAGCGTCCTGGTGAGCCGTCGGTCCTCGATACGCCCCTTGAGCTTCTCAAGATCCCTGAGCAGTCGTTGCTCGTGCTTCTCGCGGATCGCACGGTCTTTGTCCTTACGTCCGTCGCTGATGGACAGCACATAGGTCTCAGTGTCGGTACGCTTAAGCTTCACTTCGACCGTGCTTTTCCTCTGGCCAGGATTAAGCGGCGAAGACAGACGGATCACTTCGTCGAAGCCTTCCAGATCCTCAAACTCCGCCAGCCAACCATGGCGCTCGCTCTGGCGGCTTGCCACCAGGTAATGCAGCTGCCGGCTTTGGATTTGCGCGAGATTCTCATCGAACGCCATGCCGCGGTCGACCACCACCGTCTGCCCACGCTTAAAGCCGCCGACGCGCGCCTCCAGTCGGTCGAGCATCGCCGGCAAGCTCGCCCGGTCTTGAGTGTTGCCGTCGAAGATCTCATGCGCTTGAGGGAAACCGTCACGTATTATGACCAACCCCACCACCAGCTGCTTGCAGTCGGGACGTTTGTCGCGTGAGTAACCGCGCTTGGCTTTGGGGTTGGCCAGCACCAGCCCTTCAAAGTAGGTCGAGGTCAGATCGTAGAGGAAAATGGTCTGATCCAGGTTGAACAACTCGCGTTCTCGCTCAACCAGCACCGACTCGATCACCTCACGCTTCGGGTAAAGCCGGTCCATGTTGCGATAGAGTGCCGATTCGCTGAGCGTCTCAAAGCTCACGCCTTGCAGATCACCGAGTGCGCTGCGTCGGATCCACTTCGCCATGGCGCGCTCGGAGGCCGGCGCAATCAGCCGATTCATCACCATCGCGCAGCTCAGCAGCCGCGTGCGTTCACTTACCTGCGCCGCGCCGAGCGCCTCGTCAAATCCGAGCCGCTTCCAAAACGAAAGCCCCACGTGAACTGTGCCCGCCTCGCGCGGACGTTCGAACGCGACCTTCTCAGCATCGATGCTCAGCCACTCGCGCTCACCTCGAGGGGTGCCACGGCTCCGTTCTGGGGGGGCACGTCGGGCGCGCTTGCGCGCCTGCTCCACCAGCCGCCACCTCGGGCTCCTCGTCGAACAGCACTTGCTAATCGGCCAGCGCGGCGTGCATCTTGTGCGCGATCTTCAGCCATTCCTCGCGCGGTCGTGGCGACAGGTCGCCGAGCGAGCAGACGGTCTTCTGGCGGGGCCCTTTGGGGGTAGCGACCGATTCCACCAGCAGGTAGTTGGTGTAGGTCTTGCCCTTGTGCTTGCGCGTCGTCTTGCGAATGTACATCGTCACTATAATAACGATACATATCCAGTAAAACAAATAGTATCATCCAACCTTATTAGTCACTATTCTGCTTGTCCAAACAGCCGCCTGACACCGCCCCCTTGAGAAATCAGGCACTTCCAATAGCGCCCGCCGCGGCGGCACCGGAAATCGACGAAAATCAGACATCAGACCGACGAAGTTGGGCTGGGGCCCGCGCCGCGCTCAGGCTCTCGGCCGGCCGCCTCCGCCGTCGCCGATCACCGAGAAGGGCGCCCAGAAGATCGGGTGGGCGTAGGAGAACACGGCCGCGCCGGACGCCGGATCGACGAAGCCTGGGCCGTCGATCAG
>DASTLN010000174.1:0-6707 GCA_035714925.1 Dehalococcoidia bacterium | reverse complement strand
TCGACGTTGAAGCCGATCCCGCGACAATGGCGGAGATCGCCGGTATTCCGGACATCTTCACCGTCAAGACGGCGCGGATCTAAGGGCCATACCGAGTAGGGGCTATACCGAGGTTTGACGAGCTTTCCAGTCCGACCTATCCTCGAATCACGATGCGAAACCCGTTCCAAGTCGCCCGCCTCGCCGCGTTCACGATTTCACTCCTCCTGCTGCTGGAGGTGCTGGAGCCCGGCTGGGGCGTGAACGGCAGCTGGGGTTGGTACCTCGGCCTGTTCTTCCTGACGCTAGCCACCGGCTGGGACCTGGTCAGCCTGATCGCCTGCGCCCTAGTATTCTGCCTGCTCGTCGGTATCTTCGACGCGAGCAAGGCGGCGTTCGTCGCGTTGGCGATCTTCACCGGCTTCGCGCTGATCCGGCCTCGCGGACCGCAGGGCGCCGCACGCGCCGGCATGAAAGCCTGGTCGTGGCAGGCGGACCGTCGCTGGCGCGGCAACGGCCCCGTCTATCACCGCTAGACGGGCCACACGCTGTCCTGCAGCGTGACTACTGATCGCTGACTGGGCGCATGCTAAGCTGGCTTATAGACGCCCGCTGCGTGATGGTGGGGCCGCCGCGAGGGTAGTGCAATCGCCGCTGAACTGCAGCCTGAGCAACTCGTCAGCCTGATCAATGACTTCAGGGAGCGCGAGCCTGACCCGTTCAACTCTGCGCCCGAGGCCGTCGAATCGTACGTTGTCGAAGCCGGTGAGTTGCTGGCGCAGGCCGCGTCATTGACGATCGAGGAGCTGACCGAGGCGCAGTCGCGTTACCTGCACGAGACGGCGATGCGTGAAGTGCGATTCGCTCACGCCCGCCTCGAGCACGATCGCCACGCCGCTCTCGACATCCTGCATCGCCTCTTCCGGCTCGGCACGCCGCCACGGCCCGACGGCCTCTACCAGGGCGAGATGGTCGGCCTCTCGACAGGGCTGCTGTCCGACCCGTTCTTCGAGTGGCTGACCCGCCTCTACCTGCCGTGGCAGGGCAAGACCTTCGATGCGCGCACCTCATCCGGCGACAACGTGTTCTCCGACAACGCCTGGTCCAAGGCGACCGGCAGGCTGGGCTGGCCGGAATACCGTATCTACGACGACGACCGGCCCGGCACGGTGCGCGTATTCCCCTTCCGCACCGAGATCGCCATGGGCATTGAGGACGAGGACGTCAAGGTACTGCGTATTAGCTACGCCGACTCTCCGAACCCGCTGCCGGTCCGCCGTATGGTGGATGAGGTGGTAGAGCTGCCGGGTGGTTACATCCTCGGCAAGGCGCACATGCGTGGCCTGCGCGAGTTCCGGCGCGTCTGTTTCTTCGGGCTGGTTAACGCCTAGGCAGCCTGCGAGTCTGGAATCGGGACGCCCGGGGTCGCGGTCCCATACGGTTGTGAGCGCATGCGCGCCAGCTCGATCATTGCGCTCGGCTCGCAATCGTCGTCAGGCAGTATCGCGAGACCGGCGCTGCACTGATACTCCGTTAGCTCGCCAACGAGCCGGTGGATGGCCTCGGTGGCGGCAACCCTGTCGCATTGCACCAGGCAGATGGCGAACTCAAACGGCCCGAGCAAAGCGCTGAGGTCAACGTTGCGAATGACGGTGAGGCAGCGTTGCGCCGCATCGGCCGATTGCTCCTGCCACCCGTCGATCGAGATTCCGCTGAGGTTCGGCACCGCCGCTTTCAGCACGACAACCGCCATCGAATAGCCGTAGCGCTTGCAGCGGGCCGCTTCCTCGTTGAGGCGGCGTTCCAGGTACCAACGGTTGAGCAGGCCGGTCGCCTCATCGCGGATGCTAAAGCGGCGCGCCTGAGCCGAGCGCTCCATAACCGAAACGATGCGTGGCTCATGCTGCGGCCGTTGCACGCGCAGCATGACGTACCACAGGCCGACTTCGATGATTACGACGTTGAGGATCAGTGCGATCGCCAGCCTCGCTTCGAGTTGGTACTGCGAAAGCCACACCATGCTGACGGCAATCGCCAGGTTGGTGATCAAGAAGGCCAGTGAAGCTCTGTTGTTGGGGTCCAGTGAATGTCGCATTGATGCCTTAACTTAGGTATCGGCACGCAACCGGCGCATTTGAGTCCAAACGAGAAGGTACTTTCAGGTAACCGGTCGCCGGCGGTCTAGCTCGACAAGTCGAACGACACGCCAAGGCCCTGCGACCTGGCCCACTCGTAGCCCCAGGTTGCAATGAAGAGATCGTGGGAGCTGCCGCCGGTCAGCTCGTACAGCACACGGTCTGCAGGCTGGTGGCGTGCCTGCGCCTTCTCCACGACGACCGCCGCCAGATCGAGGACGTCCGGCTCGCGAAACAGGCCCTTCGCGATCAGCGAGTCGTAGGGTGGCTTGGGCGCCGGCTCCATCAGCAGGTCGTAGCTCGTGGCGACGACGCGCGCTGACCTGACGAACTCCTCCGTGCACTGCGACGACGCCATCGAAATCACCAGCGCGCCAGGCTGCACCCAGTCAGGCTCGAATAGCGGCTCCCGGACGTCGAAATGCCCCGGCGCGCAGAGGTCTACGACATCGGCCCCAGATAACGCTTCCTGGATCGAAGCGACGGCCTCAACCTTGACTTCTAGCTGCTGCGACATCGATTTCGCGAAGCGCTCTCGATTCGCCGGTGTCGGGCTGAACACCTTGATCGACTCCAGCATCGGGACAGCCCTCAGCATCGCGACGACCTGCGGCGCGGCCTGCCATCCGGAGCCGATCAACCCCATGATCCGGGCGTTTGGCGGCGCGAGATGGCGGCCCGCCACGCCGGCGATCGCGCCGACTCGCAGCGAGTTGAGTACGCCGTAGTCCATCAACGCCAGCATCTGGCGCGTGACGCCATCGAACAAGAGGAAGGCCCGGGTATGCGGCGGATTGCCGAAAATGCGCATGCCGGTGTAAAGCTCTTCGCCGGCGGACAGGCTGACGCGTATCCCTTCGAACTCGCCCGGCACGCGGTCCTGCACGTTGTACTGGCGCAGCCGCCCTTCGCCGTGCGCCACGACAGCGGCCTCGACCGCGGCAAGCGCACCCTCCATTGCATCGAGGTTGGTGCGCAGCGGCATCAGGTCGGAGGCGGTCAGGAGGATTGCTTCAGCCATATCGCGGTGATTCTACCGCGCATCGCGGGGTCTCCCTCAGAAGCCATATCCCTTCAAGATTCCGTCTACAGGGCTGCCGTTCTGGCATGCCGCTCAAGCGTGCGGTGGCGAGAAGGCCCGGCCGTTCCGATCGGGCCTTTCCTTCATGATTTCGCTGCTCGCAACGTTGTTCCGAGACCGAAACAGGTCTACTAGCTGGCCGCGAGAGGCATCGCCTCGTCGATTGTGACTATCGGGTGGATATCGATAGTGTTCCAGAGGAAGAGTTGTACGTCGGTCATGAGCTTGTTCACCGCGTGGGCGTGAGGAGCATCAGCAAGAAGGTAGAAGACATGCCCGGGAGCGTCTACCCACCATCCCTGCACGGTTATACCGAGTCCCTTTGCCGTGGCGTCGATTTCGGAGCGCGCTTTTCGAGCCAGAGCGCCAATTTCAGAATGAACTGCCGCGCAGGTATCCGGACCGTGGGAAATAGTCACCATGTGTAGCATTGTCATCTCCATGACCTTATCGGTTAGACAAGAAGCCGTTTTCAACCGCGTCGCGTACCCAACCCGGCATGAAGCCCAACTGAACGTGCCCAGGCCCATCCTGCCGTTGGATTCATTCAAGGGGCTTGGTGGATCGATTCTGTGGTCAAGGAACAACGCTGTCAAATGCGAGCACGTCAATCAATCAGCAGCGAAGTATCGGACGTAGTGGTGGGCCCGGCAGGATTCGAACCTGCGACCAAGCGGTTATGAGCCGCCCGCTCTGCCGCTGAGCTACAGGCCCATCGTCCGCATGCTAGCACAGCGCCTCAGAGCAGCCGCTCGGCCGCTTCGGCCGGCTCCAGGCACGCCGGATCGTCGTTCTTCACCGAGTTGACGCGCTGCGAAACGGAGAGCTTCACCAGCAGGTCGTCCGGCGCCGGCGTCAGCAGCGCCTTCAGCGAATCCGTATCCTCTTCGCGTGGGTCCAGCCAGTAGTCGACGTCGTCGCCGTTGAGGATGACCGGCATGCGGTCGTGGATTGGGGAGGTTACGGCATTGGGGGTCGTCGTGATGATTGTGAACGTGCGTTGCCAGTTGTCCGGCGTCACGGGCCACGATTCGAAGAGGCCGGCGAACAGGATCAGCTTGCCGTCAGGGCGATGAAACCAGATCGGCTGACGTGACGAGCCGGCGCCGGTCCACTCGTAAAATCCGTCGGCCGGTACCACGCAGCGACGCTTTGCGAACGCCTCGCGGAACGCGGGGTTGGTTGCAACCGTCTCGGCGCGGGCGTTGATTTGCTTCGCGGCCCGTTTGGCATCCTTCGCCCACGTGTTGACCAGGCCCCACTTCGCTGGCAGGACCTCGCGCTCCTCGTACTGCATGCGGACGATCCAGTGCGGGTCCGTGGGCGCGATGTTGTAGCGCGGCTTGTGGTCGGCGTCGTTGATCTCTTCAACGTTGACGCCAAGCTCCTCGGCCAGTCGCTGCTTTTCGCGATACGTCAGCGTGAAACGGCCGCACATCGTTGGGGCTTCAAGCTACAGGCTTCAAGCCATGAAGTACAGCGATCAGCGTGAGTCCTGGGGCTTGCAGCATTCAGTCGAAGAACTTCTCGGCGACGATGTCCCGCTTTTCAAAGCCGCGCTCTTTGATCGCGTACTCCGTGACCTGCTTGATCATGGCGTCGCTGCCGCAGAGGTAGATCTTGATGTGGTTCGGGTCGTACGGGACGCCGGTCAGCTTCTCGAAGGGATGTACGTCGCCGGCTTCGGCGATCTGCTCCGGCGAGGGGGCAAGGACCCTCGTGATGCGCCCCGTGCTGTAGTGCCACGGCGTGCCGGCATCGCGGCTGAGGAACATGTGGTACTGGAACGCCGGGTATTGCCGGCGGTGCTCCTTGAATTCGTCCTGGTAGGCGAAGTCGGCCGGGTTGCGCACGCCGTGCAGCAGGATGCCCTTACGGATCGCCGGCGACCACGGGTGCTCGCGGATGATCGGCACGCCCGCAGCAACCCCGGTGCCGGTAAAGCCGAATACCGCGGTCCGCTGGTCCGTCGTGTCGAAGCGGAAGCTGCCCAGGGTTGCCTGTCCTAGTAGCACGTGGTTCAGCGCCGGGTCGACGAGCTCTTCCTTCTCGACCACGTCCTCGAGCAGCATCGAAACGTAGGGATACTGACGGATCAGGGTCTCTTTATCTGGGTCGTCTTCCGTCAGTTCCGGCAACTCATTCACGTTTTCAACCGTCAACGCGATATAGAACTCAAGGAGGTCCTCGTGCGGCGCTGAAACGATGGAGTACGCGCGGGCTGCAATGCGGCCCGTCACCGGGTTGAGCTTGCCGAGCATCGCGAACATGCCGGGCACGGTGTAGTTGAACCACTCGGGCCGTTCCAGGAAGAGACGGTAGTTCCAGGCGGAGCGCAGCGTTAGCTGGCGCACGGGAACTTCCTGCAGCTTCAGCTTCTGGAAGCGCGTGTTGTACTGGTTATCGAGGATCGCCCACGGGAAGTCGGTCCCTGCCATTGCTGAGTTATCGGTTCCTTCCTGGCCGGCCTCAACCCCGCGGACTCGTAGGCATACACCGACCCTATCGTTAGCAGCGTCGAGTATAGGCGCCGCCACGGCGTGAAGGCATTGGTCTTCGGCCACATGTTACGATCGCGCCGGTTTGTAGGCCATTGACGAATCGTACTCGCCCCAGGCTTCCGTTTCTGCCACCGCTGAAGCACATGCTCGCCAAGGCGGCCGACCGGATCCCGTCCGGCGACGGCTGGCTCTACGAGCCGAAGTGGGACGGCTTTCGCGCTCTGGTCTTCTTCGACGGCGAGGCCGTCTACCTGCAGAGCCGCGACCTCAAACCCCTCGGCCGCTACTTCCCCGAGCTCGAAGCCCAGCTGCCCGGCGTGCTGCAAGGGCCGATGGTCCTCGACGGCGAGATCGTCATCGCACGCGACGAGGCGCTCGACTTCGAAGCGCTGCAGATGCGTATCCACCCGGCGGAGTCACGCGTTCGGATGCTGGCAGAGCAGACCCCGGCCTCGTTCGTAGCATTCGACCTCCTGGCCCTTGGCGGCGAAGACCTCCGTACGGCGCCCTTCGCCCAACGCCACGAGCGACTGACGAAAGCGCTGGCAACGACGAAGCCACCAGTCTATGTCACGCCCGCGACGGACGACCCCGCGACGGCCCAGGACTGGTTCGAGCGCTTCGAGGGCGCGGGCCTCGACGGCGTGATCGCCAAACGCCTGGACGAGCCGTACAAGCCGGGCATGCGCGCCCTGGTCAAAATCAAGCACCTGCGCACCGTCGACTGCGTTCTCGGCGGATATCGCTGGAACCGCGGCGAAGAAGGCCGCTCCGTCGGGTCTCTGCTGCTCGGCCTGTATGACGAATCAGGCGTGTTTCACCAGGTCGGCCACACGTCCAGCTTCAAGGCGCAGGAGAAACGCGATCTCGTCTCGTTCCTGGCGCCATACGTCAGCGAGGATGAGGGCGAGGGCTTCGGCCAGGGACGCATGCCGGGCGAGCCGTCCCGCTGGACCGGCGATCGCGACATGAGCTGGGTACGGCTACGGCCGGAGCTGGTCTGCGAGGTCA
>DASTLN010000173.1:0-8231 GCA_035714925.1 Dehalococcoidia bacterium | reverse complement strand
GGCCGCCATGACGGCGTTGAGCATGAGCGCGATATCCTCGATCTTCTGCCGCTTCCAGGGGTCTTCCCACGCCTGAGGGCTGGCGATCAGGCGAGGCGTGCTCTCGATCAGTGTGTCGATGATGCGCAGGCCGTTGGCGCGCAGGGAATTGCCGGTCTCGGTCGCCTCGACGATGGCGTCGGCCAGCAGGCCGGGCTTCACCTCGGTGGCGCCGAAGGAGTACTCGACCAGCGCCTGCACGCCGGCCTTTTCGAGGTACTCGCGCGTCAGGTTGGTCAGCTCGGTGGCGATGCGCTTGCCCTCGAGGTCCTTGATCGTGCGCACCGGCGATGCGTCCGGCACGACGAAGACCCAGCGCGTCGGCCTGCGGGAGACCTTGGAGTAGGTCATCTCGGCGACCTCGATGACCCTGGAGCCGGTCTCTTTGATCCAGTCGTAGCCGGTGATACCGGCGTCGATGATGCCGTCCTGCACGTAGCGGGGCTGCTCCTGCGGCCGCACCAGCATGCATTCGATTTCGTCGTCGTCGACGGTGGGGAAGTAAGAGCGCTCCCGCACGACCATGTTGTAGCCGGCCTTGGAGAAGAGGTCGACGGTGGCCTGCTGGAGGTTGCCGTTGGGGATGGCGAGTCTGAGTGCCTTGCGTTCTGTCATGTCAGGTTCCTTTAGCGGGCGACAAGTCGGAGGCCCGGCGTTCGCTGCCAGGGGCCTGCGTTGTTGTCATGTCTCGATCCGTAGGAAAGGAGGCGCGGTCCAACTGGACGCGCCTGGGGCGCCGCTAATGGCGATGGTAGGGACAGAACGACAGAAGGTTCACGGCATAAACCTTAGCACAGAGACGGAACGCCGCCTATAGAAGAATCCCTTATCAGGCACGTTTCGTTGACGTATGATGCGCCAATGAGAGAGCTATCTTCTTGGCGCTGGTGCATACGCCTCGGCGCGGCGTTGATGTTCGTCGCCATCCTGGGAGCTTCCTGTGGAGGTGACGACGATGAACCGGAATTGAGCCCTGACGAAGCCGTCGAGCGGCTGCACGCCGCGCTTCTCTCTCCCGATGACCTGCCTGGAACCGGCTGGACTGTGGCCGGAAACGATGACTTCTTGTCCCCGGAAAACCTTGCGCCCGACTCCGCCTGCGACCCGTTGAGGTCCTGGTTCGCAATGTTTCCCGAAGAACCCATAGCACGGGCCCAACGAAGTTTGGAAGGCGGCGACCCCGGTCCCGATGTGGAGATTGAGCTTACGGCCTTCCGGAATACCGAAATGGCAGCGGACATTCTCGCTGCCGTGCGCGAGCTGACGGGTGAGGAGATTGCGGCCTGCTTTACTGAAACACTCAAGCGCCTGCGCCTCGACTCTACCGTGAAGGTGGCGCTCTCCGAGGCGACCGCAGCCGCGCCTCGTGGCGGAATCGCTTATGCCGACGACCGCGACTTCGCTATTCGCGGTAGCCGCCTAATTGCGCACGCTGAGAAGTACACGTGGACGCAGAGCAACATCTTCATCACCGTCGACGTCATTTCCGTCGGGCTCGACACCACTGAACTGGTTACTACCCTGCTGCAGCGCGTTTCTGACGCTGTAGACGAAGTCCTGGGCGCGGATTAGCGGAGGGTTCTCAGCACATGTCCCGGAGACCCCAGCCGGTTCGACCAGACCCGCTACGCCTGACTCGTCTGAGGAAGCGCGGTGAGTTGCGGCATGAGCTCGACGGCGCCGAACGCCTGCACGAACCTCGGACGGCGAAGGAAACCGCCATCTACGGCGTCATCTTGCTCGCCGCGCTTATCGTGGTAGCAGCCATCGTGATTCGAATCGCCTGAGCCCTTCCTGCGCGATCCTCGATAGCCGAGGCACGCTACGAAGCCTGCCTTCAGCCCTCTCTCTGCTCCTTGGTGACCGCGAGGTGACAGACGTGGCAGAGCACCTCGAGGTTGGTCTGGTGATTAAGGCAGGTCACGCTGCGGTATGACCCGACGAGCGGCAGGATGTGGTTGACCTCGAGGCGCAGTTCGTGACGCGCGTAGGCGCGGCGGGCGGCCGGGTCCTTGCGGACCTCCGAGGGCTTGAAACCGCAGCGCTCGCAGGCCCCGCGGGCGCGGCGGCGGGCCGCCCGGCGGGCGTGGAGCCAGACGTGGTTGCGCTCGAACTCGCGGGCGTGGCGGTCGGAGCAGTAGGCGGTACGGCGCGGCGGCAGCGGCGCCAGGCAGCTCGCCACGCGGCAGACCGCCGCCGAGAGGTCGACACAGGTTACGGATGACTGCCAGGCGGGGGGTTTTGTCATGGCGTCGCCACGATGATAGGCGATTTGCGGACCGGCGTGGCCGCTGCAACTCTTCGCCAGCGAACGTATAATTTACGCATGCGCTACATAAGGCATCCCCAGCGCTTCGTCATCGGCCTCACGCTGCTCGTGCTCGGCCTAGTCGCCGCGGCCTGCGGGGGCGGCGGCTCCACGGCGCCGGGTCAGGTCCACGTGCTGACCTGGGACGGCATCGTCAACCCGGTCATGGAGCGCTACATCGACCGCGGCATCGACAAGGCGGAGCGCTCCGATGCCCTCGCCGTCGTCATCCGCCTCGACACGCCGGGCGGCCTCGATTCGTCGATGCGGAAGATCATCAAACGCATGCATGCGTCCACCGTCCCCGTCATCGTCTACGTCTCGCCCTCGGGCAGTCGCGCCGCGTCCGCCGGCACCTTCATCACCATGGCGGCCCAGGTCGCCGCCATGGCGCCCAACACGACGATTGGCGCGGCCTCCGCGATCAATTCCGATGGCAGCGACATCGACGGCACCCTGGGCAGGAAGATCGAGAACGACGCCGTCGCCTACATCCGCGGCATCGCCGAGCTACGCGGCCGCAACGCCGACTGGGCCGAGGATGCCGTGCGTGAGGCCGTCGCCGTCAACCAGAACGGGGCCGTCGAGCTTAACGTGGTCGACTTCGTCGCCGACAGCGTGGACGACCTGCTGGCGCAGTCAGAGGGACGCATCGTCGACGTGCCGGACGCGACCGGCGCGATCGGTGAGAGGACGCTGGCGCTGGACGGCGCGCCACTGCACGAGACCAACACCTCGTTCTTCGAAGAGCTGCTCTACGTCATCGCCGACCCGAACATCGCCTTCCTGCTGTTCAGCTTCGGCGCGCTAGCGATCACGTTTGAGATATTCCACCCGTCCGGGGTCACGGGAATCCCGGGCGCCATCGCCATTGTGCTGGCGTTCTTCGCGCTTGGGTCGCTGCCGACGAACTGGGCCGGTGTCTTCTTGATCACATTCGGTTTCATCCTGATTGTCGCGGAGGTTTACGTTTCAGGCTTCGGGATATTGGGCATCGGAGGCACCATTGCGCTCGCTTTCGGAGGACTCATCCTCACCGGCAGCAGCGAAATCGGCTTCCAGGTGTCGCGCTGGCTCGTGATCGGCGTGTCGGCGGCCATCGGCGTGGTCACGCTGGGCTTCCTCGGCGTCCTTGTACGATCCCGCAGGATGCCGTCCAGCTACGGCAGGGAGTCGCTGGTCGGCTCGACTGGGGTCACGCAAGACATCCTCAACCCGGACGGCCACGTCTGGGTCAAGGGCGAACGCTGGGACGCCACGGCCGAGGACCCATCGTTGCCCGAAGGCACCGCCATCGTCGTCACGGGAGCGCGCGGCTTCCACCTCTTCGTCAAGCGCGACCCGGCCTCGATACCGCTGCTCACGGCCGGCGAGACGCCATCCGTCGAAGAAGAGGCCGTCACCAGCAACGCGGACGCCTGACGCGCCTCAGGGCTCCGTCTGCGCTAACCTGAAGCCATGGCACACCTCGACGTCCGCGTCTTCATTCGCGCCACACCGGAACGCGTCTGGGAGGTGATCAGCGACATCCCGGAGCAAGCGTCATGGATGGTCGACGTGCGGCGCCTCGAAGTGACAACGGAGCAACGCAGCGGCGTCGGCACCGTGGTCGAGGTAACGAGCGAGCTTTTCGGCCAGCCGCTAGTCAAGGACAAAATGCGGATCACGGCCTGGCAGCCGCCGCATCGCTTCGACGTAGAGCACACTGGCCAGTTCACGGGCACCGGCTCGTTCATCGTCGAGGCCGCGCCAGGTGGCAGCATCCTGACCTGGATCGAGGACTTCAAGCCTCCGCTAGGCCCGGCAGGCGAGGCGGGCTTTCTACTGCTGGTCGGGCCGCACCTGAAGCGCGTCTTCGGCCGCTCGTTGGACAACGTGCGACGCATTGCGGAGGAACGCTAGATGTCGCTGGAAGACCTGCAGAAGGTCATCGATGCGTCAATTGCGGGTGCCACCGCATTCACCCGCGGCCTCTTCGAGACCAATCGCTGGACGGCGCAGCAGCTGCAAACTTACGCCAACGAGGACGCCAGCAGGACCGTCGCGACCGTCGGTAAGGACGGCAAGCCGCACGCGGCAGTGGTCATCGCCGGTTGCGTCGACGGCACGTTCTACTTCACCGCGTCGCCGAAGTCGGCCCTCCTCGGCAACCTGCGCCGCGACCCATCGATCGCCTTCACGATCTCTGACAAGGCTATGGGCCGCGGCACCGCTTGGGTCGCCGGCAGGGGCGACGAGATGCAACGCATCGGCTCCAAGACCAGCAAGCTAATGCGCGTCCTGATCGAAGAAGGCTGGCGCGGCTACATCGACGAAATCGAGGTCGAGCGCCTCTTCGCGCAGCAGACGTAGGGACGGGGCCTCTGGCTACCGAGGCCTGAAGGCCACGGCATGTTGGGCGAGGGCCCGGCCTAACGGCCAGCGTGGACACGAACTCCGGCGGAGCTGCCTAAAACTCGAGAACGTAGCCATCAGGGTCGGCGACGTAGGCGTACGGGACACCTGGGGCGTGCTCCCCGCGTTCGACCAGCCGGCCGCCGGCCGCCTCGATCTGTTGAATCGCTTCATCCAGGTCGCTACGGTCCTGCAACCGGAAGCCAAAGTGATCCAGGCCGCCTCCGGAGCCGACGGGCTCGTCGGGCTCGGCCAATCGAAGCGTGAGGGTGTCCTGGGCGCCGGGCGTACGCAGGAAGACCATGCTCGGGTCGCTGCGAGACGCGTCTTCTTCCATTCCGAAGACGCCGGTATAGAAATCCACGGCGCGCGCCAGATCGCGCACCGCGAGGTGAAGATGCGTCAGCCCTTGTGTCTTGATCACGACGGCCCTCCGTTCAGCGTCACGTCCCCGGCCACTACTTCGCGCCGTTCACCATCCGGCGTCTCAATCACCAGCGCACCGTCGTCCCTAACGTCAACCGCAGTGCCACGCAGCGCCGGACCGCTCCCCGAAGCGACGACCTCCCGCCCCAATGTGATCAATCGCTGCTTCCAGGCCTCGAAGGGGCGCCGGCTACCCGACGCAGCCTCCTCGAAGAGCCGCTCGACGTGGTCGCAAAACGCCGCCAAGATCAACTCCCGCGGCAGCTCGATGCCCAGTGCCTGCTTGACGCTCGTCGCAATGCCCGCGAGCTCCGGATACCTGTCGACGTCCATATTGACGTTGATGCCGACGCCGACCAACGCCACGGGCTCGCCTTCCTGGCTCTCCGCCGTCTCGATCAGGACGCCTGCGACCTTGAGGCCGCCAATCTGCGCGTCGTTCGGCCATTTGAGGTCGACGTGCAGCGCAGCGCCATGCTTCGCCGCAACCTCTTCTATGGCCTCGGCGATAGCGAGGGGCGTGACGTAGCTGAGCAGGCGGATGGCGGTCGCGCCTGTGCGGAGGAGCAGCGTGAAGTAGAGGTTGACGTCCGGTGGCGAGACCCAGGAACGCCCGGCGCGGCCTCGCGCAGCCGTCTGCGATTCGGCCAGCAAGACGGCGCCGTGCTGCACGTTCCAGCGCTCCAGCATTCGCCGCGCATCATCCAGCGTCGATTCGGTGCCGGGGCGGTAGATGAAGCGCCGGCCGACGTAGTCGGTGTGCAGGTTCCAGGACAGCAACGGCTTCGAGAACAGCGGCAGGGTCTCAAACTCCATGAGGTCCATCTGCCGGCGGAAGCGTTCGAAGAAGGATTCGGACAAGCGCAGGGTCTCCGGGTTCGATTATAAGTTGACCGCCCCGGAACGCGTCCGGGGCGGCCTATGTTCCCTTCAAAAGAAGGATCGGTTGCCAGGCCGAGGCCTGACGCTCGCCTAATAACTAGGCAGAGACACCTCTATGCATAAGTTACTAGACGGATGGCCAGGCGATCAGCCTTACAACGTTGATGGTCCATCCGCATCACCTCCTTTCCTGCCAAGGATAGTAGCGGCTCAGATTCAGGTCGTCAATCTGCTAAATCTACTGATCGATACTGTCAGGAGTCCCTATAAACGGGGCCCCGCTGCGCCTCCCGGCGTGGGATAATCAATGCATGGGAACGTTCATGCAGTCCTTCACGCTAACCGGCCCCACGGGTACCTCGGAAACGTTTAGCGGCCTTGTCGATACCGGATCGACTTTCACTACGGTCCCCGGCCGCGCCCTGCGAGCCTTGGGTGTTACGCCATTTGCGAGAATCCGTCTCCGTTTGGCGAACGGCCAACCAACGGATGCAGATGTGGGAGAGATCGCAGCCCAGATCGAAGACCTTCCGCGGCGGACGATCATTTGCGTATTTGGTGAGGACGAATCTCCGCCTCTATTGGGCGCCCATGCACTGGAGGCGTTCTTACTCGGTGTCGACCCCGATCAGAGGCGCCTCGTCTCCCTCGAAGCATGGTGGACGTAGGCTATGCCTGACTTCAAGATCGTCTCTGACTTCAAGCCCACCGGCGACCAGCCGGAGGCCATCGACGCGCTCGTCAAGGGCCTCGAATCGTCGCTGCACAAGCAGACCATGCTCGGCGTCACCGGCTCCGGCAAGACGTTCACCATGGCCAACATCATCGATCGCTGGCAGCGCCCGACGCTGGTGCTGGCGCCGAACCGCACCCTGGCGGCGCAGCTCTGCTCCGAGTTCAAGGAGTTCTTCCCGGAGAACGCCGTCGAGTACTTCGTCTCGTATTACGATTACTACCAGCCCGAGGCGTACATCCCGCGCACGGACACCTACATCGCCAAGGACGCCGACATCAACGATGAGATCGATAAGCTGCGCCACGCCGCCACTCGCGCGCTGTTCGAGCGCAAGGACGTGATCATTGTTGCTTCGGTTTCCTGCATTTACGGCCTCGGCGAACCTGAGGAGTACCAGAGCTTCGTCCTGCACTTCGAGAAAGGACAGCCCGCGCCGCGCTCGCGCATCATGCGCCGCCTCGTCGACATGCAGTACGAGCGCAACGACACGAACCTGGTGCGCGGCAAGTTCCGCCTGCGCGGCGACAGCCTGACGCTGCTGCCCGCCTACGAGGAGCTCGCCGTGCGCGTCGACTTCTTCGGCGACGAAGTCGAACGCATCATCGAGATCGACCCGATGACGGGCGAGGTGCTGGCTGAGCGCGATGCGCTCGACATCTACCCCGCGAAGCACTTCGTGACGTCGAAGGACAAGCTCGCTCAGGCGATCGACGACATCGAAGCCGAGCTGGAGCAGCGGCTGACGGAGCTGAAGGAAGCCGGCCGTCTGCTGGAGGCCTCGCGTCTCGAGGAACGCACCCGTTACGACATCGAGAGTCTGCGAGAGGCCGGTTACTGCTCCGGCATCGAGAATTACTCACGCCACCTGGCCCGCCGCGGCCCCGGCTCCACACCATGGACGCTGCTGGACTACTTCCCGGACGAATGGCTCCTCTTCGTCGACGAATCGCACATCGCGCTGCCGCAGGTCCGCGGCATGTTCTTTGGCGACACCTCCCGCAAGCAAACCCTGGTCGACTTCGGCTTCCGGCTCCCCTCGGCGATGGACAACCGTCCACTCAATTTCCAAGAGTTCTCCGACCACATCGATCGCGTCATCTACGTCTCTGCGACACCCGGACCGTACGAGCGCGAGCACAGCGAGCAGACCGTGGAGCAAATCATCCGCCCCACCGGCCTGATCGACCCGGAGGTCGAAGTCAAGCCAACGAAGGCGCAGATTGACGACTTGCTGGACGAAGTGCGCCAGCGGGTCGACCGCAACGAGCGCACGCTCGTCACGACGCTGACCAAGAAGATGGCGGAGGACCTCGCCGACTACCTGCTGGAGATGGGCGTCCGCACCCATTACCTGCACTCCGAAATCGACACGATGGAACGCGTCGAGATCCTGCGCGACCTGCGCCTCGGCGTCTACGACGTCGTCGTCGGCATCAACCTGCTGCG
>DASTLN010000172.1:0-5023 GCA_035714925.1 Dehalococcoidia bacterium | reverse complement strand
TCGGGCCTCGCCCCCCCACCACCCGCTGGGCCTCGAGTCGAGCTTTCCGCGCCCGGCATCCGCCGCACGGGCTCGGGTTGGCGCGCGCGGTGCATTCACGCTCGCGGCATCGACGTGCGCCACGTGACCGACGAAAGACTCGCCAGTGTCGCCGTCGTTTGCGCACCCTTCTCGGTCTTGTTGCCCGCGCTGAGCTTGCGATGGACCACGCTGGGTCGGATCTGGCGCTCGCCCAGGTTGTTGGTCGCTGGCAACTCGGGATGCTCAAGGATCGGTACGATCCGCTCGCGTGCCTTGGCCAAGCGCTCAAGAAACGCCTGATTGCGCTTGTTCGGATCGCTCCCCTGAACGAGCTCGTCGAAGCATTCGACCAACTCCGTGGCTTCGCGCGAGTACTCCTCCTCGGAGAGCTCTCCCACTCGACTCTTGAGCGAGAACACTCCGTCGAGCCAGAGAGCAAACAGACCGGGCGTCTCCACCGCCTCGCCGCTCTGGATCTGCTCCAACTCCACTGCATTGCGCTTCAGATGAAGTAAACAGCGCAGCATCCGATAGTCCAGACGGGTGTCATAGGATCGCCAGCCGTCGCGCATCAGGAAACCCGCGAAGCTCTCCCCAAGAACTTCGCCGACCACGGTGGCGCAGCGGTGGGACGTGATTACGTAGATCGTGAACCGCGGGCTACAAACGACCCACAGCCAGGCGCTCTCGGCCGCCACCCGCCAGCCTGTCTCATCGGCATGGGCCACTTTCTCTTGCGCCAGCTCTTGCTTCATGGCTTGCACTGTCGGCGCCGCCCGCTGGGCCAAGTGGTGGTTGGACTGCACCAGTCCGCCCGCGCTGACCTCGATGTCGAACTGCACGCGCAGGATGTCCTGGATCTTGCGGAAGGGAATCCCTAAGCGACCCTTCAAGTCGGCCGTGAAGGCCCGTAGCCGAGGCCCCAGATGGTGGCCGGCCGCACCGGTCGCGGTCGAACTTTGCTCCTTATGAGTCGAGTAGACGCGCTTGTGACAGGTCTCGCACCAGCCGCTCTGGAAAAGGATGCGGGCGACCTCCGCCTTGATCGGCGGCAGCTCCGTCTGATAATTCTCCAACTCTTTGATGTCGGTGAGCGGCCCGGCACAGTGGGGACAGCCGACCAACGGCGCAGCTTGCAGCGTCCGGTCGGAGTGCTCCGGCGTCGACCGTCGTGTTCCGGGGTGTCCGTCTTTACGACCCGGCTTCTTGGGCGCGCTGGCACGCTGGCGGCGGCGAAAGGGCGCCGCCTGACGCCGGGAGGCTCGACGCTCCTGCGCCAACAGCTCCTCCAGATCGGCGATCTTCTTCTTCAGTGCCTCGTTGTCGCTACGCAGCGCTTCGTTGTCGCCGCGCAGCGCTTCGTTGCTCGCGAGGGCCTCCTCGAGCCGACGCCGAAGCGTCTCGATCTCCTGGCGCAGTCTCTTCGAGCTCCCGAGCAGGCCCATGGGAATCTATGGTTGCACAGATTCCAGGGCATTGCAACTCCTTGATCTCTACTTTCTGCGCCTTTCCTCCTGTCTACACGCCCAGACCGGCTCCGAATGGGCCTCGACCACGGGTACACACGGAGTGCGGAGAGCCGAGCGGCCTGCCCCCCGCGGTGAGGGCCTCGCCACCGCCTGCCGACCTGAGTAGCACGTCGAATGCTCCTCCCCGGGGGCCCTGCGCCTCGTCACCCGTCCTCAAGGCCCGCGCCGAGATTCGCCCACGGCACGACCACGTCCTCCGACCATCCTGGTCCCGGCTGAGACGCTAAACATGTACCGCGTGGCCACTCGACCAGCGAATGGACAGGGCATTGGTCCAACGTATTCAAACAACAAAGGTCCCTTTGCATTGATTACGTGAATGGATTCACCTCGCAGAGGACCTGCAGCCGACATGAGGTGATCCTCACGGCGCCCGCATCCGGCAACCAATGCCACCAAAATGAGGGCAACGCATCGGAATATCACTCTAGCGGCCCTCTAAACAAACTGCGACAAATCGCCGCTGCGGATTTCTTGACCCTCTGCACGTTTGCCGAAAGGACACGAACGTCCAGCTCCTGGAGTCGCTGTGCGCCCACTGGCCCTCGGCGTGCTCGTCTATGTTGGGAACCTTCGAACAAAGCTCCTATAATGGCGCCTAGCGCAGACCATACTGCGACATCTATAACAGTGAGAAGCGTCCACTGCCAGAGACTCACCTCCTTGGTAAAATGCGGATTGTGCAAGAGCATTTCCTCTCCCCACAGTCTTGGCACTAGCACACCTGGCCATCCTGGAATCCAGGTAAGGCGCGCAAGGATATGGAATAGTATCGAGTCTTTTGGAATGACTATCCACCTGAACCAGATGAGAAGATTTGTGCTCGCACCTAGAAGTGAACCCAGGATCAGACCCCTTCGGACTCTGCTTGAAAACAGGTGGCTTACAGCAAGACAGAGGCAGAAAAACGTACCGGCGAGGAGCGAGGAATAACCGGCAAACACTGGCACTACCCATCTATCCACTGCTGAAGCTGGGACCCTGTAGATTGCCCAAGCTGCAGAGGCAGAAACTATGACCATCAACGAGAGAAAGCGGTGGCGCCACATAGTCGTCTCTAATGCCATTGTCTCTTCGGTAAGCCAACTCTGACTCGGTACTTGTTTTCCCATTCTACGGCGACCTTATTAGTTTCAGCTTTATCCAACGGTGGAAAATTCCGGAGTCCATACATATAATATGCATGGCCGAATTCGTGAATCACTGCGGCCGAAAGAGGTACTGGTATCCTGGTATCCGTTAGACGCCCGACACCGTTTTCAGCTTCGATTTCAATAGTTGGGCCAGCCACAAGAAGGCGCGCAACCTGAGTTGGGTTGATCTCAATTGTTATTCTGTTCTCCGAGTCCGGCCTACCTGGATCGAACATGGGGGTGAGCATTGGGCCCATTCCTGTAGTAACGCCGCCAAACCCTCTATTAGATTTAGTCGAAATCGTGAATTCGATGCGCACCTCCGATTCAATCGCCGATCGGATAAAATCGGCGATCTCGCTTCCAGTGTCTACATCCCGCCCTGTCAGAACTATCCGAGTCTCTTTTCGGGGACCCAGGAGCTTCCTATTTTTCCTTGGAACAGGGTACTCCTGCAAGTTTAGAAGGTAAGCCATGTGGAAAGCACCCGCATCCCTCAGCGCTTGCTTGATTGCTCTAAGTTCCGCCGCGCCGCCGACTATGTACAAACCGAGCGAATCTCCGTTGTTGAACGGCGAGTATCCCGCGAACTGGTAAGCCGATGGTCCATCGACGTACCCCAGCGGATCCGTCGTAATGAACCGACCCAGCTCCGGATCGTAGTACCGGTTCCTGAAGTAGAGGAGTCCCGTTTCCACATCCAGCGGCCGGCCATGGAACCCAAACCGATTCCCAACCGCTGATGTCGCGATACTGCCCAGAGCGCCCGCACTCCAGACGACCTGCTCTGCCGGCGTACCACCTCCCACGGAGAACGTCTCGGCGAATCCGCTCGCCAATCCCAGCCCATTGAGATCCAGCGCCGAGCCCGCAGTGATGCTCAGCTCGTGTACTCCGTCCGTCAACGGAGCACCGATCAGCGTGTAGCGATCCGCAGCAAGCGACCATGTCTGCGCCTGACCATCCACCAGCACCAAGCCCGTCGCCAGCGAAGGATCCACCTCCTCTGAGAACTGCACCTCCAAGGCCCCGTTCTTCGTACACACCTGCTCCACACGCGGCGCCACCGCGTCGAGGAAGATGAGATCACCTGCCGGCCAATCGAAGGTCAGCTCAAGGCTATCTTCTCCCGCGTTGCCAAAGAAATCGAACAACGTACCCGCGGAGATTCCAAGCATCACCTGCGTCCCCACCGCCGGCGTCGTCGACGGCGTGATCACCACTCGACGGCCCGCTTGACGGCCACCGCCCACCGGCTTCGAGATCGTGATCGACAGCGGCTCGCTCTCATCGTCGTCGGTGAGCACCAGACGGCCGTCGCCGACCGCCGCCCGAAGCTCCTCGAAGTCCACCTCCTCCGAGATCTCGAGCCAGATCGCTCCGTCCTTCAGCCGGACTTGCTCGATCTCCGGCGGATCCGAATCGGCGAAAATCCAGCGCTCGCCAAACGGCGAGTACTCATACCGCTCCACCGGATGTCCACCGGCGTCGAGCACCATCACCAGGTTGCCCGTGGCATCGTAGACCGGCAAATGGACGAGACCTGAGGTGACGTTCTCGAGCCGAACGATCTCGTCGAGACCCGCGCCGTACGTCACACGCTCTTTCAGCACGCCGTTGGCGTAGGTCTCCAGCTCCCGCCAGCCCGACCACACGGTCGTCTCCGTGGCGCCGCCAGCGACGCGCTTCTCCACGCGCCGGTTGAAGGCGTCGTAGGCGTATTCGACCGTCGCCTGCTGCGGATGCTCGACCTTGATCAGCCGATTGCGGTAGTCGTAGTGGAACGTGTAGGAACCCTTGGACGTCAAGTTGCCCGACCCGTCCCAGGCTAGCGGAGTCCCACCCACCGATTCCGGCCGGTTGCGCTGCGAGTCATCGGGCGGCATCGCCACCTGCGTCGTGTCGCCACAGCAGCCGTCCTCGTTGCGCTCCAGGAGGTTCTGCGCCTCGTCGTACTCGAAGCTCCATTGCTGGGGCAGGCCCGCGGTGAAGGCATTGGACGCGTCCGCCTGACGCTGGGCCGCGAGCAACCGGCTCGCGCCGTCGTAGGTCAGGTTCAGGCGCGCGTCGTTGAGGTCGCCGCGGGTGATGCTCTGCTTCACGTTGCGAGGATACCAGCTCAACGATTCCGCGAATACCCGGTGGCCGTCGCCGTTCGTCGAGCTCCAGCCCAACAGGCGCCGGGTGGCGTCGTAGGTTGCCTGCCCCTCCCACGCCAGACCGCCCCGCAAGGTCTTCGACGCCATGCGGTAGGGGCCCTGGTACTCGTAGCCCACCACCGGGTTCACGAACGCGTCCTTCAGCACGGGCGGTCCAGGCTGCTGTAGGCCGGGAGGTGGC
>DASTLN010000171.1:0-30530 GCA_035714925.1 Dehalococcoidia bacterium | reverse complement strand
CAGCGGGGAGCGGGAGGTCTTCGAATCAAGCGTCTTCGGGCAGCCCTTCGGCGAAACGCCGGAGCACTGGCTGGGGTTCTGGCACGAGAGCCGGTATTTCATCGACTGCGTCAGGGAGAAACAGCAGCCTCACTGCAACTTCCCCGACACGGTCAAAACGTGGGAGCTCATCGAGCAGATCTACGCCGCGGCGCGCGGCCAACAGTAGAGGAGATAACGATGCCGAGAATTGAGCCGATTTCCGACAAGTCGCAGGTGGCGGCCGAACACCAGGGCGTGGTGGACGCGGTGCTGGAGACATTCGGTGCGCTACGCGGTCCGCACAGCATCCTGCTGCACAGCCCGGTGCTGGATAAGCCGGCGTTGGAGCTGGGTAATTACTTCCGCCACCACTCGGTGCTGAAGTCGCCGGAAAAGGAGCTGGCGTTCATCACGGCGGCGCGAGAGAAGGACTGCCTCTACGTCTGGGCCGCGCAGGTGGGCGCAGGACGGCGCGGCGGGCTAAGTGAGGCAGCGATCGAAGTGGTGAGGAACCGCGGCGAAGTGTCGTCGCTGCAGCCCCACGAGGCGGAGATCGTGACGTACGTGCGGCAGTTGTTCCGTAACAACCGCGTCGAGCAGACGGTCTACGACGCGCTGGTCAAGCGCCACGGCGTGCAGTGGGTCATCGAAATGACGGCCGGCGTGGGATATTACGGCATGCTGGCCGGCGTCGTAAACGCCTTCGACGTAGGGACGCCGGCGGACGGAGACGTCCTGCCCGTGTAGGCAGCAGCACGCTACTCCCAGGCGACTGAAAAGAGGGACGCCCGTCGATCGACGGGCGTCCCTCTTTGTGTAGCTTCGACTGTGGTCAGGAGACGGTTGGCGCGAACAGCTCTTCGGGCTGGTGTTCCACGAAAGCGGCCTGAAGGCTGCGTGTCGCCTGCTGCCAGTCAGCGGAGCGAGGCAGGATGACGCCGCCGGAGCGATAGCGGTAGATCGACGGGTCGTCGACGCCGGGCGGCAGGGTGCCGTCCTCCGCCAGCGCTTTCGCGGCTTTGATCATGCGGCGGCGCGTGCGGATCACCATGGCGTCGCTGGCGCCGAGGTGCTCCTGGGTGCGCTCGTAGATCGTGCCCATGCTCTCGGTGATCGCCTGGTCCTGCTGGTGGATGCCCGGGATGCCCGTGTACGACGTCGTGCGCTGGGCCTCGCGGTCGATCAGGTAGTCATTGGCGCGGTTCTGCGCCAGGCGGAACTTGCCCAGCCAGTGCGATTCGTCCGGCAGGTAGTCGAAGCCGGGGCGCTGGCGTTTCGGCGGCGCCTTGCCCGCGGCGTTCTTCGCGGCCTCCGCGTCGCCCTGGGCGCCCTGGCCCGCCGTGGTGTTGTTGAAGGCCAGCGTGCTCGGGACGGCGAAGCTCCAGAACATCATGTGGTCGTCGTCGGCCGGGACCCAGGCGCGGACCAGGATTTGCATGCCGAGGAGGCCCGTCGGGATCATCGTGTAGAACGGGAAGAGGAAGTGCGCCACGCGCCAGTAGTACGTGTCCGCCTCGGCCGGACGGTACGCCCCGTACGAAGTCCCGAACTCGGTCTCGACCACGTCGTAGCGCGGCGCCTTGTCCGCGATCGTGTAGTAGTCGAACGTGCCGGGCTTGGCGTCCTCCAGCTTGTTGCCGCCAAGGTGAAGGAACGCGAGGTGGCTGGTGTCGATGTCGCCTTCGAGGCCCTGGACCCAGTTGCAGTCACGCAGCGCCTTCTCCACGTGCGTGCCCTTCTCGGGGACCATGTTCGGCTCGATGTCGGGCAGCGCCGGCAGGTCGGAGCCGGTGCGCGTGCCCATGTAGGCCCAGACGACGCCGTTGCGCTCCTGCGTGGGGTAGGCGTGAGCGCGGACCTTGTTCTTGAAGTTAGACTCGGCGGGCTCAGAGGGCATGTCGACGCAGGCGCCGGCCACGTCGAACTTCCAGCCGTGGTAGACGCAGCGCAGCCCGTCTTCCTCGTTGCGGCCAAAGAAGAGCGAAGCGCCGCGGTGGGGGCAGGCGTTAGCCACGAGGCCGACCGCGCCGCTCGTGGCGCGGAAGCCGATGAGGTCCTCGCCGAGGATACGGACGCGTTGCGGCGGCGAATCGGGGGTGGGCAGTTCACTCGACATAAAGACGGGGACCCAGTATTGCCTCAGGACGTTGCCCATGGGCGTGCCGGGACCGACTTTGCAAAGAACGTCGTTGTCTTGCTTGCTGAGCATCTGCTGCCTCCTACTCGGTTGTGACAATTTTACGCTTGTTTCCAGGAGATTGCTTAGGTGACTTAAGAGATTTTTCGCGGCGAAGCCTATAATCCGAGCCGGCTAAGACATCACCAGGAGGTGCCGTATGTCTGTAGAAGGCAAGGTTGTGTTAATCACGGGCGCTGCGAGGGGCATGGGGCGTGAGATGACGCGTGCCTTCATCAAGCAGGGCGCGAGCGTCGTCGCGACCGACCTGTCGTGGATCCCGACAGGCGTGTCGAACGACGATTATGACTTCCGAGCCGAGATCGAGGCCGAGGAGAACGTCCTGACGGGCGTGATGGACGTGACGCTGCAGTCGCACGTTGACGCGATCTACGACAAGGCGATGGCGAAGTTCGGCACGATCGACGTGATCATCGCCAACGGCGGCACGCGCCAGCGGGACCTCTATCTCGACACGCACGGCAGCGTCAGCGTGCTCGATACGGACGTCAGCGAGTGGGAGCGGATGTTTTCGACGCACGTGTTCGGCAACCTCCGCGTGATCAAGAAGTTCGCGCAGCCGATGCTACAGAAGCAGCGCGGCAGCATCATCACCGTCGCCTCGAGCCAGGTTCTGAACGCTCACGGCGCCGGCCAGGGCGAGGCAACGGGCTATGGCCTGAGCCGGGAGGGCTCGTATCAGCCCGCCAAGGCGGCGATGTCGTCGATGACGATCTACCTGGCGCAGGAGCTCAGGGCGTCGAACATCGCGGCCAACGTCCTGCTGCCGGGCCATACGGCCACCACCGGCTCGGACGAGCAGGAAACGGTGCGCAACGCAATCCGTCAGCGCAGCGGCCAGGCGCGGCCGAACTGGACGTCGCGGCGCGTGCGGGCGGACAACGTGGTGCCGCTGGCGCTTTTTCTCGCCGAGCAGGACGCCAGCGGCGTCACGGGCCAGTGGCTCAGCGCGATGGCCTACAACGAAGCGAACGGCCTCGGCGGCTTTGAGGCCTGGGGCTACGAGCCGGACGTCGCCGCAGCGAAGGCGAGCGGCGCCCTGTAGGACGGTTGGCTAGGACTGGTCGCGTCTCTCGACCGCGAGACGCACTTTGTCGAGAAGGCGGCAGAGCTCGGCCTGCTCGTCGGCGCTGAGCTGGTTGCAGGAGTCCTGCATGTACTCGACGATGGCGGGGACGAGCCTCGCGGCACGCTGCTTGCCTTCGCGCGTCAGGCGGGCGTGGACCACCCTGCGGTCGGCCGGGTTGACAACGCGCTCGACCCAGCCTTCGGCGACGAGGCCATCGATGAGCTGCGTGATGTTGGGCCCGGATACGCGAAGCACCTGTGCCAGCTCGCTCTGGGCTATGGCGTTGTCAGGACTGAGATAGAGCGTGCGGACGATCGTGTAGCGCGGGCGAGAGAGCTCGAAGCCGAGCGCCTGAATCCGAGCCTCGATGCCGCGCGTGAGGAAACCGGCGGTTGACGTCACGGCGAGGTGCGCTGCGAGCGCCTCGGCATCGGCGTCCGGGAATGCGTTCGTGTAGCTGGCGAGGGTTCGCTGGGAGTTGGCGTTTAGTGCCGCAGCCTGACCAACAGCCGTTGACTTATTCATACCGTATGTGGCTCCTTCGATTCCGACCAGTCTACTCTAGGGTATCGGGCCGTTATAATCCCGCCTTGACACACCTTGTTGAGGCCGTATGATGGCTGCATTGATTAAGCTGCTTAACTAATAGTGAGTATCTGGTTCATGACATCCAACGAAGCTTTGAAGGCAACCGGTAAGACCGCCGCGAAAAATGGCAAGAGCGCGTCGAAGAACGGCGCGTCGAACGGGGTTTCTGGCAGCGGCCCGGGCGCAATGACGGGTGCTCGCTACGTCGAGAGCCTGCGCGATGGGCGCGAGGTCTGGCTGGACGGCAAGCGCATCGACGACGTCACGACGCATCCGGCGTTCAAGGACATGATCAGGTCGCTGGCGGACGTCTACGACCTGCAAAACAGCCCTGAGTATCGCGACGAGATGACGTACGTCGACCCGGAGAGCGGAGTGCGCACCAGCCTGTCATGGCTGATCCCGGCGAACCATGAGGACTCGGCCCGCAAGCGGCGCAACAGCCAGCTATGGAACAAGCTCACCTGGGGTCAGCTGGGCCGCAGCCCGGACATCCTGGCGCCCTTCATCTGCAACATGGTGCCGCGCCGCGAGCAGTTCTCGTCCTTCAAGAACGACCACTGCGACTTCGGCGAGAACATCCTCAACTACTACCGCTACTGCCGCGACAACGACCTCTTCCTGACGCACGCGCTGGGCGACCCGCAGGTCGACCGCAGCACGCAGCCGCAGAACGAGCGGCGCGCTACGCCTGAGGACGAGGAGATCGCGCTGCACGTCGTCGAGGAGACGGCCGAAGGCGTCATCGTCTCGGGCGGCAAGCAGCTCTCGACGGCGGCGGTGCACAGCAACGAGACCTACGTGTCGCTATCGGCGACCTTCTTCGCACGCAACGACCCGCGCTTCGTCCTCGCATTTTCGATTCCTACGAACTCGAAAGGCCTGAAGATCCTGGCTCGCGAGCCCGTCGGCCGCTGGTTCGGTTCCTGGGGCCATCCGCTGCAAGGCCTGGACGAGCAGGACTGCATGCTCTTCTTCGAGCGCGTACTCGTGCCCTGGGACCGCATCTTCTTCCTCTACGATTCGCCGGCGCGCGTTTTCTCCTTCGCGGGGCCGGGCGGCGCCGACGCCAACTTCGCCGGCTGGGCCAACCTGGAGCGCGCGCTGTTCCGCTATCGCCTGATGACCGCTGTCGCGACGATGATCACGGAAGCGATCGGCGTCAACGAGTACCGCGAGGTCAACTCGAAGCTCGGCGAGATGGTGGCGAACTGCGAGATGCTGCGTCTGGCGATGGACGGCTTCGAGCACTCGAACAAGCGCTTCGGGACGCCTGCGGGGCCGATCGGCATCTGGATGGCGCAGACGACGTGGCGCATGACGGAGCTTCTGCGCGAGCTTTGTGGCTCCGGCATCGTGATGCAGCCCAGCGAGAACGACCTCGCGAACCCGGAGCTGCGGCCGTACCTGGAGCAATTCATGCGCGGCAAGGATGTAGATGTCGAGTACAAGTCACGTCTCTTCCGCTTCGCGCACGACCTCGCGATGTCGTCCTTCGGCATGCGGCAGGACATTTACGAGTACTGGCACGGCGGCGACCCCAGCCGCAACCGCATCAACCTGCTGCGTGGCTACGACCAGTCCGACATCATCGACCAGATCAAAGAGGTCATCGCCAAACCACTGCCGCACGGCGAGGTCGAGTAGCAGCCCACGCTTCGCGCTGACGTGGCCGGCTCTCCCTGATTCGGAGTCAGCGTGCGCCATTGCGAGCCATCGATCGCCGAGAAACGCAATGTAATCCCCATTGCGAGCCATCGACCGTCAGGGAGAGGCGCGGCAATCTCGTCGGGCCGTGCCTTGAGGCGCTACCTTTCTTCCTTCGAAGCAATGGCGTTTACCGTGGCTCCTCCACAACGAGGCGCTGGTCGGCGTCCACCTCACGCAGCGTCTGCACGGCGCCGGAAGGCCAGCGCACCTCCACCCGGTCAACGCGCCGAGCGGCGCCGGTGCCAAAGTGCACCGGGATCATGGACTGCGACATGTGTCCCTGCGCCTGGCCCGCGTACTGCACCATCGTGATGCCATCGACCGTGACCTCAACCCGGGCGCCGACTGAGAACAGCGCGCCCGGGCCGCTGACGGGCTGGATCTGCAGCCAGTGGTTGCGCGATTCGTCCTGGTTGAGGAAGAGGCGGGATATGCCCGGCGTGCCGTCCATCGAGCCGATGTTGACCACGAACAGGTCTACGCGGCCGTCGTTGTTGAAGTCGGCATCTACGACCTCACGGCTGGTCCCCGGGTCGTTCGCGCGGCTAGCTTGTGACACGTCGGCGAAGCTGCCGTCGCGTTGGTTAATGAAGACCGCGTTGGGTTGATGCGGCAGGTTCGAGCACGGGTCGCTGTCGATCTGGCCGTTGGTCATGTAGAGGTCCAGCCAGCCGTCGTTGTCGAGGTCGGCGAAGGTGGCGCCCCAGCCGATCGAGAGGTTGACGTCGCCGTTTTCCGGGATCACGCCGCGGCCGGTGTCCGTACGGTCCGTCACGTCCTCGAACAGCCCGGCGCGATTCTCAAAGAAACGGCTGGAGCCGATGTCGGTGACGTAAAAGTCGAGGTCGCTGTCGTTGTCATAGTCGCCGGCGGCGAGGCCCATGCCAAACATCGGCGGGTTGGCGCCGGACCCCTCCGAGACGTCGCTGAAGCTCCAGGCGCCGGTGGCGGTCGGGCCGTCGTTGCGCCAGAGGACGTTCGGGTAGATCTCGTCGCCGTAGTCGTTGACCACGTAGATGTCGAGGTCGCCGTCGTTGTCGTAGTCGACGAAGGCGGGCTTGAATCCGGCGCCTTCGATGTTGCTGGGGTAGCCTTTGCCGTCGTCGAGCATTGACGTGACGTCCTCGAACGTCCCGTTGCCACGGTTGTGGTACAGCTTGAGGGAACGCACGCCGCCGTCGAAGTTGCGCTTGGCGCGCTGCGAGAAGTCGTGCGAGTCGCCGATCACCACGCCTCGCGGGACCTTGGGGTTGGCGTAAAACTCCTCGGTGCGGCACTGGCGCAGGAGGACGATGGCGGCGGTGTCCGTGAGCGTGAAGAGCGGGCCCACGGCATCGACGTGGCGGACGATCAGCAGGTCGAGGAGTCCGTCCCGGTCGTAGTCGCCCCAGACGGCGCCTGTGGTGCGGTAGTCCGGCCCCGGGTCGGCAACCCCGGCGGCGGTAGTGACGTCCCTGAAAGTCTCGTCCCCGTTGTTGCGAAACAGGCGGCTGTTGCCGTAGTTGGCGACGTACAGGTCGAGGAAGCCGTCGTTGTTGAAGTCCCCCCATGCGACGCCGTGGCCGCGCCCGGCCAGGTCGGCGACGCCGGCGGATACCGCAATGTCGGTGAAGCTGCCGTCCGCGTTGTTGCGGTAAAGGGCGTTGGGCCCGGCTGAATTCGTAACGTAGAGGTCGATCCAGCCGTCGTTGTTGAAGTCCCCTGCGGCCGCTCCCCCGCCGAGGTTGAAGAAGTTATCGTCGCGCGTGTGCTGGAAGGCGACGCCGGCCTGGGACGCGACTTCTCTGAAGGAGGGCGGGATGCGGCCGAGGCGCTCGATCTCCTCCCGGGCCGTAAGCACCCCGGAGTCGTTGCCGTCGTCGAGGGCGATCTCGATGCAGCGCCCCTGGATGCACTGGGTCACGGTGCCCGGATTGGCGGATGAAGCGTCTTTGAGGCCCAGCTCTCGCCCGGTGGCAATGAAGAGGCCTATCAAGAGCCCGAGGAGCGCGGCGCCGCGGAACAGCGTCATGGCAGCTTCGCCGGGGCTACGTCAGTACGACGAGACGAATGCACTCGTTGTACGTATCCGCGATGTAGAGGTTGCCCTTGCCGTCCAGTTCGATGCCGTAGGGGCGGTCGAGAAGCGCGGCGGTTGCGGCTCTCCCGTCACCGTTGAACCCGCTCGTGCCGCAGACGCCGGCGACGGTGTTTATGATGCCCTGCGGGTCGACAACGCGGATGCAGGAGTTGTAAGTGTCGGCGATGTAGAGGCTGCCGTCCGGCCCGAGCGCAACATCTACAGGGTTGTTGAGCTGCGCGTCGATTGCCGAGCCACCGTCCCCTGCGAAGCCCGGCGTGCCGTTACCCGCCACGGTCGTGATAATCCCATCCCTGTCGATCTTGCGGATCCGGTTGTTGCCGGAGTCGGCGAAGTAGATGTTGTCGTTGGCGTCGATCAGGATGCGTCCGGCGGGCTCGGCCGCCTGGCCGACGGGCTGGGAGATGCGCGCCTCGAGCGCGGGACCGCCATCGCCGCCGAAGCCGGCTTCGCACTTCGCGCCAGCGTTGCCGGGGTTCCAGCCCCACTTATCGGTATCGCCGAGCCGCGTGGGCTCCTGGCCGCTGACCGGGGCGCCGACGAGGCAGACGCCGGCGAAGCGGCTGATCACGCCGTCCGGTGTGATTTTGCGGATCACCTGGTTGGCCTGGTCGACGACGTAGAGGTTCTGCTGGCTGTCGAAGGCGAGCGAGCCCGGCAGGTCGAGGATCGCGGCCGCGGCCGGACCTCCGTCACCGGCGTAATCGCGCCCGCCCGTGCCCGCGTAGTCTTCGAGGTTACCCGCGGCGAGATCGACGACCTTGATG
Organism: Dehalococcoidia bacterium; assembly: GCA_035714925.1. Lineage (GTDB taxonomy): Bacteria > Chloroflexota > Dehalococcoidia > DSTF01 > WHTK01 > WHTK01. The sequence goes on along the minus strand of DASTLN010000171.1, from coordinate 22,098 downwards.
CGTGAGTTGTGCCAGGCGGCGATGAACATGCGGCCCTCGGCATCGAATGCGAGGCCGGTGGGGTGGTTGAAGGCGGCGTCCAGCACTGAGCCGGGCGGTCCGTCACCGATGAGCCCGCTGCCGGCCACGGTGCTGACGCGGCCGTCGTCGTCGATGACGCGGATACGGTGGTTGTTCCAATCGACGATATACAGCAGTCCGTCCGGCCCGACGGTCACGTCCATCGGTGAGTAGAACTCGGAATCGGCGGCGGGCACGCCGTCGGCCGTTATCCCTGCGACGCCGGTACCGGCGAAGGTGCAGATCTCACCCGGGCCGCAGTCGTCGCCACCGCCGCCGCAGGCCAACACCAGTAGCGCGCCGAGGCCGGCCGCTAAATGAAGGGCTCTGGTGACTGGCATCAGCTCGCCGCCTCAAGCGATACGAGGATGATGCGGCTGTTGTAGGTGTCGGCAATGAAGAGCCTGCCGGCAGGGTCGAAGCCGATGCCGAAGGGGCGGCTCAGCAGCCTGTCGGCGCCTTTCAGACTGCCGCCCTCGCCGCTGCCGTCCCAGACCATCTCAATGATGCCGGTCGAGAGGTCAATCGCCCTGACGCAGTTGTTTTCGGTGTCGGCGAGATAGAGGCGGCCGTCGGGCCCGAACTCGAGGTCGTTGACGGGCCCGAGCTGGGCCTGCAGCGCCGGGCCGCCGTCGCCGGCGAAGCCCTGCGCGCCGGTGCCGGCGACGGTCTCGATCAGGTTGGCGGTGAGGTCGATGCGACGGATGCGGAAGTTGAGGGCGTCGGCGATGTAGATATTGCCGTCATCGCCAATGGCGAGTCCGCCGGAGGGGTTGGGGTTGGCGCCGGTCTCGAAGTTCAGCTGCGCCTGGTCCGGGGGGCCGCCGTCGCCCGCGTATCCCGCCGTACCCGTGCCGGCGACGGTCGTAATGATGCGGTCCGGGCTGGCATCGATGCGCCGAATTCGCTGGTTGCGCTGGTCGAGCACGTAGAGGGCGCCATCGGCGGCGAAGGCGATTCGGCTGGGCTGGTTGAACAGGGCGTCGGCCACGGGACCGCCGTCGCCCGCGAAGCCGGCGCCACGGCCGCCCAGGACCTGCACAAGGCCGGTCTCGACGTCCAGCGTGCGTATCTTGTGGTTGTGCCAGGCATCGAGGTAGAGGAGGCCGTCAGGGCCCATGACGATGTCCGTGGGGTGGTTCAGGCGGACTGTGTTACCGGGAGCGCCGGGCGCCGTGAGGTCGCTCTGGTCAGGCGGGCCGTCACCGAGGAAATCGCCGATCGCCGAAACGAACGTGCCATCTGGCTTCCCCTGCCGCACGAGGTGGTTGTTCCAGTCGAGCACCCAGGCGGTGCCATCGGGGCCGAAGCTGATGTCGAGGGGCCAATACAGGCGGCTCTCATCGAAGGGGAGGCCGTCGCCGTTGAAGCCGGCCGCGCCGGTACCGGCCCAGACGCAGGAGACGCTGTCGTCGTCGCCGCAGGCCCCGTCAGAGCCACCACACGCAGCCACGAACAGCGCGACCGAAAGCGCCAGTGGTACGAAGATTGCCGTGCTCGCTCGATTCACGATCATGATGTCGATTCCGGCGGAGCTTTATGAATGATAACCCCATCGACCAGCGGTGAGGAGAGGACGCGGCCACCGACGGCCCAAACGCCGCCTTCGGGGTCGACCCAGACGGAGTGGAGGGCGCCCGGGACGGGGATGCCGGTCTCGATCTGGGTCCATTCGCCATCGATTCGGTGCAGGACGGCGCCTTCGATGCCGACGGCGTACGCCGAATCTGCGGTGAGGACGACGCCGACGACCTGGGGCGTGGTTGGCGGCGTCACGTCTCGCCAGCCGGAGCCGTCATTTTCGACGATGACGCCGGTGCCGAAGCCGCCGACGGCGACGGCGCGCTCGCTGTTGCCGCTGACCGTGAAGAGGTCGCGTGTCGTGCCGGACACAACCTGCGTCAGCCTGTCGCCGTCGTAGTGCAGGATGGCGCCGCCGGTACCGACGAGCCAGACGTCTTCGGCGGAGGCGCCCCAGACCTTGAACAGGGACGAGGACTGCACGAGGACGGGCGGGAAGCCCTCGGCCTCGGTCCAGGCGCTGCCGTCGAAGCGCCAGGCGAAGGCGCCCTCCGTCACGTTGCCGCCGACGGCCCAGAGGTCATCCGGAGCGGGGCCCCAGATGCCGTAGACCGTGTCGGTGCCGGGCGTCTGCATACGCTCGAAGTCGCCGTCCTGGTAGCGCAGGATGAGGCCCCCTGCGCCGCCCATGAAGACGGGGCCGCCCTGAAAGCCGAAGACCCACCAGAGGTCGCCGGTGGATCCGGTGGTCAGGTTGGTCCAGGCGTCGCCGTCGAAGTGCATGACGCTGTTGCCGGCGTTTTGGGAGTCGCCGCCGACCGCCCAGATGTCAGCGGGGCTGGTGCCCCAGATCGAGGTCAAGGCAGCCGGGAGGCCGGAGGACACGACAGTCCACCCGGATGGCTCCGTCGCGGGATCGCTTCCGCCGCACGCGGCGCAGGTGAGCAACACCAGGAGAAGGGAGAGACGCCTGACGACCTGCCTCCTGCTCTGTCGAGCCTCCGGAGCGTTCCTCGGGATAGCACGCTGGCGCCACGGATTGAATACGCCGGGGAGGTTGGTTGATTGTTCGAGTATAGGTTAAGGCACTTACGATTCCTAGGCGGCGCGATGCTATCCTGAAACAGCTTCGAGCCCAGACTTCGAACCCCGGCCGAATACAGCGGCCCGCCCCGGACCAAGCCACACATCTCGGGGCGCAGGCAAGGACCCAACGATGCGGCTGACCGTTGCGCTGCTCCTGATCCTGGCAGCCGTCGCTGCGCTTACCACGAGAGAGGCGGCGCCTGTGCTGGCGCACGCGTTGCTGGTGCGCGCCGAGCCGCCGGTCAACGCGACCCTGGCCGAAGCGCCGCGTGAGCTGACGCTGTACTTCAGCGAGCCGCTGGAGCGGAAGTTCAGCACCGTGACGGTTGTCGACCAGGACGGTGCGCGGCCGGACCAAGCCCTGCAGTTCGACGAGACGGACGATACGGTGGCGAGGGTCCGCCTGGGGGCGGCCGGCCCGGGGTTCCTCGTGGTCTCATGGGAGACGGTGTCTGTCGTCGACGGCCACCGCGTCTCAGGCTCCTACCCGCTCACGATCCTCAACGCAGACGGCAGCCTGCCCAACGTGACCGCGCCGGCGGCCACGAGCGTCGAAGGCGACGAAGCGAGGCCGGGCCTGGCCCTGGCGAAATTCGTCCTGCTGGTCGCAGGCTGTCTGCTGGTCGGGTCGTTGCTGTTCATGCTCGCCGTTACGAGCGCCTTCCGCGGAGAAGCGGCGGTAGAGGCAAGCGCTGTAAGTAACCGGCGCTGTCTGAATGTCGCGGCGGTGGCGCTCCTGGTCATCGCGGTGGCCGGTGTAGCCGAGCTGCTGCTCCAGTCGTCGAACATCGACGCCGGCCTGCGTGACGTGCTGGCGACGCGCTGGGGCGAGCGGTGGCTGCTGCGCTACGTAGCGCTCGGCGTGTCGCTGCTAACCGTGGTACTCATGCTGCGCCGGGGCTCACGTCAGGGTGGCGTTCCGGCGGCCATCGGCCTCGCTGCCGCGGCGGCGGCGCTGCTGATGATGTCGAGCACCAGCCACGCCGCGGCGGGCGCGGGAGCGTTCTGGGCCACCGCGATCGACTTCGTGCATCTCTTCGCCGTGTCGGTCTGGATCGGCATGCTTGGCATGCTGGCGCTGCTCTTCCTGTGGCCGGGCCGGGAGTGGCCCACGGAGGCTCGTCAAGGCGTCCTGGAACCCGCCCTGCAGCGGTTCTCGGCGATCGCCGTGGTCAGCCTCGCTCTGCTGTTGTTGGCGGGCCTGTACAGCGCGGGCATCGAGGTCGCGCGGCTCGGCGACCTCGTGGACAGCGGTTATGGGCGGGCATTGTTGCTCAAGCTTCTGCTCATCGTGCCGTTGCTGGCAGTGGCGGGCTACAACGCGTACGTCCTTCGTCCCGCCTACGCCACGACTTCCGAATCCGCCGCGACGCGTGACGATGAGCGACCGAGCCGGCTCGAGCGGCGATTCGGTCTCACGATCCGGTTGGAATTGGCACTGGCGCTGAGCGTGCTGTTGGTCGCGGCTTTCCTGGTGCAGATAACGCCGACCAGGGGTACGGGTTCCTCTGCCGGTGTGGCAGCGGTGTATAGCGAGTCGATAGAAGTGGGGGAGTTGGGCGTGGCGCTGACGGTTGACCCGGCACGGCCGGGGTTCAACTCCTTTGAGGTCGCGCTGGCGGGCAATAACGGATTCGTGGAGCAGGTGCGCCTGGAGTTTTTCGACCGGTCAGGGGGCACGAGCGAATCTCGCCTCGACCTGGAGCAGGACGGCGAAGTGTATTCGGGTCAGGGCCCGTTCCTCGACAAGCCCGGCGATTGGCAGATCCGCGTGAACATCAGGCAGTCGCGGGACAGCGACCTCTCGGTCCCGTTCGACGTGGCGGTGGTTGGACCTGGAGGCACGGTCGACGACAGGGCCGGGAGCTTCGACACGCCGGTTTCGCTGACGACCACCAGGGTGCTGATTGCGACGCTGGGCGCGTTGCTGGCCACGGCTCTCGTATTCGCCAGCCTTGGCGGCGGCTCGCGCGAAGGTGGTCACATTGGCGCGGTGCTACGCCGCCTGCCGCTGTTCAGAGCAGGCCGGGGCGGCAGAGGAAGCGTTACGCGCCGGGAATGACGCGGACGATGCGATGGTGGAATGTGTCGGCGATGTAGAGCAGGCCGTCGGGGCCGAAAGCGATGCCCGACGGGTGGTCGAGGAGGATATCGTCTGATGCCTCCTGGTCATTCATGGGATTCCCATTCCAGACCATTTCGATCACGCCGGTCGTGAGGTCGATCGCGCGGACGCAATTATTTTCGGCGTCGGACAGGTAGAGGCGGCCGTCGGGACCGAACTCGAGGTCGCTGACGAGGCCGATCCCGGCGTCGGATGCCGGACCGCCGTCTCCCGTTAACGCATCGCTCCCGTTGCCCGCGATCGTCTCGATGCGGCCGGCCTCAAAATCAACGCGCCGGATGCGGTGGTTGAGCGAATCGGCGATATAAAGGGTGCCATCGGGGCCGATGGCCAGGCCGCCGGACGGATTGGCGTTGTCATCCGTGCCGAAGTTGAGCTGAGCCAACAGCGGTGGGCCGCCATCGCCCGCGAAGCCGGCATCCCCGGAGCCAACGACCGTGGTCACCGTGCGGCCGGGGTCGGCGGCGGCCTTTCGAATGCGCTGGTTGGCCTGGTCGAGGATGTAAAGCGACCCGTCCGAGGCGAAGACTATCGACGACGGTAGGTTGAATAGCGCGTCGTCGACGGGACCGCCATCGCCCGCGAAGCCCGCAACGTCGCCGCCGAAGAGGCGCAGCAGGCCGGTCTCGGGGTCGAGAGTATTGATCTGGTAGTTGTGCCAGTCAGCGATGTAAATCAAGCCGTCTGGGCCGAACTCGACATCGGTGGGATGGAACAGGCTGACGGCAGTGCGTATGGAGCCGTCTGACAGCACTTCGCGCACCTTGTTGTTGTTCCAGTCGACGATCCAAGGCGTGCCGTCTGGGGCAAAACTGACGTCGACGGGCCAGTAGAGGCGGGTGTCCCTGCGGTCGTGGCCGTCGCCGTTGAAACCGGCCTCGCCGGTGCCGGCCCAGACGCAGGAGGAACCGGGGTCGTCGTTGCAGGCGGCGCCGTCTCCGCCGCAGGCATCCAGCAACAGCACAAGGACAATCGCCCACGCGAGCAAACAGACTCTCAAGCCGCCGCCCTCCTAGAGGATGCAAGAGGGGTTGGACAATTGTCCAACCCCTCCGAGTTGCGTACCTTGAAGGCGTTTAAGCGAACGGCTTCTTGGTCGTGTCGAGCCACATCTGGTACTTCTCCCAGTTGGCACAGGCACTGTCGTAGACCCTCTGGTTCATGACTGCGGGCCAGGACAACATGAAGGTGTCTGCCTGGCCGGGCTCCATGAGGCTCCACATACCCTTGGCGAGCAGCTGCTGCGCCTCGTGGGCAAGCGCCTTGCGCTTCTCGGTGTCCATCTCGATACGAGCCTTGTTGAGGACCTCGATGACGGCCGGGTCGCCCGTCTTGCCATCGCCGCCTCCGACCGAGTAACCATGGAAGGTGACGCCAGCTTCCGGGTGGTGCTCGGCGACCAGTGCGCTGGTCGGGTCGAGCACGCTTGGAATCGTGCCGGTGACCGAGTGGTAAGCGATGCCGTCGAAGGCGCCGGAGGCATCACGGTTCGACGGGATGTAGACGCCGGTGTAGTCCTGCTGGCCGGCGTCGATGACGTTCAGGCCCAACTCCTGCAGGTAGAAGAAGTAGGGCTGGACGACGTTGGCGCGGTCGAACTGCTGGGCGTTGGGGTAGAAGAACTTGACGTCGAAGCCGTTCGGGTAGTTGGCCGCCGCCAGCAGCTTCTTCGCCTCGGGGAGGTTGTACTGGAAGTACTTGGCGTTCTCACCGAAGGCGCTGCTCTGCGGGTCGAGCCAGAAGCCGTTGGCGCGGTAGGCGTCGCGGGCGCCGAGGTGGGTGTTCCAGTAGCCGTTAACCGGCAGACCGGCGTCTTGCAACTCCAGGACGTTAGATCGGACATCGATGTCGAGGTCACGTTCGAACGCCATAGAAATCGCTTGGCGAACGCGCTCGTCCTTGTAGGGGTTCTCGCCCTGCCAGCCGAAGGTGATGACCGAGGTCGCCGGCTGGGTGCCGGCGTCATACATTTCAAGATCAGGCGTGTTCTGCTTGATCTTGAGGATGTCGGTGGGCCGGACGATGTCGTTGCCGCCACGGCCGAAGTGGATCTGACCGGCTTCGAGCTGTGCCTGGCGTGCCGCGTAGTCCGGCAGGATCGGCATGAAGATCTCGTCGATTAAGGCGTAGTCCGGGTCCCAGTATTCTGCGAAGCGGGTCAGCGTGAAGCTTACGGATGGCTCGTGGGCCGAGATGTACCAGGGACCGGTGCCGATGACCTTCTGAGCCGGGTCGTAACCGCCGTTGATCTCCTTGGGGAACATCTGGATCTGGCCGGTGTAGCTGCCGAAAGCCGCGAACCAGTTGACCGCGTACGCAAGCGGGATGGAGAGGGGCACGACGATCGTATGAGCGTCTGGCGCCGAAGCCGCTCCGGCGAAGCCGCCGAGGTCTTGCCAGACCAGTGGACCGAGGGCTCCCAACTCGTGGTGGTGTTCGAAACTGGCGAGAACGTCATCGGCGTCAACTTCGCGACCGTTGACTGGGTCGATGTTGTGCCATTTCATGCCGGGGCGGAGGTGGAACGTGAGCTGGTCAGGCGTGACTTCCCACGATTCAGCGACGGCGCCGGTCAGCTCGTACTTGGAGACCTCCAGCCTGCCGGGCTGTTCCGTGATCAGCGTCTGCATCGTCTCGCCGATGATGTTGTTGAGGTCCGCCAGGGGGTTTACAGGGTCAAGGCTGCGGGGTTCAGCGGTTGTGAAGTCGACCAGCTTGCCGCCGCGCTTGGCGTCCTTGGGCTCGGTGTATGCGGGTTGCGTGAGTAGGCCACTAGTCGTGGCGCCGCCACCGCCGCTCGCAGGCGTAGCACCGCCGCTCGTGGTGCCGCCGGACGTGCCGCCGCTGGTTGTCCCGCCACCGCCACTACTGTCGTCGTCATCACCGCCGCACGCTGCGAGAAACGCAGCCGCGGCTGCGGACGCCCCGCCTATCTTGAGCGCGCGCCTCCTGGTGATTCGACGGCTTAACGTCTTGTTCCAGTAGGAACCTTGCATAGTTGCGCTCCTCCAGTTTGTCTATTCCAGGCTCCGCCCGGGTCAGTACATTTGGTTTGCGGCCCCATTCGACCTGCGGGCCGGGACTCTAGCACCGAATCGATCAGTCCTCCTGCCTCCTTTGTTGCCGGCGACGAAAACTGACTGTTTTAGCCACCACTGCCGCCGACTGCCTCGATGGGCTCAGCCTGCGTCAAATAGCGGAGCGGTTTGATCTCCCAGGCGACGGGCGCGCCGCTGGTGCCGCTACGGAATTGCTCTGTCTCCGCGGCCCAGTCAGCGCCTTCGGGCAGCACCACAGTCGCCGGCCGCACCTGGTCGAGGCTCACGTTGTCGACGTTGGCGGGTAAGACGCGGTCTTCGCTGTAAGCCTTGACAGCCTTGAGGACCTGGCGCCGTACTGCGATGCACATGATGTCCAGGGAGCCGAGATGCTCGCGCGAGCGGTCGTAGATGCGCTCGCCCTTCTCGTTCGCCATCAGCTCGGTCATGGCGCGGTCCTGCAGATTGCCAACGGCCGGGACGCCGGAGACCATCTTTGTCCGCTCGACCTCGTAGTCGCGGTTGTAGTCATTGAGGCGGTTCGCCTTCGTCATGAAGTACGTCCGCGGGTCGCTGGTGCGATCTATGAAGCCGACCTCGGACTCGAGTGGCGTCGGGAATGCCTTGCTGGGGTCGTACATGCGCTCGGTGAGGCTGCCCCGCTGGGTAATCAGCATGGCCCAGTTGTCGTCCAGGGGGACGAAGGAGCGCAGCACAACCGTGTTGCCGCCCGTGATCATCGTGTGGAACGGGAAGATGAACTGGTTGATGCGGTGCCACTCGTACGGCGTGTTGTCGCCGGGGCGGCGGTCGCTGAACTCGTCGTCCCACTTGCGCCGGGCGGAGTAGTAGACACCGTAGTCCGTGGTCCGGACGTCGAGGCGCGGCATCTTGTCGCTCCAGACGGTGAAGAAGAGCCCCGGACGTGAGCCCCCCTGCGGCTTTTCGTCGAAGAGCCGCCAGCGGAAGGCGTCAAGGCGCGAGTGCAGGTAGTCGAGGTGATTGGAGTCGGTGTCGCCTTCCAGGTTCTGGAACCAGTTGGCCTCCTCCATCATGATCGCGGGCGGGGCTACGTTCTCAGGCGGCAGCGTGTTGACGTCGAAGGCCGGAAATGGCGGTGGCACTTCGCGCGGGCCCATGTAGACCCAGACCATGTGGTTGACATCGCGACAGGGGTACGCGCGGGCGCGCACCTTGCTCTTGAAATTGGACTCGGCCGGCTCGGACGGCATGTCGACGCAGGCGCCGCTGACGTCGAACTTCCAGCCGTGGTAGACGCAGCGCAGGCCGGCTTCTTCGTTACGCCCGAAGAAGAGGCTCGCACCGCGGTGCGGGCAGGACTCGGCGACGCAGCCCATCTCGCCGTTGGAATCGCGGAACATGATCAGGTTCTCGCCCAGGAGGCGCATGCGCTTGGGCGGCGAATCCGGTGCATCGAACTCGGCCGAGGGAAGCGCCGGCACCCAGTACTCGCGCATCAGGTCTCCCATCGGCGTACCCGGTCCAACTCTGGTGAGAAGTTCGTTGTCCGTTTTGCTGAGCATCTATACCGTCCTGATCCGAATCGAGAATGACAGGTCGCCGGCGGAGCCGGCTAGCGAGCCTGCGTAGCTTTCGCGAGCTCGCCGAGGCGGGTTGTGAGTGCCTTGGCTTTGACGTTGGCGATCGCCTCTTCGCGCGTGGCGCCGTAGGCCTGCTCGCGGCGATAGCAATACGCCTCGGGGTGCCACGGTTCCGGCGGCTCGACGCCGTTAGCCAGCGCTCTCGCGGCTTTGAGGAGCCGTTGCCGGACGTGGATGATCATGTAGTCCCAGCTCGTGAGGTGCTCGCGCGTCCGGTCGGCGATCGGTCCCCACTGGTTCTCCATCATCGCGATGTCCTGCAGCGGGAAAGTGCGGATGCCGGTGTAGTTCTCGTTGCGCTGTTTGTCGCGGTTGACGTTGTAGTTGTTGTGCACGTTGTCCTGCGGGATCACGGTGCCGGGTATCAGCTGCGGGTAGTACCAGTCCTTCTGGCTGTACTCCTCGATGTCTTTCTGAGGGATGGCGTCGTAGCTCCAGCGCAGGCGGAAGAACATCAGGCTCTCGTTGTCGATCGGGATGCGCATGTTGCTGCTGTAGGTGTTGGGCCCGGCAATGCCGGCGGTGCAGAAGATCGGCAGCATCAGCGTGACGTTGAGGTTGGCCTGCCACTTGCCGTCTTCTTCCTGCATCGCGCCAATGGCGATCACGCCGGAGTCTGTGTCCTCAAGCTCCGCCATCGGCCGGGCGAGCACGCGGCGGTTGCCGACGATACGCGGGTACGGGTCCGAGTTCGCGTCACGGTCCGTGGGCACGAAGGTGGCAGGGTTGCCGACGGGGCGGTTGGGGTCCAACGGGCTGGGGATGCTGGCGTCTTCCAGCTTGCTGTGCAGGAACCGGGCGTGGGAAGGGTCGTAGTCGCCCTCCATGGCCTGCAGGTAGTTGCACTCCAGCTTGAACTTGCGGACGTAGCGGTTTTCCTTCGGCAGGCTGAGCCACTCGAACTCCGGGAACGGTGGCTGCTTCTCCTTGGGGCCCATGTAGGCCCAGATCAAGTCGCCGGCCTCGACGCAGGGGTAAGAGATAATGTCGATCTTCTGCTTGTACGTCTCGCCCTCGGGCGCGCTGGGCAGGTCGACGCAGTTGCCGTCGACGTCAAACTTCCAGCCGTGGTAGACGCAGCGCAGGCCATCCTCTTCGTTGCGGCCGAAGAAGAGTGGCGCGCCGCGATGGGGGCAGAAGGCGTCGATCAAGCCGGCGCGCCCGTCTGTGCCGCGGAAGGCGATGAGGTCCTCGTTAAGGATGCGGACCTTGACAGGCTCGCAGTCAGGGACGGGGAGTTCGCTAGCCAGGAGCACCGGTAGCCAGAAGCGACGGAAGAGCTCGCCCATCGGGGTGCCGGGCTTAACATTGGTAACGAGTTCGTTGTCTTCCTTGATCAGCATCAGACGTAGCCCTCGCTCTCAAGACCGCGGCCCCGCGGCAACGTGGAAAACTTAAGAGCATTAAACGTCTGAAAGCTACTATTGTGCATCTCGATTGTCAATCTACATCCTTCTATGAATCCCGTTTCAGTGGTCATTTGTCGAGCCGAGGCTCAACGGCGGTCGTCACGAAGTCAGGCAGCAGAGGTGCATGGTCACGCGCGGCCGGGCCTGCTATCTGTTAAAGAGAACGGGCGTCCCCCTCCCGAAAGAAAGGGACGCCCGCCTGGCCAGCAGGACTATAAGCCGAGTTTTGTAGTCGCTAAGCGACCGGCGGCCATCCATCTGGGACGCCGATTACTCGACGCCTCTTGCGACCAACCCGAGGGCGGGCACGGGACCCTGTAGCCCTCCTATTTGGTCTTGCTCCGGGTGGGGTTTACCCAGCCGGACGGTCACCCGCCCGCTGGTGCGCTCTTACCGCACCGTTTCACCCTTACCGGATTCGGAGACGGGTACCCCTGGCCCCGATACCGGCGGTCTGTCTCTGTGGCACTTTCCGTCGTGTCGCCACGCCTGGACGTTATCCAGCACCCTTCCCGGTAGAGCTCGGACTTTCCTCCCCCCGATAAATCGGAAGGCGGCCGCCCGTCCTCCTGACCTCTTCTATTTTATCCCCCAACAGCGCCGAGAAGTACGAAGAAGGCTTCATCTTTTTGACCGGCGTCGCGGAGGCGACCATTACGTAGAAGAGAACCCTCTAGAAGGAGGGTTCTAGCGCCCCTGCGGGAGGGTCCTCCATCTCATGATCGCCGGCCTCAGCTACACGCTCATAGGCGTCATCGTCGGCATTTGTATCTGGCTTGCCGCCTCCGGTTCTGGCGCCACCAGGCCACTGCCTTCGGGCGACCATCCGGAAGAGGCCGAGATCGCGCGCCTGCACCAGATTCGCGACCGCACCGCCGCGGTTCGTGGCCTCGATGTCGCTGCCGAAGTGCGCGAGGGTTACCTCTCCCGTGAGGATCTCGCCGCATATGTCGGTCAGGTTTACGGCGAAATCGATGGCGAGGACCGCCGGGCCTTCGACACAGCAACCATCTTCATGCGCATGCTCCGCATGATCGGACCCCAGGACGACCTCCTCGATCTCGGCGCCGCAGGTGACGCCGCTGGCCTCGCCGGTTTCTACGACACCCGCCAGAAGCGTCTCGTCGTCATCTCTGACCTCACCGGCGGCGCCAATGAGGAAGCGACCCTGGCGCACGAATACACCCATGCCCTGCAGGATCGCCGCTTCGACCTCGAACGCTTCCTCTTCGACCCACCCGACGATAAGGACGCCGAGTTCGCGACCACGCTCTCATGCGTCATCGAGGGCGACGCCTCCGTCGCCCAGATTAAGTATCTCGAGGATGTTTATGGCGACGATTGGCTTACCGTCCTCCTGGCCGACTTCGAAAGCCTTGAAGATCAACTTTTTGAGGCGCAGGCCGCCATACCCCCTGCCGTTCGGCGCTACACCACGTTCAACTACAACGAATGCGCCAGCTTCGTGCTCGAGATCTGGGAGGAAGGCGGCTGGGAGGCTGTCGACGCCCTTTACGAAAACCCGCCGGCGACAACCGAGCAGGTCATGCACCCGCAGCGCTACCTCGACGGTGAAGTAGCGCTTGCCCTCGACGTCGAGGACATGCACACGTCCCTCGGCCTCGGCTGGAAGCTCGCCCAGGAAGCCACCTTCGGCGAATTTGACCTCTACAACTACCTCGCCTCGTCCGGGCTCGCCCCCTTCGCGGCGCTCTCCGCGGCGGAAGGCTGGGGCTCCGGCAAGATGAACCTCTACACACTGGGTGCGGCGAGCAGATGCAGGTACTGCTCCACATCGCCCTGCTCTGGGACTCGCCTGCCGATTTCCGCCAGTTCGAGCTCGCTTTCGATACGGCACTCGACCGTCTCGACTACGAATCGCGCGGCGACGACGACGGCGTCTGGCGCTGGGACAGCCCCGGCGAGCACGGACGCGCCGTATGGACCGAAGACGGCGACGGCGTCGACCTTCTTTACGGCACCGACGAGGCCATCGTCGCGCGCGCCATCGACCGCCTCTCCACCCCGTAGCCCCGCTATCATTCCTGCGATGGTCACATTCACCGCGAATGATCACGCGCGCGTCGCGGCAGGCGAGATCACGGTCACCTGGCGCCTCTGGAAGTACGCCCACGTCAAGCCCGGCAAGACCTACGCCACCGGCTTCGGCGGCGCCGTCGAAGTCGAGGCGGTGCGAGCCGTGCGCGTCGCCGACGTCACAGACGCGGACGCGCATGAGGCGGGTTTGGCGGACTCTGCGTCGCTAATCGAGCTGGCGCGCAGCCATACCGGACGCGACGTTTCGGAAGACACCCTGCTCTACCGCGTCGAGTTTCACTACACGCCGGTCGAGCCTGAGAAACCCCATCTCGGCCTCGATGAGATTACAAAGCGCCTCGACCGCCTCGATGCCGCCTCAAGATTCGGGCCCTGGACCCGCCCAACCCTGCGCCTCATCGAGGAGAACCCCGGCGTTGTCGCGCGCAACCTGGCCATCGAGATTGGCCAACCCCGCGACGACTTCAAGCTCAACGTCCGTAAGCTCAAAGCCCTCGGCCTCACCCTCAGCCTGGCGACCGGCTACGAGCTCTCAGAGCTCGGTCAAACCTACCTCGATTCGCTGCAACCTGATGCGGATTAGAGGAGTTGCTGCTGGCCGGACGCAAGACAACAAGCCGTGGCCTTCAGGCCTCGGTAGACCAACGCCCCGCGCGCCGGAAGCAAGACAACAAGCCGTGGCCTTCAGGCCTCGGTAGACCACGCCCCGGCACCGGACCCAACCAACAATCCGTTGCCTTCAGGCCTCGGTAGACCCACGCCCCGCGCGCCGGATTCAACCAACAAACCGTGGCCTTCAGGCCTCGGTAGACCTGCGCTACTTCGAGCTCCTAGACCGCCGCCACAAACGCCGTTTCACCCGCAAGATCAGCCTGGTTTTAGATTCGCGGCAGCCTCCCGCCGCACGCAGTGCCCTGCCTTGTCCCTACATACCCTCGGTGCTATAGTCGCCGCGTTAGGGACGTAATTCACAAGCGGGTGCGTCGTGCTCAACGAATACGGCTACATTGCCATCCTGCTGGCCTTCGCGGTCCTCTTCCCCTCGCTACCCCTGATGATCTCGTTCCTGTTCCGCAAGCTGAACATCCGGCCGGAGGCGCCCGACCCGGTCAAGATGGACACCTACGAGTGTGGCGTCGAGACCGAGGGCGATACCTGGGTGCAGTTCAACTTCCGCTACTACCTCGTCGCCCTGCTCTTCGTCGTCTTCGATGTCGAAGCGATCTTCCTCTACGCTTGGGCCGTCTCCTTCGACGGCACCCTGCTGGTGCCGAGCTTCGCCGCCGTCATGCTTTTCCTTGCGATCCTGGTCCTGGGCTTCGTCTATGACTGGCGCAAGGGCGGTCTGGAGTGGCGATGACGATCCTTCCAGACAGGGGAAGGACCATCCCTGGCACTGACGTTGCAGCCCGGATCAACCTGGCGTTCCCGGATACTGTTATCGAAGCCTCAGAAGGCTCCGTTACCGTGCACCCCGGCCGGCTCGTCGATATCGCCCGCTTCCTGCGCGATGACGACGAGCTCGACTGCAAGTACCTCAACTGCCTCACCGGCGTCGATTGGCTGGAGCATTTCGACGTCGTCTACGTCCTCACGTCCATGGCGAAGAACCACATGCTGATCCTGGAGGCGCGGACGTCGCACGACGACCCCGTGGTTCCCTCGGTCAGCGATGTCTGGCAGGGCGCCGTGCTCCAGGAGCGCGAGGTCTTCGACCTCATGGGCATCGGCTTCAGCGGCCACCCGGACCTCAAGCGCATCTTCCTCTGGGAGGGCTTCCCGGGACACCCGCTACGCAAGGACTTCCTCGCGATGCAAGGCGGCTACAAGCCCGGCCTGCAGCGCTTCCCTTACGAGTTCCCCGAAGGCCAGCGCAGCTATCCCAACCTCGATCAGCCCGGCGGTCCCGGCGCGCCATCCGTCCCGCGGCTCGTGGGACAGCTGCCCGGGCAGGCACAGGCCGAGGAAACCTCCGGCGGCCAGCTCGGCGTCGGCGGCGGCGGCTCAAACGAAACCCGCGGCCCCCGCAGCGACTACGTACCGCCGTCCGAGGCGCCGCAGATCGAAGCGCCGGACGCGGAGTCCGCTCCGTCAGAGGATGAAGCTGAGAGCGAAGGCAAGGAGAGCGCGGAATGACCGTCCCACCGGCCTCCAATCTGCCTGTTACCTGTTACCTGCTACTTGCTCCCGGAGGCGGGGCAAGGGGAGGCCCCGCGTGACCGAGCTTCACACGCCTCCTTACGTCATTAACATCGGGCCGCAGCACCCTTCCACCCACGGCGTCTTCCGCCTCAAGGTCACGCTGGACGGCGAGCGCATCGTCGACGCCGAAATGGTCCTCGGCTACCTGCATCGCAGCATGGAGAAGCTAGCCGAGGAGCGCACCTATACCCAGAACATCCCCTTCACCGACCGCATGGACTATCTCGCGGCGATGACCGGCAACCTGGGCTACTGCCTCGCGGTCGAGAAGCTGGCCGGCATCGAGGTACCGGAGCGTGGTTCCTATCTGCGCGTCATCTTCGCCGAGCTGCAGCGCCTTGCCTCGCACTGCATGGCCAACGGCACGTTCGTCAACGACTGTGGCGCCTGGCAGACGCCTCTCATGTACATGTTCCGCGAGCGCGAGAAGATCCTCGACCTGTTCGAGATGACCTGCGGCGCCCGCCTCACGACGAACTACATGCGCATCGGCGGCGTCGCCTTCGACGTGCCGGACGAGTGGTACCCGGCGATCAACAACCTGATGGCCGAGATGCCGGACCGCATCGACGAATACGACGACATGCTGCTCGACAACGAAATCATCCTCGCCCGCTCCCGCGACATCGGCGTGCTGTCGCCTGAGAAGGCGATCAACGCCTCGGCCAGCGGTCCCTTGCTTCGCTCCGCCGGCATCGCCTGGGACGTACGCAAGGCGGACCCGTATTGTGTCTACGATCGCTTCGATTTCGATATCCCGGTCGGCTACAACGGCGACTGCTTCGACCGCTTCATCGTCAGGATGGAGGAGATGCGTCAGAGCGTCAGCATCATCCGGCAGGCGCTGCAGCAGCTACCCGGCGGGCCCGTCAATGTCCCGGTGCCGTTGGCCCTCAGCCCGAAGCCCGGCGAAGCATACGCGCGCATCGAGTCGCCCAAAGGCGAGCTGGGTTTCTACCTCGTCAGCGACGGCGGCCCCGCGCCGTACCGCTGGCACGCGCGCTCGCCGTCGCTCATCAACCTTAGCGTCCTTAAGGACCTCAGCGTCGGCCTCTCGCTCGCGGACGCCATCGTCATCCTCGGCAGCCTCGATATCAACGTCGGGGAGATCGACCGCTGATGCTCCCTCTAGAAGGCCGGATGGGCTCGCGTAGCGGCGACCTTTATGGTCGCCATGGGGCGGTGGGGCAACCTCCCGTCAGCCGAACCGGCCGCCCGTCGTCCATTCAGCCAATCCCCTCTCCCTCAAGGCCAGCGCTTCGCAGCGCGGAAGGGAACAAGGCCAGGGTGAGGGGGGCCACCGTCTCCTCCCCAGACGCCGAGTTCCGAATGCGCCAGCGAGGTGGCCTCCTGATGCTGCCTCTCCGAATACATCAAGTCCCCTCTCCCTTGAGGGAGAGGGCTAGGGTGAGGGGGGCTACCGTCCGCTCCCCGCGCGCTCCGTTCTTCGCAGGCGCCAGAGGGGAGGCCGCATAATGTTGCCTCTCCTCAACTGGTACGACTTCGACCCCCTCCACGACCTCTACAACTGGATCGGCGACAACACCGCGGACGAGGTCGTCTACGTCCTGGCCGCCGTCATCGCCGCGACGGGCATTCTCTCCTTCGTCGGCCTCGGCGCGCTGGTCAACGTGTGGCTGGAGCGTCGCATCATCGGACGCATGCAGGTGCGCAAGGGCCCGAACCGCGTCGGACCGTTCGGTCTGCTGCAGCCGGTCGCGGACGCGATCAAGCTGATTCAGAAAGAAGTGCTGCAGCCGCGGGCCGCCGACCGCGCCCTCTTCAACCTGCCGCCGATCCTGGTCTTCATCCCGGCGATGCTCACGTTCTCCGTCTTCGCCTGGGCGCCCGACCTCGTCTACGCCGACCTCAACGTCGGCGTCCTGTTCCTGCTGGCGATCTCCTCGGTCACCTCGCTGGCCATCTTCGTGGCCGGCTGGTCGTCCAACAACAAATACGCGCTGCTCGGCGCCATGCGAGTCATCGCGATGGCGATCAGCTACGAGATACCGCTCGTCCTCGCGCTGCTGGCGCCGGTCATCTTCGCGGGCACCATGTCCCTCGCGGGCATCGTCGATTTCCAGAAGGAATACGACGTCTGGCTCGCCGTCTTGCTGCCGACGTCGCTCTTCGTCTACGCCATCTCGGCGACGGCGGAGCTCAACCGCACGCCGGCCGACATCGCCGAGGCGGAGTCGGAGATCGTCGCCGGCTTCCACACCGAGTACTCCGGCATGAAGTTCGGCCTCTTCTACGCGGTCGAGCTGATCAACTCGCTCGCGGTATCCGGCATCATCGCCACCCTGTTCTTCGGTGGTTACTCGCTCTTCGGCGCGGAGGACTACATTCCGCCCTGGATCATCTTCATCGGCAAGATCTACTTCTTCTACTTCGGCCTGATCTGGCTGCGCGGCACCTGGCCGCGGCTGCGAATCGACCAGCTGATGGCGTTCGCCTGGAAGATGCTGATCCCGATGGCCTTGATCAACATCATCGTCATCGCGACCGAGGTGCTGCTCTGGCGTGAGCTGGAGTGGGACAACTGGGTTCTGGCGCCCTTCGCCGTGATCAACATCGCGCTGATGTTCGCGATGTTCGGCTTCTTCTTCCGCATCAATACGCGTAACTACTACCGCCTGCCGCGACGCGTCAGGCTGGTGCACGACATCTCGGTGCCATCGTTGCCGGCGCCGGGTCCGGCCGCGGGCTCGTAGCCCGGCTTAGCACGCAGGAGGCGCATGGAAGACACCGCGGTAATCGTTGCCTTCTACGTCCTGGCGATATTGACGCTGGGCAGCGCGCTCATGGTCGCCACCGTGCGCGACCTCGTGCACGCGGTGCTGTTCCTCGTGCTCTCCTTCGTCGGCGTAGCTGGACTTTACATAACTTTGTCGGCCGACTTCGTAGCCGTGGTCCAGGTCCTGATCTACGTCGGCGCCATCTCCGTGCTGATGCTGTTCGCGATTCTGCTGACGCCGCGCTCCGGCCGCGATAACGCCTCCGTTTCATACTCCGCGCCCATTGGGGCTCTCGCCGGGTTGATCGGCGCCACGATCATCTTCGTCGGCCTCAAGACCGATTGGGCCAAGGCGGAAGGCGGCAATAACTTCGAGACCACCGCCGCCGAGATCGGCAGGGCGCTGCTCGACCCCTACGTCATCCCGTTCGAGGTCGCCTCGGTGCTCCTCGTCGTCGCAATGTTGGGCGCCATCCTGCTGGTGCGGCCCGGCGGCGGAGGTGAGCCCGGATGATCGATCTCGAGCACGTCCTGGTCGTCGCCGCCCTGCTGTTCAGCATCGGCCTGTTCGTCGCGCTCTCGAAGCGCAGCGCCATCGGCATCCTGATGGGCATCGAGCTCATGCTGAACTCAGTCAACCTCAACCTGATCGGCTTCGCCCGCTTCGTCGAATCGCCACGGCCGATCGACGGCCAGGTCTTCAGCGTCTTCGTGATCACGGTAGCGGCCGCGGAGGCGGCGGTCGCTCTCGCCCTCGCCGTCTCCGTCTACAGACTCCGCGAGTCGATCGATGTCGACCGCCTCAACATCCTGAAATGGTAGAGATGCAGCAACCAGTAACCAGACTCACGGAACAAGAAGGGGTGGGGCGAGGCCCTGTTCCCTGTTCCCTGTTCCTTGTTCCCGGGGCGGGGACTTGGGGAGGGGCGCCCCATGTGGTCTAAGCTCATGACCGTCAAAAACGGCCACGTGGCGCGAATCTGGAAGTCGCTCTACGACTCGGAGGGCGTCGCCTGTCGTGTCGTCCCGCCACTGACCGCGTCTCACTCGCTAGCAGAGCCCCGCGAAATCTGGGTCCCCGACTCCAAAACCCACGTCGCCGTCGAAATTATGAGGAAGGTCTAGTCGTGACCGGGCAACCAGCAACCAGGCTCACGGAACAAGAAGGGGTGGGGCGAGGCCCTGTTCCCTGTTCCCTGTTCCCTGTTCCCCGGGGCGGTGCCGAGGCGGGGAGGCCTCCATGCTAGACCCCGTCTCCGAGAACGCCGTCTGGGCGATCTTCTTCCTGCCGCTGGCCTCGCTGGCGCTGATCATGTTCCTGCCGCGCTCGATGTCGAAGCTGGCGGGCTACGTCACCGTCCTCGCCATCGGCGCCGCATTCGTGCTCTCCCTCTGGGTGCTCGATAGCGCCATCGACGCCGAGGGCCACCGGCTGGCGTTCTCGACCACCGAGTGGCTGCGCGTCGGCCCGCTCGTCGTCGACGTCGGCCTCAACGTCGACGGGCTGACGGCGATCATGCTCGTCGTCGTGACCGGCGTCTCCTTCCTCGTCCAGGTCTACTCGCAGGGCTATATGGCCGGCGACGGCGGCTACTACCGCTATTTCGCCTACATGTCCCTGTTCACGGCTTCGATGCTCGGCCTCGTCCTCATGGACAGCATCCTGCTGATCTACGTCTTCTGGGAGATGGTCGGCGTCTCGTCCTATCTGCTCATCGGCTTCTGGTTCAACCGCCCGGCCGCCGCGGCGGCGGCCAAGAAGGCGTTCCTGGTCACGCGGCTCGGCGACCTCGGCTTCCTCGGCGCCATCCTGCTGATCTACGCCCACACCGGCACCTTCGACATCGCCGAGATACAGGAGCTGGCGCTCGCGGGCGCCATCGGTAGCACGGCGCTGACCTTCTTCGCGCTGGGCGTCTTCGCCGGCGCCGCGGGCAAGAGCGCCCAGGTGCCGTTCCAGGTGTGGTTGCCCGACGCCATGGAAGGCCCGACGCCCGTCAGCGCGCTCGTCCACTCCGCCACCATGGTCGCGGCCGGCGTCTACCTCGTCGCGCGCATGTTCCCCGTCTTCCACGAGTCCTCCGACGCCATGATGGTCGTCGGCGCCATCGGCGGCATCACGGCCCTCAGCGCCGCGCTGCTTGGCGTCGTCATGACCGACATCAAGCGCGTCCTCGCCTACTCAACCATCAGCCAGCTCGGCTACATGATGCTGGCCCTCGGCATCGGCGCCTACGTGGCAGCGATCTTCCATCTCTTCGCCCACGCCTTCTTCAAGGCGCTGCTCTTCCTCGGCTCCGGCTCCGTCAACCACGCCACGAACACCTTCGACATGCGCCTCATGGGCGGCCTCCGTAAGACGATGCCGATAACCTTTGTCACCTTCCTCATCGGCAGCCTCAGCCTCGCCGGCATCTTCCCGCTGGCCGGTTTCTGGTCCAAGGACGAGATCCTCGGCGACGCCTGGGCGCACGAGCCCTACCTGTTCTGGATCGGACTCGCAGCCGCTGGCCTGACCGCGCTCTACATGGGCCGCGTCATCTGCCTCACCTTCCTCGGTGAGTACCGCGGCGGCGCGGAGCCTGAACACGGCGCGCACGCCGCTGAACATCATGCCGGCCCCCACGAGTCGCCGGCCTCGATGACCCTGCCCCTGATCGCGCTCGCCGTCATGGCCGTAATCGCCGGCGTCTTCAACCTGCCCTGGAAGTTCCTCGGCCTCGACCATGAAGTCGAGCACCTCCTGATCGGCGCGCTGCCGGACGCCGAGCTCGTCGAGGAGGCAAAGTTCCGCTTCGGAGTCGCCGCCGCGTCCACGGCCGTCGCGTTGGGCGGCATCGCCATCGCCTGGGTGGTCTACGGCGCGAAGATCGTCCCGTCGTCTCTCGTCTCGCGTGTCTTCAAGCCCGTCCACGTCCTGCTCGAAAACAAGTACTACGCCGACGTCCTCTACGAGCGCGTCATCGTCGGCTTCCTCGTCTACCAGGTCGGCGGCGGCCTGCTGGCGCTCTTTGACCGCCTCGTCGTCGACGGCGCGGTCAACGGGGTCGGCCTTGCGGCGCGTCGTACCGCCGGTGTCGGCCGCTATCTGCAGACGGGGCAGTTCCAGACCTACGGCGCCGTCGCCTTCAGCGGTCTCGTGTTCATGGTCATCGTTGTCCTGGTGGTGACCCCGCTATGAGGAGGATGAGTTGCTCTCGCTGCTGATCTTCCTGCCGGTTCTGGGTGCCGCTGTGCTCTTTCTCCATCGCGGCTCGCTAAGGTCCGAGGACGATCTGCGCGGTATGCGGCTGATCCCTCGCATCCTCGTCACTTTGTCTCAGCCGCGAGGCATCGCCGCGCTGTTCGCATTAGTCAACTTCGTGCTCGCCGGTTACATGTACTCGGACTTCGAAAGCATCGACATGACGTTGCAGTACACCGAGCGAGTCGAGTGGATCGAGACCGCGAACTTCACGGCGCAGTACTTCGTCGGCATCGATGGTCTCAGTGCCACCATGATGCTCTTGACGGGCTTCCTCTTCCTCGTCGCCGTCCTGATCTCGTGGCGCATCGACCTGCGTCCGCGCGAATACTTCGCCTGGATCATGCTGCTCGAGACCGCCGTCATGGGCGTCTTCGCGGCGCAGGACCTGATCCTCTTTTTCCTCTTCTGGGAGCTCGAGCTCGTCCCGATGTTCCTCCTGATCTCGATCTGGGGGACGGGGCGTAAAGAGTACAGCGCGATGAAGTTCGTGCTGTACACGCTCTCTGGTTCGGCGCTGATGCTGGTCGGCTTCCTCGTGCTCGGCTTCGCTGCCGGCACCTTCGATATGGAGCAACTGGCGCAGGCCGACATCACAAACCCGGCGATCTCGCTCAACGCGGTCTTCTTCCTCATCCTCGCCGCCTTCGCCATCAAGCTGCCGGTGATCCCGCTGCACACTTGGCTGCCCGACGCGCACACCGACGCGCCGACCGCCGTCAGCGTCATCCTCGCCGGCGTCCTGCTCAAGATGGGCGGCTATGGCCTGATCCGCATCCTCGTCGGCATCCTCCCGGAGCAGTTCGACACGTACGACGTCTATCTCGCTGCCCTCGCGGCCGCCAGCGTCATCTACGGCGCCATCCTCACCATGCGTCAGACCGACCTCAAGCGCCTGATCGCCTACTCCAGCGTCAGTCACATGGGCTACGTGCTGCTCGGGGTCGCGGCGCTCGGCGAGGTCGGGCTCACCGGAGCGTCTCTCCAGATGTTCAC
>DASTLN010000170.1:0-15204 GCA_035714925.1 Dehalococcoidia bacterium | reverse complement strand
GTAGCTTCGGCATCAGAGCGCCCCCTGTTCGCGCAGCGCGGCCATTTCGGTTTCGCCGTAGCCGAGCAGGCCTGTCAGGACCTCTTGCGTGTGCTCGCCGAGTAGCGGCGCGCGGCCGGCGCGCCACGGCGTCTCCGACATTTTGAACTGGGCGCCCGGGTAGCGCAGCGTCCCGACGTGGGGGTGGTCTACTTCGGCGAAGAAGCCACGCTCCGAGAGGTGGCGATCATTGAAGACGTCTTCCATTGTGTTGATCGCGCCGCACATGTAGCCGCAGGCCTGGGATTTCTCCATGACCTCGCGCTTCGTGTGATCGAGGAGCCAGCCGAGGAGGACGGCGTCGAACTCCGCCTTCACGTCCGGGTTGTTGGTGAAGTTCTCGGGCGCGGTGAGGTGCGGGTCGTCTATCAGGTCTTCGCGATCGATCATCCTGCAGACGCGGTCCCATAGCGGTTGCAGTGTGAAGAACTGGACGTAGCCATCGGCGCAGGGATAGACGCCGACTGGCAGGATGTTGCGCCCCTGGCTACCGCCGCCCGAACGCGTCCAACCGCCATTGGGTCCGCCGACGTACTGGTACATCATGTGGCCCTGGACGGCGCGATCCTGGTTCGCCGCCTGAATCTCCATGAGCGCCATGTCCACGTACTGGCCTTCACCGTTGACGACAGCACCCATGAACGCGCCCATTGTCGCCGTGGCCGAGACCATGCCGGCGTAGACGTTCTCAACGGTCAAGCCGAGCTTGAGCGGCGGCCGGTCCGGCATACCTGTGACCTGCATGGTGCTGCCGAGCGCGTACAGCGTGATCTCGGTCATCCTGTAGTCGCGGTACGGACCGGTCTGGCCGAAGTTCGATATGGAGGTCATTACGAGGCGCGGGTTCAGCGCCTGCAGCGTGTCGTAGTCCAGCCCCCACAACGACATCGTCCCCGGCGCGAAGCTCTCGATCAGGATATCGGCGTCTCGCGCCAGGTCGAGCACGACTTTGCGCCCCGCATCCTTGCTAACGTCGACGGCAACCGACTTCTTATTGGTGTTGAGGTGCAGGAAGAGACCCGAGCCCTCGATGTGAGGCTCGTCGTGCCAGAACGGCGGCATGCTGCGTGCGACGTCCCCGCTGCCCGGCGCTTCGATCTTGATCACCTCGGCGCCATGGTCGGCGAAGAGCTTGGTGCAGTAAGGCCCGGGGATGCACTGGGTCAGGTCGATGACGCGGACGCCTTCGAGAGGTCCGGCTGCCGATGCCTCCAGAACTGTCGCCCCTTTCTTCTCCAGGCTCAGCCGGGAGATGACAGCTCGCCAACTATGCGTTCGAGGCGGGGTAAATTGCTACGTGCCAGTCCAGTTTGGCTTGCGCCGCTCGCCAAACGCTGCCACACCTTCTCGGCTGTCGTTCGAACCTCGCAGCGCCTGAGTCGCCGGGAATGTCGTGTTGTAAGCAGCCTCGAGTGACATCTCCAGGCCTTCCATCGCGGCCTGCTTGCTGGCTCGGACGGAAAGCGGGGCCGCCTCCGTAATCTCGGCGGCCCAGCGCTTTGCGGCGTCCATGAGCTCAGCCACGGGGACGACCTCGTTAACGAGACCCCAACGATGTGCCTCCTCCGCCGACATGCGCTTGCCGGTGAGGAGGTAACCCATCGCGATCTTCAGAGGCATCTGACGCGGCAGGCGATGCATGCCGCCGCCGCCGGCCACGATGCCGCGCAGGACCTCCGGCAGACCCAGCTGAGCCGTGTCGGCAGCGATGACGATGTCGCACGCCATCGCCAACTCCAGGCCGCCGCCGAGCGCGTAGCCGTTGATCGCGGCGATGACGGGCTTGGTGAGCTTGCAATGCTTCGGGTTGGTGAGGCCCCCGAAGCCGCCGGGCGGCATCTGGGCCGGGGCCTCGCCCTCAGCCGGGCGGTAGCGCAGGTCCATCCCGGCGGAGAAGGCCCTGTCGCCCTCGCCGGTGATAATCATGACCCAGGCGTCCGTGTCGTTCTCGAAGTCCTCCAGCGCGGCGGAGCATTCAACGTGGGCTGGAGTGTGCAGCGCGTTCATCACATCCGGCCGATTCAGGGTCAGAAAAGCGATGTGGTCGGCCTTTTCATATTTGATGAACTCGAAAGTGTCAGCCACGATTCCTCCGTCCGTTGCTTTGTAACTTCGCGCATTATAGGAGCGATATGTCCGTAAAAACTAGTCACTACCTTTACAGTTTTCTAAGTCAGTCTTTGCGCTTCTAGCGACACTTCTTGGCTCATTCGATGCACCGACATTGAGTCGTGAAGTATTGACAAGTGGGCAACCCCTCCATAGATTTGCCACATATTTGGAGCGGCTAAGTGTATCCGCCTGAATCCATGTGTGCTGGAGTCCTCGTATAAGAGGTGAACATCACACGAGTCCCGGCTTGGGGGACGAATAAGCAGCGCATTGCGCTCAAGGAAGGGAATATGAGTAACAACTACTGGGACAAGGTACTGAACAAGCGCCTGACACGAAGGCGCGCTGTCGCGGCTACGGGCGCGACGGCAGCCGCAGCAGCATTCCTCGCTGCCTGCGGTGGTGGTGACGACGACGATGACAGCGGCTCCACGAGCGGCGGAACCACGGGTGGAACGACCGGCGGCACCACGGGTGGCGGCGGGACGACACCGGCGGACACCGGACCTTCCGTCGGCGGGCACCTGATCTGGCAGGGCTACGGCGACCCGGGTGGCGGTCTGGAGCTGATCAAGGCGCGTAACGCCGGCGTCAACCAGATGGCCAGCCTCACGCACGATGGTCTGCTGCACTTCGCCTACGGCACTCCGGACTTCCCCGGCATCGGCAACGACGTTATCCCCAGCATGGCTGTGTCTCTGCCGGAGATTTCGCCCGACAAGCTGACCATTACGTTCAAGGTCGTCGAAGGCGCAACCTTCCACGACGGCAAGCCCGTCACTTCTGAAGACTTCAAGTGGACGTACGACACGTGGGCATTCGCGGAAGAGTCTGCCAACAAGGGCGACTACGCCTGGATGGACTCGGTCGAGGCGCCCGACCCGACGACTCTGGTGTTCCACGCGAAGCAGGTCAACGCCGACATCCTGCAGACCCTGGCCGGCAAGAACTTCGCAGGCGTCCTGCACCGCGAGCACCACGAGAGCGGCGCCGCTGAGAATTCGTTCCTCGGCTCCGGTCCGTTCAAGTTTGTTGAGTACTCGCCGCCGACCGTTATCCGCTACGAGCGCTACGCCGACTACTGGAACAGCGCCAATGCCGGTTGGTTTGACTCGGTCGACCGCCTCGGCACCTCAGACTCGGAGAAGAAGGTCGCCGACATCATCTCGAAGCAGGTGCATGTCACCTACTGGTTCCCGGCTGAGGAGCGTGAGCGCATCAAGGCTGCTCGTGATGACTTGCAGGTCTTCCAGTACCCGCGTGCGGGCTCCGGCCAGGTCTACATGCGCACCGACAAGGCGCCGTGGAACGACGTGCGCGTCCGCCACGCCCTAAGCATGGGCTACGACCGGCAGATCTTGATCGACAATGTCACCGAGGGTGAGGGCCAGCCCGATCAGCAGCTTTCTCGCTCCGGCACGGCCTGGGGCTTCCGCGGCCCAGAGGACCTGCCTCGCGCAGACCTCTACGAGCTCAACGTCGCCGAGGCGATGAAGCTGCTAAGCGCCGCGAACGTGACGCTGCCAATCAAGGTCGACCTACCTCACTGGAACTCCACGGTGATCGGCCAGAAGTTCGTCGACGAGATCACGCTGATCGCCACGCAGTGGCGCAGCAACGGCATCGTTGACGCGACCCAGCTGGAAGAAACGTTCGGCCAGTTCGGTCCGCGCTTCACCGGCACGTACGACGATCTGAAGTGGGGCCCCAACGTTACGGCAACGTTGCCTGACCTTGGCATCGCCATCTACCGCAAGTACTACGGCGGTGGCGCGGTGCTGGAGCCGCCCACGTTCAACGAGTCTTACACGAACAACCCGGAGATTGATGACCTCGTCACCAAGCAGCTCCAGGAGTTCGACACCGAGACACGCAAGACCCTCTTCCGCACACTCGAAGACGTGCTGGTTGAGGAGATGGCTCACACCTCTGGTGTAACGGGTCAGTTGACGTACTTCATCGACCCGACGGTCAAGAATGCGCAGATGCCGCGCGACGCCTACAATGGCTCGACCGCCTGGATGAAGTACTGGTACTTTGGCGACGCATAAGGCGTAGTCAGAGGAAGGAAGCACTAGGTTGCTCTATCCCGGCCCAGCTCCTATAGGAGCTGGGCCGGGAACCGTAATCGCAACAAATTTGGAGTGGGTCAAGGAGGAGCATGGGCCGGTATATCATTAGACGACTACTACTTGCCTTTCCCGTACTGTTTGTGGTGAGCCTCCTGGTCTTCGGGGGGACACGCGTGGTGCCCGGGGACATCTGCACGATCGTCCTCGGGGTCGATACGTCCGGCGCTGGTGCGTCGCGCGAGAACTGCGACCAGGTGAGACGCGACCTGGGCCTCGATAAGCCCATCGTGTCGCAGTACCTCACCTGGGCCGGCAAGGCTATCCAGGGCGACCTCGGTCGCTCCATGGTCCAGCGCCGTCCCGTCCTGGCCGTGATGCAGAGCCGCATCCCCACGACACTCCAGCTCGCCCTGATGGCAACGATTCTTTCGATTGTCATTGCGCTGCCGGTCGGTGTGCTTTCCGCGCTGAAACAGGACAAGCTGCCTGATATCACTGCCAGATTCATGACCATCGGCTGGCTTAGCATGCCTCAATTCTGGGTCGGGACGATGCTGATCACGTTCCCTGCCATCTGGTGGGGGTATGCGACTCCCGTGCCTTATGAGGATTTCTGGAAAGATCCTCTGACCAATCTCGAGCAAACGTACTTGCCAGTACTCTCCCTGGGGTTGGCTTTCAGCGCAACGATTGCACGCCTAACCCGCTCATCGATGCTGGAGGTGCTGCGCCAGGACTACGTCCGGACAGCCCGAGCCAAGGGCCTCCACGAGCGCGTGGTACTTTCGAAGCACGCATTGAAGAACGCGATGCTCCCGGTAATCACACTGATCGGTATCCAGGTCGGCGTGTTGATGAGTGGAACCGTGGTCATCGAGTTCTTGTTTGCGCTGCCAGGTATGGGCTCGCTGTTGGTCGAATCGATCATCACGAAGGACTTCGCGCAGGTACAGGGCATTGTCTTGTTCTTCGCGATCATCGTCATCTTGATCAACATTGCCGTTGACCTCAGCTACGCGCTGTTCGATCCAAGGGTGAGGTTCTCCTAATGGCGACATCAACAGCCGAAGTCGGCATTCTCAACGAGCCGGTCCTAAGGGAAACTAGCTTCCGTCAGACGGCGAGCCGCAACATCCGGAGGAACCCGGTTGGTGCTATGGCCGGCGTGATCATCCTGCTGTTAGTCATCGTGGCCACTCTTGGCCCCGGACTCACCGTACCAATCGTCAGCGTGGATGTGCCGAGCATCTCGCCGCACGACCCGACGCGGCTCGACTACGGCCGCTTGCAGTCGCCGTCGTTGACCCACCCCTTCGGTACAGACAACCTTGCCAGGGATATGCTCGCGCGCATCATCTACGGCGCACGCAACAGCCTCGGCGTCGCCTTCACGGCCATTTTCGTAAGCCTCATGCTCGGTGTCCTGATGGGAGTGACGAGCGGCTACCTCGGTGGCTGGGTGGACATGGTGACCAGCCGCGTCGTCGATATCATGCTCGCCTACCCGGCGCTGGTCTTCGTCATCTTCTTCGTGACCATCTTCGGCCGCGAGTTCTGGACAGTTGCGGTCGCGATTGGGCTGGTCCTGATGCCGGGTAACGTGCGCATCGTTCGTAGCGCTACGATCGGCGTGAGACACCAGCAGTTCATCGAAGCGGCGCTCTCGGTAGGCAATAGCCCGTTGCGCATCATGTATCGCCACGTGCTGCCAAACGTCGTCGCACCGATCATCATTATCGCAAGCGTCCAGATCGGCGTGGCGATCCTGATTGAGGCAACGCTGAGCTTCCTGGGCCAAGGCGTCTCGAGCGCCGTCAGCCCAAGCTGGGGACGCATGCTGCAGGAGACCCGCCCATCGTGGCAGGCCGCCTGGTGGACGATGATCATTCCCGGCGCTGCGATCAGCGTGGCCGTTGTCGCCTTTAACGTTTTCGGCGACGCGCTCCGCGACTGGCTCGACCCGCGCCTGCGGGGCAGCCGCTAACACCACCTCACCGGTTTACAAGAGGGGCCGCGAAAGAGGCCCCTCCTTCTTTTCCCTTACCCTCAGAGAAGCCGCTCGCCAGATCCTGGATCGGGTGAATTGTGGACGATCCTTCGAGGCTTGAAAGCGGAGGAGTTTGACGTTCTCTATAGCAAACACGAGGCATTATTCGCCTATCCTATGTTCCAAATCAACAATTGACATACGTTATTCGCATGCATAGACTTCCGGCATCGCTTGCTTCCGCATGTAGAGCAAGGTAAGCCGTCCTGCTAGCACAAAGTCAGCTGGCATGGCCGGCGACCCCGAGGAGGGATGATGTCGAGCAACTACTGGGACAAGGCTCTGAACAAACGCATGACGCGCCGAAGAGCGCTGGCAGCGACCGGGTCCACGGCCGCGGCCGCGGCGTTCCTCGCCGCATGCGGCGGCGATGACGATGACAGCGGAAGCAGCGGAGGGACCAGCGGAGGTACAACCGGCGGCACGACCGGCGGTAGCGGCGGGTCGTCGTCGGGCGGTGGCGGCCCCACAGTCGGCGGCAACCTCGTCTGGCAGGGCTACGGGGATCCCGGCGGCGGTCTTGAGCTGATCAAGAGCCGCAACGCCGGCGTCAACCAGATGGCCAGCCTAATC
This sequence comes from Dehalococcoidia bacterium, assembly GCA_035714925.1. Taxonomy (GTDB): domain Bacteria; phylum Chloroflexota; class Dehalococcoidia; order DSTF01; family WHTK01; genus WHTK01. The sequence continues at coordinate 8,361 of DASTLN010000170.1, read as the reverse complement.
AACGACAGGCTGCTGTACTTCAAGTATGGCCTGGCGGGCAACCCTGGCATCGGCTTCGACGTCAACCCGCAGTTAGCAACCGCCCTACCGGAGATCTCTCCGGACAAGCTGACCTTCACTTTCAAGCTGCAGGAAGGCGTGAAGTTCCAAGACGGCAAGGACCTGACTTCCGAAGACGTGCTGTGGACGTTCGAGACGAAGGCGTTTGCGGATGAGTCCGCTTACAAGAACGACTACGGGTGGCTGGACAGCTTCGAGGCGCCCGATCCAACGACCTTCGTGATCCACGCCAAGCAAGTTAACGCCGACCTGATGTCGTCGCTTGCGTTCAAGAACGAAGCCGGCATCCTGCACCGCGAGCACGAGGAGAGCGGACAGGGCGAGAACTCCTTCCTCGGTTCTGGGCCCTACGAGTTCGTCGAGTACTCGCCGCCTACGGTCATGAAGTACAAGCGCTGGGCCGACCACTGGGACAGCGCAAACGCCGGCTGGTTCGAGACCATCGACCGCCTCGGCACGTCTGATCAGGAGAAGAAGGTCACGGACCTTATCGCCGGCCAGACCGATGTCACGTACTGGTTCGCGACCACAGAACGCGAGCGAATCCTGAAGGAACGCGACGACCTCCAGGTCTTCAAGTACCCGGGCCCGGACGCGCGACAGATCTACATGCGCAACGATGTCGCCCCGTTCAACGACAAGCGCGTGCGCCAGGCGATCAGCATGAGCTACGACCGCCAGCTCGCGATCGACACGGTGCGGAACGGCGATGGTCTGCCAGACCAGGCTCTGGGCCGCCCCGGAGAGGCGTGGGAGTTCCGTGCGCCCGAGGATCTGCCTCGCCCGGAGCTCTACGAGCTACACGTGGACGAAGCCAAGAAGCTGATGGCCGCCGCGAACGTAACGCTGCCCATCAAAACTCAGTGTCCGACCTGGAACGCGACGGTGGTGGGCCAGGAGTACGTGGACGAGATCGTGCTGATGGCGACACAGCTTCGCAGCCACGGAATCATGGACCTCGAGCTGCTCGAGGAGACGTTCGGCCAGTTTGGGCCGCGCTTCACGGGCACGTACGACACGGTACAGTGGGGCCCCAACGTTACGACGGCGCTGCCCGACCTGGGCCTCAACATCTACCGCAAGTATTACGCCGGCGGCTCGGCCCCGAGCGGCCCGCCGACCTTCAACATCTGCTACATGAACAACCCAACGCTCGACGACCTGCTGACGAAGCAGCTCGAAGAGTTCGACCGCGAGGCTCGCATTTCGATCTTCCGTGATATGGAAGACCTGTTGAACGAGGAGATGCCTCACGTGTCCGGCGTGACCTTCACGCTGGCCTACTTTGCGTCTCCGAAGCTAAAGAATGCCCAGATGCCACGTGACGCCTACAACGGCGAAACGTCCTGGATGCGTTACTGGTACTTCGGCGAGGCGTAGCCAACCGCTAACGTAGTGACTGAAGGGGACCTCGATCGAGGTCCCCTTCTCATTTCCCCGACAAGAAAGGGGCGGCCGTACGGCCCGCCCCTTCGACGCTATCTACCGGGTGGCCTGCGCTACTTGACCTTGGTGAAGGCCGGGACGACGCGGGCCGGGTTGTTGTGGGTGACGTCCAAGCGGTCAGCGTCGGTGAGGTATGCCGCTTCTTCTAACGTCGGGACGACGTTGTCGCCGCTGCGGCCGGTGCGCGGGTCGACGTGACGGCCGGAGCCGGGGGCCTCGGTGCCGAAGAGCATCTGGGAGACGCCCTTCTGCTTGAACGCTGTTTCGAGGAAGGACGGTTCGTACGCACAGGTGTCGTAGAACAGGTTGTTGCTCGTGTCGCGCTGGAAGTTGTGGTTGTCCGTGGGGGCGAAACGGCTGAGCGCGCCGCCACAGTGACAGATGATGACCTTCAGCTCAGGGTAGCGGTCGAAGACGTCGCTGAAGCCGAGCAGCTGTGAAGCGATGAACTGCTCGATCAGGAAGCCGACCTGGTAGTTCTGGTTGATGATCTCGAGCCGCGGGTCCTGATGGTTTGTGCCGTGGACGATGATCGGCAGGCCGTCGCGCTGGCACTTGTCGTACAGCGGATACCAGTACGGCTTGTCCATTCCGGGCGTGCGTCGCAGGCCCTCGGGGTCGGGACCGACGTAGACCGACATCGCGCCCCATTCCTTCTTGCAGCGATCGATCTCATCGAGGCAGTGTGTCGTGTCATCCGCGTTGGGGTCCTGCGGCAACTGCATCGATGCGAGGAAGCGGTCGGGGAAGAACGAGACCTGCTTGCCGATCGCGTCGTTGGTGAGACGAGTCCAGGACGGCAGGATCTTCTGAGACATCCAGCCCATCATCAGGAACGGCCGCGGCCCGATGATCTGGACGTCGATGTTGCGCTCGTCCATGTACTCAACGTGCTGCTTGAGCACGACCTGCTTAAAGTTCTCGTCCTGGAGCGGACCGGGTCGGCGCTCGTTCGGTTGCATCAGGACACTCTGCGCCTGCGGAGTGTTGGACGCCATGAGCAACGTTGCTCCTGCCCTGTAAGCATCCGGCGCCGTCACGTGACCGTGAACGTCATAGACTTTCTGGCCGTTGTACACGCTTCTATCCTTTCTTCTCTGGCTTATGAAGCCTCAAACACCAAAGAAATTGCGGGGTAGGGGGATCGTCCAGCCGGGAGGCAGAACGGCCTGACAAAGCCGCAGGCGCGCGTAGTCTAACACCGCCGTGAAGGAGCGGCCACAACTAGCGAAGACTTAATTGGCTTACGTTTCACAGGCTTCCACAGACTTGCAGAGATTCGAGATGAAAAGAAGCCCGGGATGTGTCCCGGGCTTCTTTGGTTAAGAACGCTGAAGTGGTTAATCGAGCTTGAGAAGCCGCTTTGCGTTCCCCGCGTATATCTTCTCACGGTCCTCGATCGAGCAGGTGATGCCATCGAGGACACGCAGCGTCTCACGGATGTAGCCGGAGCCGCCTTCGGGGTCAAAGGGGGCGTCCGAGGCAAACAGGACGTGATCGGAGCCGAAAAAGGTCAGGCCGCACTCGGTCGCCGAAATCGAGCCGAAGACCGCCGTATCGCCGTAGAACATGCGGAAGTAGTCGTACGGGCGCTTCTTCAGCCGGCCGAGCGCAGCGTTGTCCTCCGGGTCGTCGGAGCGCGTACCCAGCTGGTCGAGGCCGGGGCCCGCACGCATCTCGAAGTACGGCACCATAGCGCCGAGATGGTGGGTGATGATCTTGATGTCGGGCAGCTTGTCGAAAAGACCCGAGAAGACGAGACGTCCCATGAAGTTGCTGGTCTCGTACGGCCAGCCGAAGGCCCACCAGAGGTCGTACTTCGACCGCGTCTCGGTGGCGTAGTCCGGCGTGGTGGCAGCACGCGTTGGGTGCACCCACAGCGGAAAGTCGAGCTCGTGCATCTTCTGGAACAGCGGGAAGAACTGCTCTTCGTCCATGGGGTGGCCGTTGATATTGGAGAATATCTGAACGCCCTTGGCGCCCAGCGTCTTGATCGCGCGCTCGGCTTCGATGATTGCGGCATCGATGTTGTTCAGCGGCAGCGCAGCGACGAAGCCCGGAAAGTGGTCTTTATGCCTGGCGCAGATCTCAGCCATGCTGTCGTTGGCAACTTGCGCCATCTCAGGGCTTTTGTCCGGTCCCCATACCGCTTCAACCGGCGGTAGATTGACCGAGAACACCTGCTGATAGTCGTCGCCGAACTCCTCGATCTTGCGGAAGCGCGCGTCGAGGTCGTAGAGGAACGGGATGTTGCTGACGCGCTTCAGCATGTAGGCGCCGGGCGGCATCGCATCGATCATGCGGTCGTAGTACGGCTTCGGCAGGATGTGGTTGAAGATATCGATTTTCACGGCTGCTCCTCGTCGCTTTTCGAGACCTCGGCGATCTTAGCCGTTGTCGATGTATGCCGCCACCTTCCGCCGGCCTATCGGGGCAGAGATTGATCTATAACGTCGACTTCGCCCAGATCGGCGAGGCGGCCGCCCGTCTCGAACAGCAGCGCCACTTCGTCAGCTGGGACCACGCCATCCCAGAGCTCCGTAAACGGCAGTGTGCGTCCCGCGAAGCCGCCCTCCGCCCAGAACACGAGAAGCTCACGTTGAGCGACCTCGCCGCGATTGACGATGGCGCTCAGGATGATGCCCTCCCGGGCACAGGAGAGGTTCTGGGCCGGAAACGCCTGGTGCGTGCAGCTGAAGGCATAGAGCTTGATCTCGCCATCGCCAACCTCATCCTCGGCATCGGGCCGGATCGCATCGACGAAGGCCTTGAGCATGGCCCTGACGAACTCTGACGGGACGACCAGGGCTTCGCCGCCGCGCCGCTTGACCGGATAACCGGGGCGACCCTCATTGGCGCCGAGGCGGTCGCATAGCGGCGAGGGCGAGTCTGAGCGTCCGGGGCCGGGACAAATGTAGAGGCGCGGCGCGCCGAACTCCATCACAGCGTCCACCTGGCGGGCCTGAAGCGCCCGTTCGATGCCCTGACCGAGGATGCAGCTCGCCTCGCCGTACGGGCAGTCCTGAATCGCTACCAGCGTCCCTTCCGGCAAGGGGAGGTCAGTGGCATCCGCCTCGTCGTCGAAGCGGTTGCCCTGCTGCGAGGATACGTACGCGCCGCCGATCACAAGCGCGATCGCCAGCAGGGCAAAGATAAGGTTGCGACCTGACATGAAGACTCCCCGGCCGCCATTCTACGGGAACGACAAAAGCGAACGGGCTGTACATTACTGACACGACTCTGTCAGGACGGTTCGGCGACAATGGTCGACGCGAGGTGACGCTATGCAGAACACCGATCGAAAGCTGCCGCGGTTGGAAGACATCCCGAATGTCGGCAGGGCGGTTGCGGCGGACTTGCGTTATCTCGGCCTTGACGCGCCGTCAGACCTCGCGGGCAAGGACCCTTACGAGCTTTACGACAGGCTGTGCGCGCAGACCGGCGTGCGCCATGACCCATGCCTGCTCGACACGTTCATCGCGGCGGTGCGGTACGTGGAGGGCGGCCCGAAGCTGCCCTGGTGGGCTTTTACGGCCGAGCGCAAGCGCAGGCTGGCGTCCCACTCGCACTAACCCGTCCCAACACGTAGCGGCGACCTTCAGGTCGCCATGAGACGGCCCGTCCTGAGACAAGGCTACGCCTGTGAGCCCACGAATCGCCGTGGCGACCATAAAGGTCGCCGCTACGGGCGTGACCGCTACGGAGGTGACGGGCTTAGGCGCCGACGATGCTGAGCAGCGCCTGGCGCTTCTCCACCTTGACCGCGTGTAGCGCCCGCTCGAAGGCGGCCGGCAACTCCGCCGGGTCTTCAACGCGCTCGCCGTAGCCGCCGGCGGCCTGGCAGATCATCTCGAAGTCCAGAGCCGGCGAGAGATCGCTGAAGGGGAACGTCGTTGTCTTCTCCTGCCAGCCCTCGGGGTAGACGCCGCGAGTGGCGGTCTGCACCGCGTTCCAACGCGAGTTGTTCCAGACGACGTAGAGCACGGGCAGGTTCATCTTGCGCGACACCCAGTGTCCCGCCTCCGGCACGCCGAACATGTACGAGCCGTCGCCGATCGTGGCGACTACGGTGCGGTCGGGAGCGGCCAGCTTGCAGCCCAGCGCCGCACCAACACCCCAACCCAGCACGCCGGCGGTCGAGACGCCGTAGTACTGCTCCGGCTTCGTGAACTCGAACTGAGACATGTCGAGACCGAGCTCGCTGATGATCGTCGTGTCGTCGTCGCGCAGCTGCTCGAAGCAGTAGGAGGCCCATGCTTTGCTGATCGGGCGGTCGTCCTTGCCGGCAATGGCGCGCTCGCGCGCACCGTCGCGGACCTTCTTGTGGTTCTCGGCCAGCTTTTCGCCGCGGGCCGCGATGGCCGTCTTGTCCAGCTTCTCCCGCTTCAGCGCCTCCACCAACGCTTCGATTGTGTAGCGCGACAACCCTGTGAGGTTGACGTGCACCGGGAAGCTACGCAGCGGGAAGTTCGTGAACAACGGGTCGACGCCGACGCCGATTACGGTGGCGTTTTCGTTCGGGCCTGCACCCATCGAGGGCATCCACGGCACGTCCTGCTCGAAGACGAGGATGACGTCCGCATCGCTCAACGCGGGGCCGGCCATGCCGCCCTGGTGCAGCGGGTGCGTCACCGGGAAGTTCATGTAGGTACCGCCGCTATAGACGGCCATGTTCAGCGTTTCGGCCAGCTTGACCAGCTGCGGGACCGCCTGCGGGTCGCGGCCCAGCGCGGCAGTTACGGCGACGGGGTTCTTGGCGCTGGCCAGCAGCCGCGCCGCCTCTTTGATCGACTCCGGCGTCGCCATGCCGACGTTCGGCTGCATGCGCGGCCGCTCCGAGTACTCGAACGACTCGATTTCGTGCGCCAGGACCTCACGTGGCAAGCTGAGGTAGACAGGGCCCTGGGGCTCGGATTGAGTAATCGCCAGCGCGCGGTCGACGACGCCTTCGAGGTCGACGCCGGGGCGTAGCTCGTAGTCCCACTTCACCCACTCGCGCACCATGCTGCCCTGATCGCGCGACTCCTGGGCCCAGTGGATGCCGCCGTTGCGCGAGCCCTTGAGCCCGCTTTCGGTCAGGGGCGTGCGTCCGGCCGAGAACAGCATCGGCACGTTGTTGCTGCGGGCGTTGATCAGACCACCCGTCGCGTTGGCGGTGCCCGGGATCGTGTGGACCATGACGACCTGGGGCTTGCGGGTGACCATGGCGTAGCCCGCGGCCATCGCCATCGCCGTGATCTCGTGCGGCACGGTCACGGGCTTCGGTACGGGCAGCTCCTGCTCCAGCCGCTTGGCGTAGGCGTCGACGATGGGACCGAAGTCTGTGCCGCCGTTGCCGAAGAAATAATCAACGCCGCGCGCCGCGAGAAGCTCTATGTACGCCTCGGCGGTGGATTCGACCGCAACCTGCTTCATGTTCGTACCCCTTATTGCCCGTGACGGGTCGCTAAACCCTTACGTAATCGCGAGGGTTATTCTACGACGCGGGACAGGGCCGGGGGTAGCGAACAGGCGGGGATCAAGACTCGTCAGGGCTGTCGTCCAGGGCGCGGGCTTCCGTATCCGGCTCAGGATACGGCTCCGCGGGCGTTGAGGTTGCCGGGCCGGCCTCCGCTTTGATGTCGGTGCGGGTTTTGCCGAGACCGAGGCCCATCAGCGCGGCGGCCGTGTCCAGGTGCAGGGTGCGCTGCGGGTACGGGATGACGATTCCCTCTGCGTCGAACGCCTTCTTGATACGCAGTCGCAGCTGGCCCATCAGCGCCCATTGTTCGAGCGGCACGGTCTCGCCGACAATTTTTATGTCAATTGATGAGTCGCCGAAGTCATCGACGCGCAGCACCTGCGGCGCGGCGATGATCTTGGCCGCGAACTCTGGCTCCTCCGCGAACGCCTTGCCCACGCGGTTGATGACCTCGATCACGTGATCGAGGTCGGATTCGTACGCTACACCCACGTTGAGGTGGATGCGCGAGAACTCCTTGGTCCAGTTACTCGAGACGTCGATGGTGCTGTGCGGGATGAAGTGCACCGTGCCATCCAAGTCGCGCAGGACGGTGCGGCGCAGGTTGAGCTCCTGCACGATGCCGGTGGTGTTGGCGATCGTCACGACGTCGCCCTGGCTGTACTCGTTGTCGATCAGGATGAAGAGGCCGTTGATCATGTCCTTGACCAGGCTCTGGGCGCCAAAGCCGACCGCCAGACCGACAAGGCCGAGACCCGCGATGAGCGGCGCGACGTTGATGCCCGCTTCGGTCATCAGGATGATGCCTGTTAGCACGACTACGACGAGCAGCAGCGTCCGGTAGGTGACATGGGACAGCGTTTCGATACGCTGCACTATCTCCTCTTCCGGTTCGGCCTTCATTTGTTCGCGCACGGCGACGCGAATCAGCGGGTTGATCACGCGCTGCAGCACCCAAACGGCAAAGAAAGCGACCAGCAGAATCAGGCCGATGCGTAGGGCGGCCCGAATCGCGTCGTCACGAAACTGGTCGTCGAAGGTTATGAGGAAGGGGAGCAGGAGAAGGATAGGCGGGCCTCCGTGCCTCGATTGAGGAATCGCAGGTTCAATTATAGGTTCGGGCCGCAACCCCCCGCCGTGAGGGAGCCCCTTATGGGCTGAGCCTGTCTCCAGCGCACAGCCTTGTGTAAGATCGCGCTGGAGGGGTACCTAGCCATGAACGACACCGAGTATCGAGCTCTCGTGGACCGCGACGTCGCGCACCTGATCCACCCGCAGTACCTGCAGGGCGATCAGCGCAACGCGATCATCTTCGAAAAAGGCGAGGGATCGATCCTCACCGACGTGCGCGGCCGCGAGTACATTGACGGCCTCTCCTCCCTCTGGAACGTCGC
>DASTLN010000169.1:0-14386 GCA_035714925.1 Dehalococcoidia bacterium | reverse complement strand
GGCCGCTTGCTGCGGTATACAGGCCCGGCGGGTGAGGACGTATCCGCAGACTGGAAGGTCCTCTGGACAAAGGCGTTTCGTGAGCGCGCTGAGAGCGTGGTCTACGCGGGAGACGGTGGCTCGGATGTAGCGCCGGCGCAGCTGTGCGACGTTGTCTTCGCGCGAGATCGGCTCCTGAATCTCATGCCGGAGGCGTACGCTGTGACGCTGCGCCCGTTCGAAACGCTGCACGATATTGCGCGCGAGCTGGAGGAACTGTTCGGCTAGTCCTCCTCCAGGGTGGAGATGTCGCCTTCCGGCAGGCCCAGCTCGCGGGCCTTGAGGAGGCGGCGCATGATCTTGCCGGAGCGCGTCTTGGGCAGCGTCGGCACGAAGTCGATCTCGCGGGGCGCGACGCCGGGGCCGAGCTTCTCGCGGGCGAAACCTATGAGCTCGCGGCGCAGCTGGTCGGAGGCTTCGAAGCCATCCTTGAGCGCGACGAACGCCTTGACGATCTCCATCGCAACGGGGTCGGGCTTGCCGATGACGCCGGCCTCGGCGACGGCGGGGTGCTCGATCAGGGCGCTCTCGACCTCGAAGGGGCCGACGAGATGGCCCGCCGTGTTGATCACGTCGTCAGCGCGCCCGATGAACCAGAAGTAGCCGTCCTGATCCTTGCGAGCGCGGTCGCCGCTGAGGTACCAGCCGTTGCGGAAGCGGCTGTTATAGCGCTCCTCGTCCTGCCAGTAGGTGCGGAACATCGAGGGCCAGCCGGGGCGCACCGCAAGGTCGCCTTCCTGGCCTGGCGGAAGCTCGTTGCCATCCTCATCGATGATGCCGGGGTCGATGCCGAGCATCGGCTTGCCCATCGAGCCGGGCTTAATCGCCATCGTCGGGTAGTTGGCGATCATGATGGAGCCGGTTTCGGTCTGCCACCAGTTGTCGTGGAAAGGCAGGCCAAGCACCTGGTCACTCCAGACCACGCACTCCGGGTTGAGGGGCTCGCCAACGCTCATGGTGTAGCGCAGGCTGGAGAGGTCGTAGCGCTTCGGGATTTCGTCGCCGGCCCGCATCAACAGACGGATGGCAGTGGGCGCGGAGTACCACACGCTGACTTTGAAATTCTGGATGATCTCGTACCACTTGCTGGCGGAGAAGCCACCTTCGTAAATGATCGAGGTCACGCCGTTGGTGAACGGCGCGAACATGCCATAGGAGGTGCCGGTGACCCAGCCAGGGTCGGCGGTGCACCAGTAGATGTCCTGATGGTGCAGGTCCAGGACGTACTTGCCCGTGGCGTAGTGGCCCCAGACGGCCTGGTGCACGTGCACTGCGCCTTTCGGCTTACCCGTGGTGCCGGAGGTGTAGTGCATGATCGCGGGGTCTTCGAGACCCGTCTGTTCGATGGACGCGTCCTCGTCGGCGGCGTCCATCAGGTCGTCGAAGGAGAGGATGCCTGCCGAGGCCTGGATGCGAGTGCCGTGCTGCACGTGCACGACGTCCTTCAACGCCGGCAGGTCGCCGCGGATGGCGGCGATCTTGCGCCAAAGGTCGGGGCTGGTCAGCAGGAGGACAGCGCCCGCGTTCTCCATTCGGTCCTTGACGGCGTCGGGGCCGAAGGCGGAGAAGAGCGGGCCGATGACGCAGCCGGCCTTGAGGGTGCCGAAGACGGCAGCGTAAAGCTCCGGGATGCGGTCGAGGAAGACGAAGACGCGGTCGCCTTTCTTGACGCCGAGGTTGCGCAGGACGCTGCACCACCTGTTCGAGAGCTTCATCAGGTCTTCGAAGGTGTAAGTCTCCTCCTCGCCGTTCTTGCCGACCCAGAGGAAGGCGGTGCGGCCGCCGTGGCCCTTGGCGACGTGGCGGTCGACGGCTTCGTAGGCGATGTTGATGCCGCCGCCGGGCAGTCCGTCCAGCTCATTCGCGACGTCTTCCCACTTGAACGACGCGCGCTGGGCCTCGTAGTCGTTGATGTTGGGGGCCACGGGGAGCGCTGTGGCGGCAGGCTTGGCGATCGTCTCGAATGGCATCGACGCCTCCTTGTTCTGTTCAGGGCTAGCGCTGGTTGATGGGGACGTACTGCAGGTCTTTGGGGCCTTCATAGCGGAGGAGGGGGCGGATCAGGATGTTGTCGTCGAGCTGCTCAATGACCGACGCGCACCAGCCGGGGACGCGGCCGATGGCGAAGATCGGCACGAAGAGGTCCTCCGGGATGCCGAGTAGGTAGTAGACGGAGCCGGCGTAGAAGTCGACGTTGACGTAGATGCCGTGGCGCTGATAGCGCGACATCGCCTCCACGACGGCTTCGAGGATTTGATACCACTTGCCCTGGCCGACGCGTTCGCTGAGGGCGCGCGACTTTTCGCGCATGTGACGCGCGCGCGGGTCTTCGACCTTGTAGACGCGGTGGCCGAAGCCCATGATGCGGCTCTCGCGGTTGCGCTGGCGCTCCTTGACGTAGTCGGCCGCGCGCTCCGGCTCGCCGATTTCAAGCGCCATCTTCATCACGGCCTCCGCGGCGCCGCCGTGCAGCGGGCCTTTCAGCGTCCCAATGGCGCTGGCGATGTCGGAGTGCAGGTCAGACAGGGTTGAGGCGGTGACGCGGGCGGCGAAGGACGAGGCATTGGCGCCGTGCTCCGCATGGAGGATGAAGTCGAGGTTCATCGCCTCGACGGCCTCGGCGGGCGGCTCCTTGCCGTCGAGCAGATAGAGGAAGCTCGCCGCGTGGTTGAGGTCGTCGCGCGGGGTGATAGGGTCGAGGCCGTTACGGATGCGGTGATGCGCCGCGACGATAGCCGGGACCTGCGCCGTGAGGCGCTCCGACTTGCGCAGCACGGCGGCAGGCGACTCGTCGGTGACATCGGGGTCGTGGGCCGATAGCGCCGAGACGGCGGTACGCAGCACGTCCATGGGATGGCAGGCAGCCACGATGCGGATGACCTCGACCACGGGCTCGGGCAAAGCGCGGGCGGCCCGCAGCCTGGCGTCGAAGGCCTCCAGCTCCGTCTTGTCCGGGAGCTTGCCGTAGAGCAGGAGGTAAGTGACCTCCTCGAAGCTGCAATTCGCTGCGAGGTCGTGGATCGAGTAGCCGCGGTAGAGCAAGATGCCCTGTTCGCCGTCGATGAAGCTAGCCTGGGTCTCGTCCATGAGGACGTTACGCAGACCCTTGGCAAGGGCCTCGGGCATGTTTCACCACCGTAAAGCGCGATTCAGCGGGGTCGGCTCGATATTACGTACCCGGGCTCGCCACTACAAGACGGTGACGATTCTCAGGGCAGCGAGCTAGTACTTGGAGACGTTGAGCTCCTCAATCCTGCCCTGGACCATGTAAACGACGCGCTCGCCGATATTGGTGACGCGGTCCGCGATGCGTTCCAGGTTGTGGGCGATCCAGGTGATGTGCGTCGCGCGCTCGATCGTCTTGGGGTCGTTGATCATGAAGGTGATGAGCTCGCGGTAGACCTGGTCGTACAAGGCGTCGACCTCGTCGTCCTCATCGCATACCTTGCGGGCCATCTCGACGTCTCGCAGCTTGAACGACTCGAGGCTTCCGCGCAGCATGCGTACTGCGACCTCGGCCATGCGTGGGATGTCGATGTACGGTTTGAGTGGTGGCTCGTCGGCCAGCATGATGGCGACCTTGGCGATGCCTTCAGCGTGGTCTCCCATGCGCTCGAGGTCGACGATGATGTGGAGCACGGCGACGATGGTGCGGAGGTCGCGGGCCATGGGCTGCTGCGTGGCAAGCAGCTCGAGGCACTTCTCCTCCGTCTCGTAGCGCTTGCGGTTGATGTCCATGTCTTCGACAATCACCACTCGCGCCAGCTCGATATCGCGATTTCGGAGCGAGTCGATCGAGCGTCCGATGGCTCGTTCGACCATGCCGGCGAGCACCAGCATGTCTTCCTCAATCTCGCTGAGATGTCTTTCGAAGGTTGCGCGTGGCATTGTGCTGCTCCCGCCAGCGGGGCTGGCTCGACTAGTGTAGACCGCCCCAAGGCAAGGGCGGCAAGACACTGGACTCATGGCCCCGGCTTGAGAAGCGCAAGATCTGGCGTCTGGTTGCGCCGTCCACCGCGCTCTCCTAGCCGAACCGGCCGGTGATGTAGTCTTCGGTCCGCTTGTCGGAGGGGTTGGTGAAGATTTCGTTCGTATGGTTGAACTCGATCATTTCGCCGGACCGATCCTCAGCCATCATCATGACAGCCGTGTAGTCCGAAACGCGGGCCGCCTGCTGCATGTTGTGGGTGACTATGGCGATGGTGAAGTCCTTGCTCAGCTCCCGCATCAGCTCCTCGATGCGCAGCGTGGCAATCGGGTCGAGGGCGGAACAGGGCTCGTCCATGAGGATGACCTCAGGCTCCACCGCGAGGGCCCGGGCGATGCAGAGGCGCTGTTGCTGGCCGCCTGAGAGGGCCAGGCCGTTTTCGTTCAGCTTGTCCTTGACCTCATCCCATAGTGCAGCACGCACCAACGCCGCCTCGACGATCTCCTTGAGGTTGCCCCTGAAACCGTTTATGCGTGGGCCAAAGGCAACGTTGTCAAAGATCGACTTTGGGAAGGGATTAGGCTTCTGGAAGACCATACCGATGCGGTGACGCACCTCGACCGGGTCGACGTTTCGGGCGTAGAGGTTCTGGCCCTCGAAGAGCAGCTCGCCCTCGGCGCGGAACGAAGGGATGAGTTCGTTCATGCGGTTAAGGCAACGGATCAGCGTGCTCTTGCCGCAGCCGGAGGGTCCAATGATCGCGGTGATGCGCTTTGCGGCAACCCCCATATTGACGTCGCGGAGCGCCTGGAACGATCCGTAGAAGACGTTGAGGTTCTTGACTTCTAGCGCCAGCCCTTCGTCCGGTCGATCGGTATCAGACACGCTGGTCATTGTAGCGGGAGCCGTGAGTCCGGCAAGGTACGAGGGAGCAGCGGGCCTTTCCTCGACCTGTTCTTGAGTCTCCATTGCCGTCTCCGTATCCGTCTTTCTTACCATCTGCGGCTCCTCTCGAAGTGGTTGCGGAGCAAGATCGCCAGCGCGTTCATCGATAGCAACACGACCAGCAGGACGACGATGCCGGCGGCTGCGGCGTCTGAGAAACCGGCCTGGGGCCGGGAAATCCAGTTGTAAACCTGGATTGGTAGGACCGTGAACTGGTCGAACGGGTCGTCAGGTGTGAATGCGAGGAAGGTCAGCGCACCGATCATGATCAGCGGCGCCGCCTCTCCGATAGCGCGGGAGAGTGCAAGGATGACGCCCGTCATGATCGTGGGCATGGCCGGCGGCAAGACCTGAACCCAGACCATTTGCCAGCGTGTGGCGCCCAGGCCCAGCGCCGCTTCGCGGATTGAGGGCGGCACGGAGCGCAGTCCCTCGCGCGAGGCCACGATGATGATTGGGAGGACCAGGAGCGCCATGGTCAGCGAACCCGCCATCACGCTACGCCCGAGGTCCATGACGCGGACGAACACGGTGAGACCAAGCAAGCCGTAGATAATCGAGGGCACGCCGGCGAGGTTATTGATGTTGGTCTCGATAATCTTGGTCAGCCAGTTGCGCGGTGCGAACTCCTCCAGGTAGATGGCCGCTCCGATGCCCACCGGGACGGCGAAGAGCGCCGTGAAGGCCATCATCCATACTGTGCCGTAAAGGGCGGCCTTGATACCCGCCCGTTCGGGGAATCGGGAAGGGAAGCTATTGAGGAAGTCCCAGCTGACGCGGCTAACGCCATCCAAGGCGACGGTTGCCAGGAGCACGACGAGCGCGAGGATCCCGCTTGCCGTGGCTGCAATGCAGATCGCCAGGAAGACGCGGCCGATGTTCTTGCGCACAGCGCCGCGCCGGGTGTTGAAGCTAAGCTCGGCGTGGCTCAATCGTAAACCTCCCGGAACCTGGCAAGCAGCCACTGGGCGAAGATATTCAATATCAGCGTAGCGACGAAGAGCAGGGCGCCGATGGCGAAAATGGTGCTGTATTCGATCGTGTTGCGCGGCGTGTCACCCAGACTGACCTGGACGATGTAAGCGGTCATAGCCTGCATCGCGTCGAAGGGGTTCCAGCTCAGGGTCGGCTGGTTACCCGCCGCAATGACCACGATCATCGTCTCGCCGATGGCACGGGACGCCGCGAGGATAACCGCGGCGACAATTCCGGAAAACGCACCGGGGACTACTACCTTCGTCGCGACTTCGAATTTCGTGGCGCCGAGGCCGTAGGCGCCTTCCCTGAGTGACTGCGGCACGGCACGCATGGCGTCCTCGCTGAGCGACGCGACGAGGGGCAGAATCATGATCCCCATGGCGACGCTGGCGCTGGCGGCGCTGAAGGCCGTGTTCTGGCCAAATGGCCGGAGGATTTCCGGGGCGATGAAAAGCAGGGCGAAGTAGCCGTAGACCACGGTTGGTATGCCGGCCAGGATCTCCAGCACCGGCTTCACGATGGCGCGAACACCCGGCGGGGCGTACTCGCTGAGGAAAATCGCCGCGAGAACCCCGAGTGGCAGAGCCAGGACCAGCGATCCCAGGGCGATCATCAGCGTTGCGTTGAACAGCGGCAGCACGCCGAACTGCTTCGACGTGAAGAGCGGCGTCCATTTCGTTCCGGTTATGAAATCGATGAAGCTGACCTCTTCAAAGAACTTGTAGGTCTCTTCGAAGAGGACGAGAACGATGCCAACGGTTGTGACGATAGAGAGGGCGGCGCAGGCAAAGAGGAAGAGGAAGATCGGCGCTTCTCTCAGCCGGATGATGGCGCGCCGGCGGGCGCGAAAGGAGCCCGCTGGGGTTGCGATCGTCGCCAAGAGGCCTGCCTCCTTCCTGGTATGCGGCACGTCCCCGGCCGTTCAGACCGGGGACGTGTCAACTCTAATCCGATTCGGCCTGGGAGCAACCAGACATTCCTAGTTGACGCCCAGGATTTCGCCGACGGAGCCGGAGACTCCGCTGAAGATTGAGCCCGTGGTGCCGTTTGTCCAGGTCTCGGTGATCTTGGCGTAGAAGGTGTCCGGGAACTTCACGTAGCCCACATCGGCTGCAAGAACCGGGACGTTCTCGAGGTAGTAGTCGACGAAAGCCCTGACCTGCGGCTTGTCGATCGACGCCACATTGACGTAGATGAACAGCGGGCGAGAAAGCGGTGCGTAGGTGCCATCCTCGACCGTGGCCACCGTCGGAGCGACACAGCCGCCGCCGCCGTCAACCTCGACGCCCTTGACCTTGTCCGCGTTCTCTTCCAGGTAGGCGAGGCCGAAGTAGCCGAGCGCGTTCTTGTCGCCGGCCACACCCTGGACGAGGATGTTGTCGTCCTCGCTTGCCGTGAAGTCGGCACGGCTGGACTGCGCTTCACCATTCACGGTCTCCGTGAAGTAGTCGAATGTGCCGGAGTCGGTGCCAGGACCGTAGAGCGTAAGACCCGCGTCCGGGAAGTCGGCGCGAATCTGATTCCAGTTCGTGATCTTGCCCTCGGCTTCCGGCGCCCATATCAGGTTGAGCTCTTCCACCGTCAAGCACTGCGCCCAGTCGTTGTCAGGGTGGACGACGACGGAGAGGCCGTCGTAGGCGACCGGGATCTCTATGTACTCGATTCCGGCTGCTTCGCAGGCAGCAGATTCGCTACCTTCGCCTGACTTGATCGGACGGGAGGCGTCACTGATGTCGGTCTCGCCGGCGCAAAAGCGCTTGAAACCACCACCCGTGCCGGAGATTCCGACCGTGACGCGAACGTCGCGGTTTTCGATGCCGAACTCTTCTGCGACCGCTTCCGTTATCGGAAACACCGTGCTCGAGCCGTCGATCTCGACCGGGCCGCTGAGCGCCGCGTCGGAGCCGCTGGTGCCAGCGCCATTGCCGCCCGCGCCGCTCGAGCCAGTGCTGCCGGATGAGCTGCTGCTGCTAGAACCCCCATCGTCGTCGTCGCCACAGGCGACGAGGGCGAGGGCGGCGATAGCGAGGAACAGGATGACTGCCAGGCGGAGGTTGAACGTGGAAAGGCCACGTCCGATGGCTTGTATTGAATTCATTGTTCTCCCCTTCTTTTGACTATGGTTTAAGGCTATGGGGGCCTGTTTAACGATTTGTTAACGGCAGTGAACGTGGGGTAAAAGCTGGTGGGAGGCCCCAGGAGCTAATCCCGAGGCTGAGGTGCGACGTGTCGTTGAGGGTGCGCAGCGCGTACAGGTCGCGGCGGTGGCGGATGACCGAGAGCGAGGTGTGGTCGGGTGCGAAGAACAGGTCGCGGGGAATGCGGAGCAGCATGCTGACGTAGGCGTTGATTATGCTGGCGTGGGTGATGACGACGCAGCGGCGGGCGAGATGCCTGGCGATGATACCGTCGATGGCCATAGCGGCACGGCGGCGGAAGGCCTGGCCGGGGGCGAACCCCGGCAGCGACTCCCAGCGAGGGTCGTGGCAGAAGCGCTCGGCGTAGGCACCAGGGCTGCCAACCGCTTCGTGGGGGTCGAAGTCGATGTCAGCGAGGCCCTCGACGACATGGAGAGGTCGCTGCAGCAGGTCAGCGGTCACCTTCGCGGTCTGGAAGCAACGTCGCTCGGGGGCGGAGTAGACCGCGTCTATCCAGAGACCGGAGAGGCGGTCCGCGAGCCGCTCTGCCTGGCGCAGGCCTTCGCAGCTGAGCATAGGGTCGATGGCCACCGCGTCAGGGTCAGTCGCCGTGCCAGACGCCGGCTCGGCGTGGCGCACGAGCAGCAATTCGCCCGTGTCCTCCCTGTCGAGGCGGAAGAGCGCATCGAGCTCATTGTCAATCTGCGGCTGCGATGCCGTACCGTCAGGAGTTTCGCGTGTCATCAGATGGATTTCTCCTGATGGCGTCCGACCAGATGTGCCAGGTTCCTTCTGGATCGCCGGCCATGAGCATGAGCCAGAGGTCGGCACGCTCGGGGTCTGTCTCTGCTGCGGTATCGAGACGCAGGAGAGCGACCTCGGAGACGCGCGCGAGCCACCGGAAGGGGGCGGTCCAGGCCGGACGTGGGGGCGTTTCGTTTGGCGCCCGATCTAATTTCATCTCTCGCGGCAGAGCCTAGGGGGAGGTGATTAAGGCGACGTCAACCGCGGTAAACAGCGCGTAAAAGGTCGCAGTCCGGAGATGGTGATGCGAAAGCTGAAGACGGAACCTGTCGTCTCGTCCGCCCAGGCTTTGAAAATGGGGGACAGCCCCCGCTGAAGGGCCGCATCGGGGCCTTTGGCCGAGATTACGCGCGGGCGCCTCAGACGTTTAGCTTTTGAGCGGGATGCGAAAGCTGAATACGGAACCCTTCGTCTGGTCGCATGGCTTTGAAAATGGGGGACACCCCCATGCCCCCGCTGAAGGGCCGCATCGGGGCCTTTAGCTGAGATTGCGCGGGCGCCTCAGGTGTTTAGCTTTTGAGCGGGATGCGAAAGCTGAATACGGAACCCTTCGTCTGGTCGCTCTCGACGCTGACGCTTCCGCCGTGCGCCTCGACGGCGTGCTTGACGAGTGCGAGGCCGAGCCCGCTGCCGCCGGACGCGCGTGACTGGTCGACCTTGTAGAAGCGCTCGAAGATGCGCGAGAGGTCCGACTGGGCGATGCCGGCACCCGTGTCGCGGACCTGCACCAGCAGCGAGCCGTCCTCCCGCCCAGCCGCCAGGGTCACATCGCCGCCGGAGGGCGTGAACTTGATCGCGTTGTGCAGAAGGTTGAGGACGGCGCGTTCGATGCGTGCGCCATCGATTCGAGCCAGGCCCAGGCCCGGAGACAGCTCCAGCGTGAGGTTAAGCTGGGCGCGTTCAGCCTGGGGGCGCAGACGCTCCAGAGCCTCCGATAGCAGGGCCGCTACATCCGTTTCCTGCAGAGCGAGGGGCTGATCGCCCGACTCGATACGCGATAGCTCGAGCAGCTCCTCAACCAGCTGGACGAGCCGGTCGACCTCCGCGTCGGCGCGTCGCAGGAAGTCGTGCGCCACGGACTCGTCCTCCAGCGCGCCTTCAGCCAGCGTTTCGACGACGGACTTGAGCGCCGCGAGCGGCGTGCGCAGCTCGTGAGAGACGTTTGCTACGAAGTCGCGACGGATCTGGTCGGTGCGCTGGACGTCGGTGAGGTCGTGGAAGACGATGAGGACGGCCCACTCGCCACCGCCGCTGATCGGCGTGGTGACAACCTGGTAGAAGCGTCGCCCCGGTTGCTCGATGACGTTGATGTTGCGCAGACCCTGCTCGCGGCTGGCGCGGATGGCGTCCATGACGTCGGCGTCGGCGAGGACGTGAGCAAAGGGCCTGCCGGCGATCTCTTCGAGGCTGCGCTCGAATGCGTCCTCAAAGGCGACGTTGGCGAAGAGGATGCGCCCCTCGCTGTCCAGCGCCGAAACGGGGTCAACGCTGGAGTTGAGCGCGGCGGCGAGACGGCTCTGGCGCTCGGAGGCGGTCGCCATTTGCTCTTCGAAGCGCTGCGCGACGCGGTTGAGCGCGTCTGCCATCTGGCCGGCGGGGCCGGGCGGCCGCTCGCGAATCCGGGCGCCGAGGTCGCCCGCGGCGATGTGCGCGGCGGCGTCGCGTACACCCTGGAGCGGCCACAGGAGGTAGGCGAGCGCAAGCGAAATTGCGATCGTCGCACCCGTGATGGCGCCGATGAGGAAGGTGAATCCAGCGCCGGCCAACGCGACTGCGACGACGGTGGCGATGGAAACGACGATCAGGCCCCGCAGACGGTTGGCGGTCAATTAGGCCTCGAAACGGTAACCCACGCCACGGACGGTGAGAATGCGCACCGGCTTGCTGGACTGGTCTTCGATTTTCTGACGTAGCCAGCTTACGTGAACATCGACCGTGCGTGAGTCGCCGTAGAAATCGTAACCCCAGACTTCGCGCAGGAGCTGCTCCCGGGTGAAGGCGCGGCCTTTGTTGCGCATGAAGTAGATGAGCAGCTCCATCTCCTTCGGCTTTAGCTCGATGGGGCGATCATCGCGTGTGACCTCGCGCCGCTTCATATCGATGCGGAGGTTGCCGCTGACGAGGAGCTCTTCGTCCTGCGGCGTGTTGATGCGGCGCAGGAGTGCTCGGACACGGGCTAGCAGCTCACGGGTGCTGAAGGGCTTCGTGACGTAGTCGTCGGCGCCGATCTCGAGGCCGACGACCTTGTCGACCTCGCCGGCGCGGGCAGTGAGCATGAGGATGGGCAATGACATCTCGCGGCGCAGGATACGGCAGACCTCGAGCCCGTCGACGGCGGGCAGCATGAGGTCGAGGATCATCAGGTCGGGGCGCTCGGCGCGGGCGAGGGATATCGCCTTGTCGCCATCGCTGGCAGTGACGACGTGGTATCCCTCACGCTCGAGGTTGTACTTCAGAGTGGCGACGAGCGTGGGCTCGTCATCGACGACGAGGACGGTTTTGGCAGTAGCGTTCACGAATCAATGATAGCCTGCTCCCGTTAACGTTTGGTTATCGGCGGTCGCTGGACGCTTATCGTGCGCCAAGCTACGCTCCCAAACAGAGATGCGACGCCAGATTCAGCCAGACTCATGACGGAACCCGTTCTCGCAGCTGACGCGGCGCCGGTTGGCCGCCGCGGCTTTGCGGCGACGATCATCATTGGGCACGCCCTCAAGCATATCTATATCTCCGCCCTCGCCAGCACGCTGCTGCCGGCGCTGAAGGAGGGCCTGGCGCTTTCCTCCACGCAGTACGGCACGATGGCGACGGTGCAGCAGTCGTCGAGCTGGCTGTCGACAATGAGCTCGGGCTACCTGGGCGATCGTTTCACGCGCTGGACGGCGCTGATGCTTGGACTCTCGCTGGCGCTCACCGGTATCTCCTATCTCGTGCTGGGAATCACGACGTCGTACGCGCTGCTGGTCGGCGCGATGTTCCTCGTGGGCCTCGGCCCGTCGATCTACCACCCGCCGGCAATTGGCGCGCTGTCACGCCGGTTTGCGTCGGCGCGCGGGCTGGTGATCTCGCTGCACGGGGCCGGGGGCAGCGTTGGCGAGGCGACGGGGCCGCTGATCGCCGCGGCGTGCCTCTGGGTGATGACCTATCAGATGACGCTCCAGTTCAGCGTCATCCCGGCGTTGCTCGTCGCGTTCGGGATGTGGACGCTGCTGAAGAACGACGACGTATCGCACGCGGACGGCGACGGGTCGTTCAAGGAGTACGTGCGCTCGTTCCTGCGGCTGCTGCGCCACCGGCCGATCGTGATGATCTGCCTGGCAACCGCGTTTCGTACCGTGGGCCAGGCGACGGCGACGGTGTTCCTGCCGGTCTACATGAAGGAAGACCTGGGATACTCGGCGGGCCTCGTTGCGGTGTACATCGCGATGGCGCAGGTGGTGGGTATCGGCTCACAGCCATTGATGGGTTATCTGGCCGACCGGTTGGGCTACAAGCGCGTGTTGGTGCCGGCGATGACGACGTTCGCGGTGCTGCTGATGCTGATCCCGGCCGCGGACGGCAAGCTGCAGCTCGGCATCGTCATTTTGCTGCTCGGGACGTTCTTCTTCTCGCTGCACGCCATATTGATCGCCGCCGCGAGCGAGCTGACGGAGCACTCGATGCAATCGACGATCGTTTCGTTGATTTACGCGTCGGGGTTTATCGGCGCGCTGTCGCCGACGCTAGCCGGTGTGCTGGCCGACGCCTACGGGTTGAAGACGACGTTCATCCTGGCGTCGTGCCTGGTCGGGCTTTCGGCCGTGACCCTGATGCTGACGTCGCTACCGAAAGCCCGCTCGCGAGCGCCGGGCTAGGCGCCTGCGCCGCCAGCCCCGTCCGCGTCGGAGTCTATCCGGGCGAGGCGCTGTGCCAGCGTCGCGCGCAGTTCCGCTGCTGCAGCCGGGTCGAACTCCTCTTTGCAGGCTTCGCACAAAAAGCGCGTCGCCTTGTCTTCGATGCCCATGTCTTGGACGCTGTCCCAGCGCGGAACCAGCAGGCTGTGAGGGCACTCAAGCGCGATGCCCTCTGCCGCGACTTCTTGCTTCTTGCCACCACCGAAGAGCTTGCTAAGTAGCCCCATCATGCACCTCCAGAAATCGGCCGCCGATAGCCCCTGCGGCCGTGACTCCTCTTTATAGGCGCTGCACAGCCGAATGGGAAGGCTGCGGGGGATTTTTCTCAAGAATCGCGGGCGCGTTGTGAGGCGCCCGCAGGTCAACCACCCGCGACGACGATCCTTTCGCTTGGCGTGTAGGTGCCGAGCTTGGAGAGGTTGCGCCACTGCTTGCGGCCTTCGTTGAGGAGGTCGCGGCCCTCGCAGTCGTCCATGACGATGGCGGGGAAGTCCTCCACCTCGACGCGCTTGAGCGACTCGGTACCCAGGTCTTCGTAGGCGATGACCTCGACCTTCTTGATGAACTGCGACAGCCTTGCCCCTGCGCCGCCGACGGCCATGAGGTAGACGGCAACGTTCTTTTTCAGGGACTCGCGCACTTCCTCGCCGCGGTTGCCCTTCCCCATGCAGGCCTTGAGGCCGGCTTCGAGGAGGCGGGGTGTGAAGGGGTCCATGCGCATTGAGGTTGTCGGGCCGAAGGCGCCGCTGGCGCGGCCCGGGCGGGCGGGCGTCGGCCCGACGTAATAGATCAGCTGGCCTTTGATATCGATAGGCAGCTCTTTCCCCGCTTCGAGTGTCTCGATCATGCGGTTGTGGGCCGCGTCGCGGGCGGTGTAGATAACGCCGCTGATGCGGACGTGGTCGCCGATCTTGAGCTGCCTGACGTCATCCTCCGTGACGGGAGTCGTCAGGCGCACTTCCAGGTCGTTGATTCGTTCGACGCTCATGGCTGAAGTTCGCCTTTCGTTTCAGATACGCGACGCCTCTTGCTCCCCACGGCGGGCCTTATGCGGCGTCTGCGGCTCAGGATTCGTCTGCCCCCGCTACCTCAACGTTGACGACGATGTTCTCCTGCGAGCTGCGCGCGACCACCATGTCGACGGCGGCTGCTTCGCTGGCGTTGATCTCCTGGTGAACCAGGTAGGGCGGCACAAATACGAAGTCGCCGGGCTCCGCTTCTACCGTGTGCTCAAGGTTGTCGCCGAAGCGGAAACGAGCGTGGCCGGAGATGACGTAGATCACGCTCTCGAGCTCACCGTGATGGTGGGGACCCGAGCGCACGCCTTTGTCGACACTGACGTGGCCGACCCAGAGGTGCTCGGCGCCTACGGTCTTGGCGCCACAGCCCTCGGCACGAAACATGCCCGGCGTCTGCGCCGTCGAGGTGTCGCGCTCGTGTGGTTTGACGACGCGTACTTCGGTCATGAGGAGACTCCTAGCAGGGAACGAAGGTGGGTGGTGACGGTGGCGAAGGAGCCGTTGCGGATGGATTCGAACTCTTCACGAGAGAAGCGGCGGCACTCGTAGCGGGCGTGCTCGCTCAGGCTTCGCAGGGCTCTGTATTGATCCACGACTATTCGTAGCCCTGAATGCGCCAACATAAGCTGCTCGCGTCTGCGG
>DASTLN010000168.1:0-2586 GCA_035714925.1 Dehalococcoidia bacterium | reverse complement strand
GTTCTTCGCCGACCTGCTGCAGGTGACCGGCGGCGAGACCAACGAAGAGCTGGCGCGCATGACGATCCGGGCCTCGAAGGACCTGGGGAGCTGGATCGAAGGCAACGGCGTGCGATGGCAGGGGCCGTTGAAGGGGACGCTACAGCTATCGCGGACGAACGCGTTCTTCCTGGGCGGCGGCAAGGCGCTGGTCAACGCGTATTACGAGGAGATTGAGCGCCTCGGCGTGGACGTGTGCTACGAGGCTGAGGTGTGCGACATCGTGCCGGGTGAGGCGGGCGCGATGAGCGTTGCGTACGAAGCGGCCGGCGTGACGCAGACGGTGCCGGCGGGCGCGGTCGTGGTGGCGTCGGGCGGCTTCGAGGCGAATATCGAGTGGCTGGCGGAAAACTGGGGCGAGGCGGCGCAGAACTTCGCGATCCGCGGCACGGCTTACAACAAGGGGCGATCGATGTCGGCGCTGATGGACCGCGGCGCGAAGGCAATCGGCAGCCCGCGAGAATTCCACTCGATTGCGGTCGACGCGCGCGGGCCGCAGTTCGACGGCGGCATCGTGACTCGGCTCGACACCGTGCCGTTCGGCATCGTGGTTAACAAAGAAGGCCTGCGATTCTCCGATGAGGGGGTCGATTTTTGGCCGAAGCGCTATGCGTCGTGGGGCGGGCTGATCGCGCAGCAGCCGGGGCAAGTGGCGTTCTCGTTGCTCGACGCGAAGATGGCGAACGAGTTCATGCCGTCGCTCTACCCGCCGATGGAGGCGCAGTCGATCCCGGAGCTGGCGCGGGCGATGGAGCTGGATCCGGAGGTCGTGACGGAGACGGTGGCGCGGTTCAACGAGGCGGTGGTGGACGGTACGTACGACCCAACAGCGCTGGACGGCTGTCGCACGGAAGGCCTCGAGATCGCGAAGAGCCACTGGGCGCGGCGCATCGACACGCCGCCTTTCATGGCGTATCCGCTACGCACGGGGATCACGTTCAGCTATCGCTGCCTGGCGGTGGACGAGCGGGCGCGGGTGCTGGCATCGAACGGCGGGGCGATCCCGGGTGTCTTCGCGGCGGGCGAGGCGATGGCGGGCAACATCCTGGGACGCGGCTATCTAGCGGGGTTTGGTATGACGATAGGCAGCGTGTTTGGGCGTATCGCGGGGAGAGAGGCGGCGAAGCATGCCCTCGCCTGACCTGATCCACGAGGTCGAGCGGCAGCTGACGGTCTGCAACGCGTGCCGTTACTGCGAGGGCTACTGCGCCGTGTTCCCGGCGATGGAGCTGCGGCGGACGTTTGACGAGGAGGATGTGATCCACCTCGCCAACCTCTGCTTCGACTGTCGCGCCTGCTACAACGCCTGCCCCTACACGCCGCCACACGACTACGCGATCAACATCCCGCAGGTCATGGCGGAGGTGCGCGTGGAGACGTACCGGGAGTACGCGACGCCGGGGTTCCTCTCGCGGCTGTTCCAGGGCAACACGGCGGTGGTGGCGCTCGTGGCGCTGGTCTCGGTGCTGATCGTTTTCGGGTCGGTGCTGGCGCTGCAGGGTGGCGACGTTGTGTTCGATGACCTGACGGAGGAGGGCTCGTTCTACCGCGTCATCCCGTACACGGCGATGATCCTGCCGGCGCTGCTGCTGTCGGGCTGGTGGCTGGTCGCTCTGGCGATCGGTGGGGTGCGGTTCTGGCGCGCGACGAACGCGAGGGCGGGCCAGCTGATCGATGCGCGGTCGTTCCTGCGCGCGTCGAAGGACGCCTTCGGGCTGGAGTATCTCAAGGGCGGCGGCGACGGCTGCGACTATCCCGGCCCGGCGAAGTCGAATGCGCGGCGCTGGCTCCATCACGCGCTCGTCTGGGGCGTCCTGCTCGACCTCTTCTCGACAAGCGTCGCAGCCGTGTACCACAACTTCCTCGGCGATGAGCCGCCGTACGCCTACCTCAGCATCCCTGTGGTCAGCGGGACAGTTGGCGGCGTCCTGATCGTGGTTGGCGGGCTGGGGTTGCTGTGGCTGAAGCGGGTGCAGGACATGGCCCCGGCGAACCGGCGCATGCTGGCGCTGGATTACGCTTTCCTGTTGCTATTGCTGCTAACCAGCGCCACCGGGCTGCTGCTACTGGCGGGGCGCGAGACGGTCGCGGCCGGGACGTTACTCACGGTGCATCTTGGCATTGTCGCGGCGTTGTACCTGGCGCTGCCGTACGGGAAGTTCGCGCATGTGGTGTACCGCTACGCGGCGTTGATCCGGCACCACATCGAGATCGGGCGGGAGTCTGCGAAGACGGCAGGTTAGAACCAGACGACCGCGGCGAGCACCGTCATGAGCAACCCGGCGCCAAAGTAGAGCGCCTGTAGCCACGAAGGCTGGTCAAGCATCCGGAACTCGACGGCGATCCATCCCATCATGATCCCGCCCGCGACCGCCGAGCCGGCGCCGCCGGCTTCGCCGTCCAGGAGCATGGCCACGGTGGCGAAAGTCGCGCTGCCACCGACCACAAAGGCCAGTAGCAGGCTGGGGATCAGGTAGCTACGGAAAGGCGTGCCGTCCAACCAATCGAGGGGCGGCTCTTCGAGCTTCGTCGCCATCGCGAGGCCGC
>DASTLN010000167.1:0-2645 GCA_035714925.1 Dehalococcoidia bacterium | reverse complement strand
CCACCGAGGTGAAGCCCGGCCTGCTGGCCGACGCCATCGTCGAGGCGACCGAGACCGGCAATTCCCTGCGCGCCAACGGCCTGCGCATCATCGACACACTGATCGAGAGCACGCCTCGCCTGATCGCGAGCCCTCAGGCGTGGGCAGACCCCTGGAAGCGGCAGAAGATCGAGGACATCGCGCTCATGCTCAACGCCGTCATGGCGGCCGAAGGCAAGGTCTGGCTGTCGATGAACGTGAAGCAGGAGGACGTCGCCGCTGTGGTCGACATCCTCCCGGCGCTGGGCACGCCCACCGTCTCCTCGCTGGCCGACCCCGCCTGGGTCGAGGTGACGACCATCGTCGACGAGGACGTGGTTCGTGTGATCGTGCCCCGGCTAAAGAAGGCGGGGGCGCACGGCATCGTCGAATACCCGTTGAACAAGATCATCGACTGACGTCGCTGGCATACTGGCATACGGGCATACGTGACATGAGTGGGTCAGAGGACTTCACAAGATTGGTTTTGTGGCAAAAGGCGCAGGAGCTTGCGGCGAAGGTTGCAATGACTGTCGCTGCATTGCCTCGGAATCGCGCGGCGGACAATATCGGTAATCAGCTCATGCGGTCCGCGGGCTCCGTGCCGGCCAACATTGCTGAAGGCTACGGACGGTTCTCGCAGGCCGCTTACAGGAACCATTTGTCGATAGCGCGAGGCTCACTGTTCGAGACGCAGTCATGGATTGATCTGCTGCACCGAACCGGCTTTCTGGATGACGAACGCAAGGCAGAACTCAGCGATGGATGCATAGATATCGGCAGGTTACTTACTTTGCGGATGAAGGACCTTTCGAACGGAAAGCAGTCCTACGCGCGGGAGGAGGGCCGAGAATATCGTGTCGACGATTAGTCGCCCATGCCCGCATGCCCGTATGCCCGTATGTCCCAGCGTTCCGGCGAAGGGTTCAAGGTCGTGAGGATTGTCATCGGCGCTGAAGAGGCGCGACGGACCATTCTCAAACGAGGCCTGATTACTGAGACGGAGGCGTCCTCGGCCGAAGCCGTGCGCCGCATCATCGACGACGTCCGCGCCGAAGGAGATGCCGCCGTGAGACGCCACACCGAGGCGTTCGACGGCGCCATCGGCTACGACGGCCTCGAAGTACCGCAGAGCGAGCTGCAGGCCGCGCTGAGGCGTATCGCGCCGGAGCTGCGGGCGGCGCTGGAGATGGCGGCGGGACGCATCCGCGGCTATCACGAGAAGCAGTTAAAGCGCTGCCTCGCTTCGTACCTCGACGACGACGGGCTCGGCGTGCAAGTGCGGGCAATCGAGACCGTGGGCTTCTATGCGCCGGGCACGCAGCCCGCGTATCCCTCATCTGTATTGCACACAGTCGTGCCGGCGCAGGTGGCGGGCGTGCAGAACGTCATCGTCGTCAGCCCGGCCGCGCCGGATGGCCGCATACCTGACGTCAAGCTGGCGGCCGCGGCGATTGCCGGCGCCGGCCGCGTCTTCTGCGCCAGCGGGGCGCAGGCGGTGGCGGCGCTGGCCTACGGCACGCAGACCATCCCCCGCGTCGACAAGATCTGCGGGCCGGGCAACCTCTTCGTCACGCTCGCCAAGCGCGCCGTCTACGGCGACGTCGGCATCGACTCGGTCTACGGTCCGACGGAGACTGTCATCGTCGCGGACGAGACGGCCGATCCCGCGATCTGCGCCGTCGACCTGATCGCGCAGGCCGAGCACGACGAGCTCGCGGCGCCGATCTTCATCACGAGCTCGCAGACGCTGGCAGAGCAGGTCGTCGCGGAGGTGGACGAGCGGCTCGCCGTGCTGCCGCGGGGCGCCGTCGCCGGGGCATCGCTGAACGGGCGCGGCGGGGCTGTCGTCGCGGCGAACATCGAGGAGGCGGTCGAGCTAGCGTCGGAGTACGCACCGGAGCACCTCTGCATCCTGGCCAGAGACGCGCGGAGGCTGGCAACGCTGGTCAAGAACGCCGGCGGCGTCTTCATCGGCGAAGGCTCGCCGGAGGCGATCGGCGACTACACGGCGGGACCGAGCCACGTCATGCCCACGGGCGGCGCGGCGCGGTTCGCATCGCCGCTCAGCGTGCAGGACTTCCTCAAGTTCAGCACCGTTATCGACCTCGCGGACGACAGCGTCTACGACCTCGGCCCGCCCGGCGCGATCATCGCGCGCGCCGAAGGCCTCGTCGGCCACGCGCGGGCGATCGAGGAGCGGCTGCCGAAGTGAAAGGACGACGACGGGGAAGAGACGCGTTTGCAGGACGCCCTGCCGTGGCCTCGGCGCGGCCCACGGACATACGTGCATACGTGCATACGTGCATCCACGACGTCAATGCCTGTATGCCTGTATGCCCGTATGCAAGCGTCGCCGGAGGCGCCTCATGAGCGCGCCAGACGCCACCAGCGTCCTCAACCTGATCCAGCCGCACCTGCTGGCGACGCCGCCTTACGTGCCCGTCGAGCCGCCGGACGAGGTGGCGCAGCGCATCGAGATGCCCGTCGACCGCATCGTCAAGCTGGACGCGAACGAGAACCCTTACGGCCCGTCACCGAAGGTAGCGGAAGCGCTGGCGAAGGCGCAGACCTACCACGTCTACCCCGACCCGGAGCAGCGCAAGGTGCGCGCCGCCCTCGGCCGC
>DASTLN010000166.1:0-5270 GCA_035714925.1 Dehalococcoidia bacterium | reverse complement strand
CTCCCCAGCGATCTCCATCGCGTGGTAGTACGCCTCGGACGACCGCGCGATCTGCTTGTCGTAAACCAGCGTGTGGTACAGGCGTGAGCTGCGTCCCTCACCCAGCACCGCCATCAGCACGTCCAGCGCCGCCTCATCCGCATCGAAACGCGGCGGACCGACCCACGCGAAGTAGATGCGCGGCAGCTGGACACTGTCCTCCAGCTCCAGGCGTACCTCGTCACTCAGCTGCGGCGCCCAGCGCTGCAGCCGCGGTACCGGTGGCGCCGGCGGTAGGTCGCCGAAGTAGCGCTCCACCATCTTCTTCGTCTCTTCGATGTCGATGTCCCCTGCTATCGACAGGCTGGCGTTATTCGGCGCGTAGAAGCGGCGGAAGAAGTCCTTCACGTCCTCCAGCGTCGCCGCCTCCAGGTGCTCGTGCGACCCGATGGTCTGCCAGTGATAGGGGTGGTTGGGCGGGAACAGCGCCTTGCGGATCTCCTGCCCCGAGAGCCCGTAAGGCCGGTTCTCATAGCTCTGACGCCGCTCGTTGCGCACCACGTCGACCTCGGTGTCGAAGCTGTCCTGGTCGAACGCATCGAGCAGGTACCCCATACGATCTGATTCCAGCCACAACGCCAGCTCCAGATACTCCGCCGGCACGTCTTCGTAGTAGTTCGTGCGGTCCGTCGTCGTCGAGCCGTTGATGCTGGCGCCGACTTCCTGCAGCGGCATGAAGTATTCGACCATGTGGTGTTTGGAGCCCTTGAACATGATGTGTTCGAAGAGGTGAGCGAAGCCCGTTCGGTCCGGCTCCTCATTCTGCGAGCCGACGTGATACCACACGTTGACCGCCGCCATCGGGATCGACCGGTCGACATGCATCAGCACGTCGAGGCCGTTGCTCAGCGTGTGCTTCTCGTAGGCAATGTTCATCGGCATACGGGAGGGCTCCGTTCTAGCTCGTCGGGTCTAGATCGATTATCGCCTGCCTGTCCGCCAGCCGCTAGCAATCACCTTCCTCAGCAAGGCGTAGCAACAAAGCCGCGCAAGACGCTTCGAGCCCTGCAGCCGCATCCTCCCAGTGAGGCCCCTCTCGTCAACAGCACTCGCCGTCGCCACCTCCGCCACCGCCCTTCCAACCTTGCTTAAGAGTCTCCGCGACTCTTACACGGACGCTTCATCGACCGGCCGGCCCTCATCCCACCATTCCGGCCAGCCTCCCTCCAACCGGACGACCTCGAAGCCGCGATCCCGCAACAGCGCCTCGGCATCGTCCGACATTGCACAGTAGATCCCACGGCAGTAGGTCACGATACGCCGGTCACTCGGCAATTCGCCGAGACGCGCTGGCAATTCGTCAACGGGCATCGATATCGCACCTGGCAGGTGGCCGCTCTCGTACTCAAGTCGTGGCCGCACGTCGATCAGAAGCGCCTTGTCCTCTGCCAGCAGCATCGCGAGCTCGTCGTGAGTCAGACCCGCGCCGCTATCGCGCCGGTATCCTGCCTCAATCTGCGCCACCTCGGCCAGCCGCCGCTGGCCCACCCACCGCAGCGTCAGCCAGAGACGCAGCACTAGAGGATCGGCCAGTCTGTAGACCACTTTGTTGCCCTTCCGCTCGGCTTCGACCAATCTCGCGTTGCGCAAGACCTGCAGGTGTTGCGAGACACTCGCCAGGGGCATTGCGGTCTCGGCCGCGAGTGCGTCCACGTTGCGCGCGCCCTGCGCCAGCAAGTCGATTAGCTCCAATCGCTTGTCGCTGGCCAGCGCCGAACCAATGCGGGCGAACTCGGGGTAAAGGCGCTTCCTTAGCGATGTCTCGGCCATGGCGTCAGCCTAAGACAATCAGGGCATCTTGTCCATTATTCAATTACACTATTGACAAGGATAATTCTTGAGTTCATAGTCCCCCGAAAGGAGATGGGGTCTCATGACTGACCACGTAGTTCCCGCTAACATCCCGCGCGACTCGCTGCGCGAGCAGGTCCAGGAGAAGTACGCCGGCCTCGCCGCCGAACCGGAAGCCACCTGGCACTTCAACGTCGGCAAGCCGCTCGCAATGATGCTCGGCTACACAGAAGCCCAGATCGCGTCCGTACCCTCGGAGATCGTCGAGACTTTCGCCGGCACCGGCAACCCCTTCAGCTTCGGCGCGCTGACTCCGGGTGAGACCGTGCTCGACCTCGGTTGTGGCGCCGGCTTCGACTCCCTGTTAGCTGCCCGTCAGGTCGGCCCCGCAGGGCATGTCATCGCCGTCGATATGACTCAGGCGATGCTCGATAAGGCCCAGGACGGGGCCCGGCAAGCAGGTCTTGCTAACGTCGAAACACGGCTCGGGTTTGCTGAGAGCATCCCCGTAGCCGGCGGCTCCGTCGATGTCGTCATTAGCAACGGCGTCATCAACCTCTGCCCGGATAAGCTCGCCGTCCTCAAGGAGGTACACCGCGTCCTCCGGCCCGGTGGACGGATCCAGATCGCCGACATGGTTGTCCATAAGGCGATTCCACAGGAGGTCAAGGACGACATCGAGCTCTGGTCCGGTTGAATAGCCGGTGCTCTGCAGTATGCAGAGTGGACCGCCGTTCTCATGCTCGCCGGGTTTGCCGATCCGAAATGGGGCCCGGAGGTAGATGTATTTGCCGGCTCGCAGCACGAAGCGGACGCGGCCGAGTTCGAGACGATGGGGATCACCTTCACAGCAGCTAAGCAGCCGAGCAAACTTTCCCGCCGCGGGGCTTGACAGCCTCCTGGCCTTATACATAAACTTCCGTCAATATTAATGGAGGTTGATGTGAGGCAACCCACCGAACCCGCGGCAGGCGTCCTCGCAGTGCTCGCCGATCCGACTCGGCTCAACATTCTTCGCATCCTGACCGAGGACTGCCAGCACGTTTCGGACATAGTCAAATCGACCGGCCTGCCGCAGCCTCTGGTCTCGCATCACCTGCGCGTGCTCAGGGGTCACGGCCTGGCAAACTCGCAGCGGCAGGGCAAATACACTACCTATTGACTGAGCCGAGACGCACGGCGGATGGTCATCCGCCTCACGGACTTGGCTCGGCGCCTCGCTGCCTTGCGCGACGAGGCGCCGAAGTAGCGATCGCACCGCCGCGGGCCCGGGCGCGCGATCAAACCCGTCCGACCTATTGAGGAGGAGGCTATGATCTGACAAAGTTGATCCCATCCTTCGCAGTATTTTCTTTTCCACCCCGAGTCGCAGAGCCACGAGAAAGGAACGACATTAAATGCCAGCTCAAGACGTTCTCGTATCCACAGACTGGGTCGCCCAACACGGCTCCGACCCCGGCGTAAAGCTCGTCGAGGTCGACGTCGACACCAACGCCTACGACGAAGGCCACATCGCCGGCGCCGTCGGCTTCAACTGGACCAGCCAGCTGCAGGACCAGACCCGCCGCGACATCCTCAGCAAGGCCGACGTCGAAAAGCTCCTCGGTGAAGCCGGCGTCGGCAACGGCGACACGATCATCCTCTACGGCGACAACAACAACTGGTTCGCCGCCTACGCCTTCTGGATGCTCGAGATGTACGGTCACCAGAACCTCAAGCTGATGGACGGCGGCCGCAAGAAGTGGCTCGACGAAGGCAAGCCGGCCACCAAAGACGCGCCCAAAGTCACCGCAGCCACCTATAAAGCCTCCGGCGCTAACCTCAAGCTGCGCGCCAAGCAGCGCGAGGTCCAGGACGCCATCGGCAAGTCCGCCATGGTCGACGTCCGCTCGCCCGCCGAGTTCACCGGTGAGATCCTCGCTCCGCCCGGATTGCTCGAGACCGCGCAGCGCGGTGGCCACATCCCCGGCGCCGCCAACATCCCCTGGGGCCAGGCCGTCGCTGAGGACGGCACCTTCAAGCCGATCGATGACCTCAAGGCGCTCTACGGCGGCAAGGGCGTCACGCCCGACAAGGATGTCATCGCCTACTGCCGCATCGGCGAGCGCTCTTCGCACACCTGGTTCGTCCTCAAGCACCTGCTCGACTACGCCAACGTCCGTAACTATGACGGCTCGTGGACAGAATGGGGCAGCATGGTCGACGTCCCGGTCGAGAAGCCATAGCATTCGTTTGATGACGGCGCGGAAGGCGGCGCGAAGTGCGCTGCCTTCCGCGCCGTCTGAATCAGCGGAGGAGGCCTGGTATGTCTTACTACCTCAATTGCCGTGATGTTGGCGTGGACTGCGAGTTCCAGACCTACGGTGAGACGATTGAAGAAGTCATCGAGCACTGCGCCGAACACGGTCGGAGTCAGCACGCCATGACGTCCTTCACGCCCGACTTCTACGCAAAAATGCGCCGCTGTGTGCACGTCGTGGACGCCTCCTCCCCTGCGTCAAAAGCCGACACGCGATGAGTCGAGAGGCTCAGTACGAGGGCGTTTACCGCGTCACGGTGCGACGCGCACTCGTCGCCGGCGATCCGGCGCTTCTTCAGCTTCACTTCGCAACCGCGGTTCTCGACCGTTACCGCGAAGGCGCCGCCTATTCCATCATCCGCACCGACACCGTGGGCCGCGTGCGCCAGCAGGGCGGCTGGTCGCTCGACTTCGGCATCGCGCCGGAAGAAGACGCGATACACGTCGCCTGGTCGGACCTTACGCGGCTCCCCGAGGCCGAACGCGAGCACTGGGCCACCCACGCCACTCTGCCGCCCTCCAGCCCCATGTTCCTCTCGATGCGCCTCGCCCCCGGCTCCTGCTTCGACGACGGCGACGTGCGAGACTGGTAAGCAGGTTGGACCGTATTACTGTTTCTCCCGAGGCAATCCTCGAACCGTTCAGCCCGGAGATCGCGGAGCTGGTGGACCGAATACGACTCCTCGTCAGAGACACGGTCCCAGTCTTGACCGAAACCGGCTACCCCGGCTGGCGTGCTGTCGCCTTCCGGCATCCGGTCGCTGGCTACGTCTGTGGCGCCTTCCCGTCTGACGACAGCGTAAAGTTCCTGTTTGAGCAAGGCGTCCATCTCGACGACCCCGCTGCCATCCTTCAAGGCTCGACGAAGCAAACCCGGCACGTTGTCTTGCGCCCTGGCAAGCCACTCCCGTCTGACGCCCTTACCGCACTCATCCTTGAGGCCGTTGCCTTCGGCGAAGCGCGCCGGGCATCTAGAACGTCGCCGAACCGCAAATGACCCTTCGGCTACCCCAGGCCATGATCGACGAGATGATCGCCCACGCAACCGAGGACCTGCCTAACGAATGCTGCGGCATCATCGCCGGCAAGGAAGGCACCGCTACGCGCTTCTATCGGACGAAGAACAGCGAGGCAAGCCCGT
>DASTLN010000165.1:0-2438 GCA_035714925.1 Dehalococcoidia bacterium | reverse complement strand
TTCCGTGTCGGCGCCCCCCCTTCTCAACTGGAAACCCTCGTGGATGTGGAGTTCGAGGGCTTTCCCCACGTCCGCCAGCGACGACGGGAAGCGAACGGCGAGGTTTCTTAGCAATTTGCTGTCCCGGAACGAACCCCACATGGCTACTTTCCACGGCCGGAAGTCGCCGTCGATGACAGTCGCCATACGCAGCTCGCGCAATTCAGCGCCGTTGACCACGACGCTCCAAGTCTCCTTGCTCTGATACTTGCGTTTGGCGCGGTCCGTCCGCACGTTCCCCCTTTCCTTACTCTGCCGCTTGCGTTGGGCACGGCCCGCGCGCTGATTGGTCAGGATGGGAGCAAACGTCAGGATACTCTCTTCCGTCGATGGACCTGGCGAGGTGTCCGCGCGTGGCTCGAAGAAGAGTGCCAACGCCGGCGCTTGCGATCGTCCGGAAAAGAGCACGTAGGCAAGATTCGCGAGATTTGTCACAGACCAGGCGTACACGGTCTCGAAGAACCGGGCGCGAAAGCGAGTCGACTCCATTTTGAAGAGGGTCATCGCCGGCATCAACAGCGCGGCGGCAGCGTCCGCGTTCAGGAGTGGGAGTGAATGCCACACGAACGCTTCCGCGACCTGGTTTCCTCCCGTAGGGTAGCGCTCGGCATTGCGCTGTATCCACTCGAGTGCGTGACGGTCCTCCTTCTTGTCCCGTTCCACTTCTCGCCATGGCGGGTTGCCCACGAGCCAGTCGACCTTCAAATGCGGGCGCTTGCGCGTCCACTGAGAGTCGGGATCGAAGAAATCGGCACAAAAGATATTCCTGCCACGCAGCAGCGGGAGCTTGAATTGCGGACTGGTCTCCAAGTCAGGCGGCGTGGTGTAGTCCAGCAACGTCAAGATCAAGCTCATCTCGGCCATCCGGCAGGCGTCTTCGTCGCGGTCGACGCCGAAGACATGCTTCGTAAGCAGCTCGCGCAGCTCCACTGGCCTCACCGGGCCTTTTGTGAGCACTTTCTCGATCAAGGCTCGGTAGCACTGCACAAGAAAAGCGCCTGAACCGCAGGACGGGTCCAACACACACATTCCTTCTTGGAGTGGGCGGTGAGCCTCAAGCTCACCGAGCATGTAGTTCACCAGGGGAATCGGCGTGTAGTAAGCACCTGTCCGGCGCCCACGACTTTTTCCTTCCTCTGTCGCCGAACCGAGGAACCGCTCATCCTGAGAAGCGCGGCCTCCTTCTACCTCCTCGGCCTCATCTTTCTTTACCTCTTCGTCGGCATGGAGGAACTGCTCATAGATCACGGAGAGAGTCTCAATGGGGATGAAGGAAAAATCGTAGATCTCCAAGTTCAGTGCCAACTGACCCTTCGACGTCCCGCCTGCAAAAACGCTGGCGACTAATTGCAGATGCCTGGCCTGAATGGCATCGTCCGGCAGCGAGAACACGGAACCGTTGAGCCATCCGTCCAGGCGCGTGTTGACTTCCCGGAATGCCTTGAGCGTCGCGCGGTGGCTGAACACACTGTCTACATCGAGGTGCCATTTGGCCAGTTTGCGGTTGGAGAGGATCTGCCGGTCACGCAGGTATTTGAGGTAGACGAACTTCCCGATCAACGCATGGGCAGTCTCACGTTCCAAGCCGCTCTTCCGAAGCTCCATCTCGAGCTTCTCCAACTCGGCGAGCAGGGACCGGTCGACCCGGCTGCGAGGATCCGCTTCCTGACCCCAGCGATCCCAAACGGCACCGGAGTCGATCGCCTCCGCGCGGAATGCCTGGAGCCGCTCGGAGACTTCATTGAAGGCGACAGATGCGGCAAGGACCCCACGCTCGTGGCCATCGGCTGCCCGAGGGTCGAAGCGGAAACCTGAATAGAGCCGCAAGGTCTTCGGTGTCTCGACGAGAACGAATGGCACTACGCCCTGGTTCCACACGCGACGATGGATCCTGCTCGCAGCCGGCTCGTTCTCCGCCTTGCAGTAGAAGACGACGGGAATCTCGGATTTCGATCGCGCCCGTGGGTCGCTGAGGAGATAGACACCTTGAAGGCCACACTGTTCACGCGCCTTCCGGTAGACGTGGCTGAATCCCGAGAACGGCCGCTCCTCCAGATCGCCGGCATGGAGGTAATTTGGCGATTCGGCATAGCCCAGAACTTCTGTGATCGCGGTTTGCATTGAGGGTCGTGCTCGTCTTCGTGTTGTTGACAGAGACTACCACGAGCGGCTACGCGGCAGCCGAGCCCGGACGCCGCGCGTGGACCTTGAGCGCCAGCAGCGTCGTGTCGTCCGGGAAGCCCGCGGCACCGGCGCGCTCGCCGAGATGACGGGCGACGCGGGCGACGATCTCCCGCGGCGGCCAGGCGAGCCAGCGCTCGACCTCGGCGGCGAGCTGGTCGACGCCCGAGGCGCCGGCGGCGGTGCGCACCCCCCCGATCCCCCCCGAGGGGGCCGTG
>DASTLN010000164.1:0-9276 GCA_035714925.1 Dehalococcoidia bacterium | reverse complement strand
GCGCCACGCGGGCCGCCGCCAACATCAGCATGTTCGTTGCCTACGGAATCATGGCCGCCGCGATAGTCATGTTCTTCACCTCATCCATCGTCAGCGGCATCTGGTTGCTCCTCATTGGCATCTTCCTGCGCGCTGCTTCAGTCGAAAGCTACGAGCAGGTCTTCCTCGACGTCGTCCTGCGCGGTGTGCCCGCCAGCTCCGTGGCGCGCCAGGACTACGTCACCGTGCCACCCGACATGATGCTGGGCGAGCTGGTCGAAGAGAACGTCCTCGCCGGCTACGGCCGCTGCTTCCCCGTCGTCGTCGCCGACGAGCTGATCGGCCTCGTCACCCTGCACGACGTCCGCGCCATCCCCCGCGACGAATGGACCACCACCAGCGTCTACCGCGTCATGACAAAATTCGCCGACCTCCACACCGTCACCCTGCTGGACGACCTCACGACGGTCCTCTCGATCATGGCTGCAGCCGATGTCAACCAGGTACCCCTGCTCGATGGCCGCATTCTCCTCGGCCTCATTCATCGGTCGGACGTCATCGGCTACATCCAGACCCGCCAGGAGATGCTCCCGGCCGCTGCTTGACGCCCCGCCATCCATGTATAATTCGCGCCGTGGATGCAATTAACTGCGGCCGCTGCGGCGTACGACGAGACGTAGGCGACAACTTCTGCCGCGCCTGTGGCCATCAGTTCACGGTGAACCTGCCGGCCGTCAAAGCGAACAGGCTGCCCGCCGTCAAACGCGGTGGTGGCCTGCCTCCGTCCCTTGTCGGTAGCGTCGCCGTGCTCGCAGTCGGCACCAGCCTCGAATGGCTCGCCCGGCGCATGGTCGGATCCGCCGCGCGAGCCGCTGGACGAGCCCTCGTCGGCGCCGACACCTCACCCACGACGAAACCCGCCCCGCGACCCGACGACGTCACCGTCGACGAAGTCCTCTACGTCCGCAAGGTCCAGCTCCGCCGCTAACAGGACCCGGCCCCGCAGCGTCTAGCGCTCCCCTACCGGAGACGTCTGTGCCGTTATCCCGCCTCGCCGCCGCGCTAGCGTTCCTGCTGACCGCCCTGGCCATAACGACAGCCTCCGCCACTGCGCTGCAGCTGCTACGAAACGGCGGCTTTGAGCAGGGCAAGGACGGTTGGAGCGGCGCCGGCCTCTCGTCCAACGGCTGCGCTCCCCACAATGGCGCCGGCGCCCTCGCAATCGTATCTGGTGGCTCCATCGCTTTCGCCCAACAGAACATCCGCGGCCCCCTCGGCGACGGCTCCTATTCCCTCACCGGCTCCCTCATGATCGCGTCCGGTTCGCCGCAGATCGAGGTCACCCTGACCTGGCTCGATGCCGGCGGCAGCGAGCTCGATCGCGAATCCAGAGGCGTCAGCGGCGGCGCGTCATACGGCTCCGTCAGTCTTCACTCCTCCCTCCCCGCCGGTGCCGACAGCCTGAGCGTCCGCGTATCTGTCGACGCAGCAGACACCGCAACCGTTTGCCTCGACGACCTGAGCCTCGAAGGGCCGCCGCTATCGCAGCCCACCGCAACACCCACTGCCACTCCGTCCTCTCCAACGCCCACAAACACCCCCCGCGCCACCGCAACCACGAAGCCCACGTCGACTCCGAAGCCGACATCCACGCCCCGGCCCACCGCCACGGCGCAACCCGCCCCCTCAACGCCCGTCACGGAACCCCGAGCACCGGGCCCAACCGTTTCACCGACGGCGACAACGCAACCAGACACAGCACCTGAGGGCAACGAGCGAGACTCGGCGGCGCCCCTGGCCGCTTCACCCTCCGCCGGGGATCTCGCTGCCACCACGGAACCAACGCCGGAAACGCAGAACCCTGAACCGGAACCCACGCTGATCCGTGAAGTCCGCGCCGTCTTTGCGTCCGGCGCGCCAGGGGAGGCGCCACCACAATCACTGACCCGGCAGTCGTCCGGCGACAACGGCGTGCCGGATGCGTGGCTCGCCATCATGGCCCTCTTTGTGGTGGCACTCGCCAGCAGCTACGCCCTCCAGCGCCGCCGCGCCTGACCTGTCTTGTTCGAGGCCCAAGCCCCTACCTATAATCAGTTAGCTAATTGACTTCTGGATCGTCCTCAGAGAGCACTCCCGGCGGGCAGACTATCGCCCCTGTTATCGCCATTGACGGACCCGTGGCTTCCGGCAAGACCGCCGTCGGCCTCAGTCTCGCGCGCGACTTCCACTACCGCCTCGTCGATACCGGCATGATGTATCGCGCAGTCACCTGGCTCGCACTACAACAGGATGTCGACCTCTCTGACGAGGCCACGCTCGTCGCGCTCGCCCAGACCGCCATCATCGAGCTCGGTCAGCCGGGGACAAATGGCGCGCCTACCATCAAAATCAACGGACACGATGTCACCGCCGAGCTGCGCATCCCCGAAGTCGATCGAGGCGTCTCTTTCGTCTCACGCGTCGCCGGCGTCCGCCACGCCATGGTCGAAAAGCAACGCGCACTGGCCCGCGAAGGCAGCCTCATCATGCTCGGCCGCGATATCGGCAGCGTCGTTCTTACCGATGCCCCTGTGAAAATCTACCTCGACGCTTCGGCCGAAGTCCGTGCTCGCCGCCGTTACCAGGAGCTGGCCGACGCCGGCGCCGAACGCCCCGAGGCCGAGATCCTCTCCGAGCTCCAGGCACGTGACGAGATGGACAGCCAGCGCCACGTCTCGCCCCTGCGGCCCGCCGACGACGCCATCATCATCGACACCGATACCCTAGAGCTCGATGAGGTCGTCGCCCGCGTCCGCGAGGCAGCTCGCTCCCGGCCATGAACCGCTTCGTCTATACGACGGCGACCCTCATCTCGAAGTACCTCCTCCTACCCCTCTACTGCCGCATCGAGGTGCGCGGTCTCGAAAATGTCCCGCCGGATGGCCCCATCGTCATCGCCTCCAACCACCTCAACGACGCCGACCCCGGCATCATCTGCACCCGCATTCGCCGCCCCATCGCATTCATGGCCAAGATCGAGCTGTTTCGTATCCCGCTTCTGGCCCAATTCCTCCGGGCCTTCGGCTCCTTCCCCGTCCGCCGTGGCGAAGCCGACATCTCTACGCTCCGCATCTCCAACGAGAACCTCAAACTGGGCCGCGCCGTCTGCATCTTTCCCGAGGGCACACGTGAGGCCGCGCCCGAGAAGCTCACTGAAGCCCTCCCTGGCGCCGCAATAGTCGCCCTCCGCAACGACGTCCCCGTATTGCCCATCGCGATCAATGGCAGCGGTCGTATGCAGATCCCCGGCATGTTTCTCCGCGTCGATCGCCGGCTCAAAGTCACGCTGACCATCGGACGGCCCTTCCACCTCGAAAAGCCGGCCCGCCTCAACGCGGAAGCTGCACGCGAAGGCACGCGCCAGATCATGGAGCACATCGCCGCGCTGTTACCCCCGGAGAATCGCGGCTATTATGGATACGTGACCGAGCAGGTGAACTAGCTATGCAGATCGTCCGCGCCAGCGAAATGGGGTTCTGCTTCGGCGTCCGGCGCGCCGTCGAGATGATGGAGGAGTCGGTCCGCGAACGCGGCCCAATGGTCAGTCTCGGCTCCGTTGTCCACAACCCCCAGGTCGTCAACAAGCTGCGCGACGAAGGCCTCGAAGTCGTCAACGA
This sequence comes from Dehalococcoidia bacterium, assembly GCA_035714925.1. Classification (GTDB taxonomy): domain Bacteria; phylum Chloroflexota; class Dehalococcoidia; order DSTF01; family WHTK01; genus WHTK01. Next base: position 5,641 of record DASTLN010000164.1, on the reverse strand, counting down.
CGTCTCGCAGGTCGCCGGCCGTCCCGTCGCGATCACCGCTCACGGCGTCAGCCAGCAGGTCATCGACGACCTCGAAGCCCACGACATCGAGATCATCGACACGACGTGCCCCATCGTCACGCGCTCGCAGCAGTGGGCCAAGCGCCTGACCGAGGAAGGTTTCGCCCTCGTCGTCTTCGGCGACCCCAACCACAAAGAAGTGCGCGGCGTCCTCGGCTGGGCCACCGGCCACGTCCTCTGCCTCGCCGCCGAGAGCGACGTCGCCGAGCTGCCGCCCGGCTTCCCATCCCGAGTCGGCATTCTCTCTCAGACCACCGAGACCGAGGCGCGCTTCGCGTCGTTCGTCAAGACGCTGCTCGAAGTCAACATGGACCGCATCAGCGAGCTGCGCGTCCTCAACACGCTCTGCCACGCCACCACCGCGCAGCAGGCTGCCACGATGCACCTCGCCGATACGGTCTCGCTGATGATCGTCGTCGGCGGACGCGACAGCGCCAACACACGACACCTGGCCGTCGTCGCCCGCGAACGCGGCGTCGAGACCTACCACATCGAGACCGCGGACGAGATCGAGCCCGCTTGGCTGACGAATCAGGACCGCGTCGGCGTCACCGCCGGTGCCTCCACGCCCGACTTCGTCATCGACCAGGTCGTCAACCGCCTCGAACAGCTCGCTCAAACCCACTAGGGCCCGCCGGAGGCACTTCGCCCATTCCTCTAGCGTGATCCCCTCTCCCAGAGGGAGAGGTTAAGGTGAGGGCTCACGCTCCGGCCATGGATCCGCGCATCAAGGAATCAGACAAGCTTCCGATAGCCTCCCCCGATACTATCTCTACTTGACGCGTGTTATAGTCACGCCTGGCAACTCGATAGGGAGGTTGACCCGGGACTGTCGTTCTCAAAGCGCCAGGTCCGATATTGAAAGAGAGCGCTTCGTGCGGCCCTTCAGCGGGGTCCGGGGTGTCCCCGGCTTTCAACATCGGATGACGAGGAAGAGACTGTTCGAAAAACTCGGCGGGTGGTCTCTCGGCTGCACGGTCGTTACGTGGTAGACAAACCGGGGCGCGCAAGCCCCCGACAAAACTGCCCCGATGTGCATCGCGAAGCACCTTCGTGATTTCCCCTGACGGTCCCCTGATTTCCTCCCAATAGTCGCGGACTTCGCGGCTTGCCGTGCGGTCCTTTACGAAGGACATGCCCGGCACGTCGTGCGCCGGACTGGAGGACCGCATGTGTGGAATCGTCGGCTACGTCGGCCCGGACGAAGCCGTCTCCGTCGTGCTCGACGGCCTGTCCCAGCTCGAATACCGCGGTTATGACAGCGCCGGTATCGCCGTCATCGACCGTCGTGGCGCCCTGACCACAGCCAAGGACGCCGGCAAGCTCGCCAACCTGCGCAACAAGATCCCGGCCTCGCTCAAGGCCACCGGCGCCGCTATCGGCCATACCCGCTGGGCCACTCACGGCCGGGCCTCGCAGCTCAACGCCCACCCCCACACCGACTGCAGCGGCGAGATCGCGATCATCCACAACGGCATTGTTGAGAACCACCGCGAGCTCCGCCTCGAGCTCGAATCGAATGGCTGCAGTTTCCGCTCCCAGACCGACACCGAGGTCATCCCCCACCTCATCGAAGCCGGCATCAAGGACGGCCTCGACCTCGCTGCCGCCACCGCCGCCGCCCTGCGCCGCATCGAAGGTGCTGCCGCCGTCCTCACGATGCGCGAGCAAGAGCCCGGCGTCCTCGTCGCCGCCCGTGTCGCCAACGCCGGCGGCGTCGTCATCGGCTACGGCAGCGGCGAGATGCTCGTCGCCAGCGACCTCCCCGCCATCGCGGCCCGCAGCCAGAGCGTCGTCTTCCTCGAGGACGGCGAAATGGCCTGCGTCACCCGCCACGGCGCCACCTACACCAACCTCCATGGCGAGCCGATTGAGAAAGAGCCGCAGACGCTGCCCTCCGGCTCCTACGTCGCGGGCAAGGGCCTCTACGACCACTTCATGGCGAAAGAGATCGCCGAGCAGCCCGAGGCCGTACTCGACACGCTGCGCGACGCCGCTCAGCTCGAACCGCCCGCCGTCCACCTCAACGACCTCAACCTCAGCGACTCCGACATCGCGGCAATCAACCGCGTCGTCCTTATCGGCATGGGCACCAGCTTCCACTCCGCCCAGATCGGCCGCATCTACATCGAGCAGCTCGCCGGCCTGCCGGCCGAGGCCGACAACGCCTCGGAATACCGCTACCGTCGGCCCGTCCTCGACGAGCACACCCTCGTCGTCTCCATCGGCCAGTCCGGCGAGTCCGTCGATACGCTGGCCGCCATGCACGAGGCCAAACGCCGCGGCGCGAAGCTCGTCACCGTCTGCAACACGCCCGGCTCGCAGGCTACCCGCATCGCCCACGGCACTGTCTACATGCACTGCGGCCCGGAGGTCGCGGTCGCTTCGACCAAGACCTACCTCGGATCGCTAACCGCCCTCTACCTGCTCGCCTGCTACCTCGGCTACAAGCGAGGCTTTATCGGCGGCGACCACCTCCTCGCCGCGCTCAGCGACCTCGCTCGCGCACCCCAGATCGTCGGCGAAGCGCTCAAGACCGAACCCGAGGTCGAAAGAGTCGCCCGCCGCTACCGCCGCGCCCGCGACTTCCTCTTCCTCGGCCGCGGCATGCAGTACACCAACGCCATGGAGGGCGCCCTCAAGCTAAAGGAGGTCTCCTACATCCACGCGGAAGGCTACCCCGCCGGCGAGATGAAGCACGGCCCGATCTCCCTGATCGACTCTCGTATGCCCGTCGTCGCTATCGCCGTCCGTGACGAGCACTACCCCAAGATGCTCAACAACATCGAAGAGGTGCGCGCCCGCGACGGTATCGTCATCGCCATCGCCACCCAGGGCAACGAAGACATGCTCGAACACGCCCGAGACGTCATCTACGTCCCCGACGCACCGCCCCTGATCCAGCCCCTGGTCGTAGCAATCCCCATGCAGCTCCTCGCCTACCACCTCGCAAAGCTAAAGGGCTGCGACATAGACCAGCCCCGCAACCTCGCCAAGGTCGTCACCGTCGAGTAGAGCATGGTGTAGCTGCAGGCCTTCAGGCCTGCGCACGCCCCGTACGTCGTATCCACCCCAATAGTTGAGCTTCCCTCTCCTCGCGGGGAAGGACCGAGGCAGAGCCCCCCCCCCCGGCGCCGCCTTAGCATGGCAGCGTGTTGCGCCGACCAAACTTCGGCAGGGTTCGTAGGGGCGCAGCCCATGCGCGGGGAGCCTGGGGGTGTCCCCCCAGTTACCTCAAGTACAAGTGGCGCAGCGCACAAGGGCGACAGCCCGCAGGACGCGGAGCCCCACGTTTCGGCGGATTGAAGAGGCCCGCGTGCTAGCCTAACCCCATGCGCCTCGGCATCATCTCGGACGTCCACTGCAACGCCGTCGCCCTGCGCCTCGCCATCCAGCGCATGGGCGCCGTCGACGAACTGCTCTGCGCCGGCGATTCGATTTTCGAGTACCGCTTCAGCAACGAGGTCCTCGAAGTCCTGCGTGACGCGGGCGCCCGCTACGTCCTCGGCAACCACGAAACCGTCTTCCTCGGCCCCCAGGGCGTCCGCGCCCGCGCCGCCTCCAACGTCCGCGGCGACCTCATCGAGTACATGGCCGAGCAGCCCCTCGGCCTCGACGTCGATGTTGGCGGCAAACGCCTCGTCATGGTCCACGCCAGCCCGCTGGAGCCGAATACGCAGTACGTCTTCCCCGGCTCGCCCGAGCTGCAGCGCCTCGCAGAGATCGAAGCCGACTACATCGTCCTCGGCCACACGCATACCCAGATGGCCGAGCGTGCCGGCCGCGCCCTCGTGATAAATCCCGGCTCCGGCGGCGACCCCCGTGACCTCGCCAACGGCCGCCGCCTCTCCTACGCGATCCTCGACACCGCCTCCGGCGAGGTCCACTTCGACAACTTCCTCCCCACCGACCCACCCATCCCCAACTTCGAACCCGTCTGCCGCTAACCCACCGTCGTCGCGGCGGTCCATCGAGAACCGGGCGCTCCAGCCTAAAGCCAACGAAATCCCCTCTCCCTGAGGGAGAGGGTTAGGGTGAGGGGTTGCACCGTCACGTCGAAGTAAAAAGGCTGGAGGCTGGGCGGACCGGGTGTCCGTTGAGGAGGAGAACCAAAAACGACTATCAACCAGGACTGCGAAAGCGTGGAGTAGGGCCGGCGGGGCAAGTAAGTTGACCCTATTCCACTTCTGGTTGACCGATTCGTTATTCGGCCCGCCACAGCCTGCGGCAGTATAACCACACATCTGATCAAGTGTCTACCCACGTTTGTAAAAAATGGAGCCGATTTTCACTGGACCCCGGCGGGGTCGAAGCCTGTTATCTGCAATCTGTCATCTGCCGCGAAGCGCCTTATACTCCTCCCATGCAGGTCCTCTCCGTCGCCCAGGCCCTCGGCTACCTCCGCGAGCTCCTCGAAAGCAATATCGTCCTTGGCGACGTCTGGATCAGCGGCGAGGTCTCCGGCCCCCGCACCCAGCCCTCCGGTCACACCTACTTCACCCTCAAGGACGAAGAGGCTCAGCTTCGGGGCGTCCTTTTCCGCTCCGCCATGCTGCGCGCGCCCCGAATCGTCGAGCACCTGGCCCAGGGCTCCCAGGTCATCGTCCACGGCCGCGTTACCGTCTACGAGGCCCGCGGCGAACTGCAGGTCGTTGTCGACTTTGTGCAGCCCGAGGGTGTTGGCTTGCGTCAGGCCCAGTTTGAGCTGCTGCGGCAACAGCTGCAGGAGGAAGGCCTCTTCGACGAGAGCCGCAAGCGCCCACTCCCCGCCTTCCCGCGCCGCATCGGCGTCGTCACCTCGCCCGCCGGCGCCGTCTTCCACGATATCTGCAACGTCCTGCGCCGCCGCTGGCCTCTTAGCGAGGTCGTCCTCTCTCCCACCCCAGTCCAGGGACCCGACGCCGTCTTCGGCGTCGTCGGTGGCATCGAGCAGCTCAACGCCCAGCCCGATATCGACGTCATCATCGTCGCCCGCGGCGGTGGCTCGGTCGAAGAGCTCTGGACCTTCAACGAGGAGCCAATCGCGCGCGCCGTCTTCGGCTCCCTGATCCCCGTCGTCTCTGCCGTCGGCCATGAGACCGACTTCACGATCTGTGACTACGTCGCCGACCTCCGCGCGCCCACGCCGTCGGCCGCCGCTGAGCTCGCCGTCCCCGATATGTATCAGGTCGCCTCGCAGCTACAAGGCGCCATCACATACGCCGTGGCCAACATGCAGCAGCGCCTCGACCGCGAACGCTCGGGCGTCGAGTCCCTCCTCGCGCGTGCCGCCCGCTGCGCCACCGACGTCAACCGCCAACGACAGCGCCTCGACGACATCGAGCGCCGTCTCTTGCGCGCCATCCAGTCTGCCCAGCGCGAGCGCAGCGAGGCCATGGCCCGTAACCGTGCTCAGCTCGTCGCCCTGGACCCGCAGGCAACGCTCGACCGCGGCTACGCCGTCGTGCACAAGGGTGGCAGCGTCGTCAGCAGCATCGCTGCGGTCGCTTCCGGCGACGGCCTCGTGATCAAGGTCTCGGACGGCGGCTTCCCCGCCCGGGTCGACGCCCCCGGCTCTCGCCGTAAACGCCGCGCCGCCGGA
>DASTLN010000163.1:0-4912 GCA_035714925.1 Dehalococcoidia bacterium | reverse complement strand
CAGTGCCACGTGGTGCTGGAACACGGCGACCGGGACCTGGAAGGCATGGCCTCGGTGATCCACGAGGGCGAGCTGGAGCGAGCGGTATCGCACATGAAGGACGTGCGCGTGCTGCACATGCCGGGCACCGGCCACGCGCCTTGGATGAACGCCGAGGAGGCTTTTTACTCCGAGCTTTCGAAGTTCATCGCCGAGCAGCGACGCGCCTAGCGGCTAAGCGACGTAGAGCAGCAGCCCGGCGACGCCGGCCAGCGCGGTGGCGCAGGCTGCGAACCCAAACCACGGCTGCGCGGCGGGATTCGCTGCTGCCGCAGCCTGCCGGGCCTCCGTCATGGTGAACGCTTCGACCGCGACGCTGACCTCGACCGGCTTGCAACCGCGGGCGCGGACCTCGATTCGTTCTCGCAGCGGGGCCGCGAGCTCGTAGACGCCCTCGGCGAGCGAGATGCGGAAGTTGGCGACGCCACCGAAGGACGCCAGCCTCTCAACCGCGATGACCTTCGAGGCGTAGCGCAGGCGTATAGCGCTTTCGTCCACGTCCGGCGCCGCCGCCGTGACGTATGCGACCCAGCCGTTGTCCTGGTTCAGCAGGGCGAGTGTCGGCGAAACGGAGACGGGGCGCTTCTCGGTTCCGGCCGCGTAGATGGTCTCGATCGGCGAACCGATGTTGGCGCGCCAGCGATCAGGGTGGCGCTCCAGCTCCTCCATGGCCCAGTTGAGCTCCGCCATGGCGCGCGTGGCTTCGCGTTTTTCGTCGTCGCGGGCGATGTCGGGGTGATGCTCGTGGGCCAGCTCGCGGTAGCGAGAACGGGCGGCATCGACGCCGGCGTCGGGGGGCAGGTCGAGCACTGAGAAAGGCGTCTTGTCCACGCTTTGAGTATCGGAGGCAAGAGGAGGGTTCCGAAGGGCGGGAGGCGAGGATTAGCCGTCGGGGTCGAGGGCAGATGCGAGACCGGTGTGGCCGAAATCTTGACCCTTATAGAGAAGCGGTTCACCGGTCGCTCGCGCTAGTGCGTAGGAGAAGCAGTCGCCAAAGTTGAGCGCAGCGGGATGCCCGCTGCCGCGGCCGAAATCGCGGTAGGCTTCGCGGCCAATCGCTGCCTGTTCGGACGTGACTGGCTCGATCTGGGTGCCAGTCACTCGGATCAAGTCGTCGAGCCTCCGGCTTGAAACCGGATCCCGGCTGGCGTCAATCACGATCGCCGCCTCGAGGAAGGTCGCGGCAGAAACACGACGAACGGGCGCCTCGCGAATAGCGCGGGCGCAGGCTTCTGCCTCAGGCTCGTCTCGAAGGATCGCAAGCAGGGCGGACGAATCGATAATCACCGTGGCAGGCCACGTTCGTCATACAGGAGCTCAGCGTGGTCGATTGACTTGTAGGGTTCTTTGAGATGAGCAGCGCAATCCCGGCCGATCGCGAGTATCAGCTCAACGAGGTCATCATCTTGAGCCGGCTGAAGTCTTTCCAACCGTTCTTGTAGGGCGGTCGTCACGGCTTCCGTCATGCTCTCTCCGGTCAAATTAGCCAGTTCTCTAGCGAGGCGGTGGGCTCGTTCATCCTTGATGTTCAGGCTCATTTGCTATCTTTCTACCACCTAAGTCTACCATGGTAGAATGCTGGTTGCAGTTAGGAGGGCAGGGCGCCCTTACCGAAACGCCGGAATGACTTCTTTGCCCCAGAGCTCGATCGCCTTTGGGGCGAGGGCGCCGATGAAGTTGGTGCAGAAGATGTCGTAGCCGATCAGCTTCTGGCCCTGCTGCAGCTTCTTGATCACGGTGTCCGGGCTGCCGACGACAGCAAGGCCGTTGTCGATGTTGAACTGGTAGTCGGTCTGGGATTTCTCCATCGTGATGCCGCGGGCGAGGTCGTCGGGGCGCTCCGAGTCGCGTCCCATGCCGCGGACGTTGCTGCCCCAGCCGACGCGTGTATTGGCCAGCGGCCCGCCGCCGACACGCCGGGTGGTCGCCGCGCCGATGAACTGGCTCGCTTCGGCGTGGGCCTTCTCGTCGGTCTCGGCGACGTGGACGGTGCGCTGCAGGAAGACGCGCGGCATCTCGTTGGGGTGGCCGCATTCCTTCCAGGTCTCGCGGTAGATGTCGAACTTGCGCGCGACCGCTGCGTCCGTGTCGAGGTTCTGCGCCACGTGGTAGTTGTTGCGGCCGGCCCAGCGCATGGCCTCGTCGGAGTGGACGGCGGCCCAGATTGGCGGGTGGGGCTGCTGATACGGTTTCGGATTGGGCAGCGCCTCTTCGTAGTTGAAGTACTTGCCGTGGTAGGTGACTTCGTCCTGGGTCCAGGCCATCTTGATGATCTCGATCGCCTCTTCGCTGATCGCGGCGCGCTGGTAGTAGTCGACGCCCCAGCGGATGAACTCGTGCTCGTGCACGCCGATACCGCTGCCGAACTCGACGCGGCCGCGCGAGAGCTGGTCGAGCATCGCGACCTCCTGGGCGAGGCGCATCGGGAGGTGGAACGGCAGCTGCCACATCATGGTGCCGATGCGGATGGTCGACGTCGCGGCGGCCACTGCCGTGAGGTAGACGCTGGGCGACGTGATGTTGGCGCCGGGCCGGTTCTGGTGCTCGATGGTGAAGTAGGAGTGCCAGCCCAGGGACTCCAGGTGCGCCGCCAGGTTGACGTGTTTCTCGTAGATGTCGGCCATCGTCTGGCCTTCCTGCGGGCTCTCAGGCACGGCGTCCCAGAAGGCAAAGTCCAGCTTGCTCACGTCACACCCCCGTCGGCTAACACGTACGTTGCGAATCGGATTATAGGTCAGGGCCCAGTGCGCCATCTGCCGGCGAGAGCCTACGCGAACGAGATGGTAAGGTAAGGCTACCCGTATTACAGAATCGCCGGAGCGCTACTTGGCCTTACTGCTTGCTGCCCTGGTCATGACTTGCTGCGCCGCGCTGGCGTCGCTGCTGGCGTGGAGCGACACTCGGGGGCGGTTGGCGTTTGGATCGATGCTGCTTTTCGGCGGCTTGTCGCTAATCCTGGTTGCCATTGGCACCAGTCTGCGCGAGTCGGACGCGGTCGCGGTGATGATTGCCGCAACGCCGACGCCGGCGCCGCCGACGCCGGCGCCGACCGTCGTGGTGACGCCGGCGGCCGTCACGAGCGAAGGCACCTTCGTGGTCGAGGCGGCGAGCGAACCGGGAGCCTTCGAGCTGCCGACCTCGTTCACGTTCGGTGATGACGGCGAGCTCTATGTCGGCTTCGAGGCCGGGATACGCAAAGTCCGGGACCTGGACGGCGACGGTTTCTACGAGGACGTCGGCCACTTCGGCTACGACGCCGGGTGGGTGTTCGGACTCGACTTCCATGATGGGTCGTTGTACGCGGCGATCAACGGCAGTGTGATGCGCTTCAAGGATATCGACGGCGATGGCGTCGCGGACGAGCAGGCGAGGCTGCTGAGCGGGCTGCCTCAACAGCACTACGGCGGTCACTCCAACAGCGGCCTCATCGTCACGCAGGACGGCCTGATCTACATGACGGTCGGCGGGACGTCTGACCACGGGCCGGAGGTGGAGCCGCTCGGCGGGACGATCCTGACGATGCCGATCGCGGGCGGCACGGCCGACATTTACGCCTCGGGCTTCCGCAACCCGTACGACATCGCTTTCTGTCCCGACGGCCGGCTCTACGCCTCGGACAACGGTCCGGACTTCATTGCCGACGGCGTCGACGAGACTGCGCCGGACGAGGTGAACCTCATCTTGCCGGGTCGCAATTACGGCTACCCTGACTACTTCGGGCCGCAGGATGTTTCGACCGGGACCGAGTCGCCGATCGCGCTGCTGCCGGAGCGGGCGGGAGCGACCGGCATCATCTGCCACGATGGCGCCGGCCTGCCTGAGGGGTACGCCGGCAACCTTTTTGTGACGATGTGGGGCACCTTCACCTCTCAGATCGAGACCGGCCGCCGCGTCATGCGCGTGGAGCTCTCGGAGACGCCGGACGGCGGTGTGTCCGGCGTGACGACGGAGCTAGCGGCCGGCTTCGGCCACCCGATCGACATTCTCCAGGATGCCGACGGCAGCATGCTGGTGCTCGACTTCGAACACGGGCAGCTGTTCAGGATTCGCTATGTGGGCGGGTAGGTGTCAGGCGGTCCGGCTGGGCCGGAAAGCGAAGCGGTCCAGGGAGACGAACTTGATCGCGGTGGAGCAGGCGATACCGATCAAGACCGCGACAAGCGCCGGCAGGAAGAGCTGGGCCACCACGAAGACGCCAAAGTTGACGACCAGCGAAAGCGCGATGCAGCCGTGGTAGGTCGCCCAGCGCTCGGCGAAAGCCCGGCTGAGTAGCTTGACAGGAATGTCGGCCCAGACGAGAAGCTGGTTGCCGGCGAAGTTGAACTGCACGGCGATGGCGAGGGCGATCGCGTTGGCGAGCACCGCCGTCAAGCCCGCGGCCTGGAGCCCGGCAAAGAAGCTCATCTGGACGCCGAATGTGACGATACCCACGATGCCAAAGCGTATCGGCCGGGCGACGCCGCCGGAGCCAAACAGGCCATTCACCCGCGAGACGTCGTCGATGCCCAGGGCGATGAGCAGGGCATACCAGCGAGAGCGCACGAAAGAGCTGTTTCTTGATTCGGTCAAGCTTCTACCAGTATAGCGAGACGCTGAAATCCTCTGATCGATTAACGGCAAGTTGCCGAGCCACCGGCACGCGGGGGCTCGTGTTAGCCTGCCGTCCGTGATCCCTCTCCTGCGCATCGCCGTCCTCCTCGTCGTATCGTGGCTGCTGGCCGGCTGTGGCGGTGAATCACGGCGTACGGAGAACAACGAGATCGTGAGCGTGGACCTGGCGTTCGCGCTCGAGCCAGCCTTCGGCGGCCGGGAGTTCGACCGGCCGTTGGAGGTCGGCGCGTATCCGGGCGGTCGCATGTTTGTGGCGCAGCAG
>DASTLN010000162.1:0-8065 GCA_035714925.1 Dehalococcoidia bacterium | reverse complement strand
CCACCTCCGCCGCGGCCGCTTCGGTTACCGCCTGTTCCGATCGGTGCTGTTCGTTGGCTTCGACCGGCCCCAGCACCAGCGACCGTTGCATGACTCCTGTCCCGCTGCGACGCGGCTTCGTGCCTGCCGACCTGGTGCGCGAGACGTTCGGTTCGGCGCTCGAGCGTTGCGCCGTGCGCTGAGTTGCGCCCCGCGTCGCTTTCCCGGCCCTTGCGCCGGGTGTCGGCTTCGACGCGTCGGCTCGCGTAGTTGTGTCGGGTGGTGCCGCCTGGCTGCGGGATGCGTTCGCGTGTCCGAAGGCGGGATCTGCACGGTCTGGCTGCGTGTCCTCGCGACCTCGTTGAGCGAAGCGCTGGACGTAGTGGTTCCCGTGTGATGCCTGCAACCGCAGCAGCTGACGCCGGATCGTCGGGCTCAATCCCGCCGCGTTGGTCCCGGAGGCTTCGGCGAGTCGCAGAAGCGGTGCCGTCAGGCCGCGCGCGGGCACGAATTCTCCCGCCGTGTCCGCGGCTTCGTGGTCCTTTCGCTTCGCCTGCAGCTTCTCGAGCTGCTCGGCCGCACGTTCGCTCACAACCGCTCCAACTGGCCTATCACGCTAAATCGCCGTCGCTATTCCGGTTGCGGTCACGCAAAATCTGATCCCGCCTCGCCGTGCTTACCGCCTGTGACGAGGTCCTTGCCCTCGGACTCCTCGATGATGCGTACCCCGCCCGGCGCGATGATTGTGCCTCCCTTCTGCTCGAGGTACTTGAACGCGTTCGTACCTGGCTTCCCTCGGATCGTGACCGAGCCGTCGGTGCCCCACGTGATACTGGACCCATCACTGAAAGCCACGACATGAGTCTGGTCGGGCGGTATCTTGTCCGGCTCGATACTGCCTCCACCGCCACCCGCGCCTCCACTGCCACCCGAGCCGCTGCCCGACCCGCCGGGGTACTTCTTTGCCACCTCGGAGGTCTTCTTGCCGCTGCGCTGCTCCAGCGCACCCCAGGTCATCGGACCGACGATGCCGTCCACGTCCAGAGAGTTTCCGGTCTGGAAGACTCGGACCGCGCCGCCCGTCAACGGGCCGAACACGCCGTCCACGCCGAGAGCCTCCCCGCTGCCGGCATCGTTCAGCATCTCCTGCAGCGCAAACACGAAGCGGCCGGCGGAGCCCTGCATGAGCATCGGATAGGGCCCGGGTGTTGCGGGCTGTGCGTCAGCTCTCATCAGTTGCTGAATCCTCGCGTTGCCCAGGGCGCCGGCCCGACCCAGAGGATGAGGCACGCTCTCCATAGCGTTTTCTCCCGGCTCGCGACGCCTCGTGAGTTCCTCCTCGTGCTGGATACGTGAGAGACGTCTCTTCAAGTCGCCACCTCCTTCGGCCAGCACTCGCGGCCGGTCCCGCTTCGTCGCGGCATCCCGGCCGAATCGCCGCCGTAACGTCGACGCAGGGGCATGACCTAGCCTCCGCCCTGCTGCTGGCGAAACTGCTCGTCCGCCAGGCGCTGGCGCATCTGCGTGATCGTCGTCAGAGCCGTTTCGTAGCGCGGCCGGTAGGGAGATTGCTCTTCCGCACTCATCTCTCCCCACCAGTGATCCAGCTGGCCGCCGATCCTCCCCATGTATGACGCGTCATGCCAGAGCCCCGTCTGCTCCAGGTTCTCGATCTCCCAGAGCCTCGCCTCGAGCTCGTCCGCCGCTTCTCCGCCGGCTTCGGGGCGGCGGAACTGCAGCACGTGCTGCCACTCGTGCATCACGGTGGTGTAGAGCACGCTCACGCTGCGGAACGCATCCGGTCCGATTTCGACCCGGCAGGGTCGGGGCCTGCCGCGGCCGGGACTGAGGGAAGTGACTCCTGAGTGACCGGGACGCATGCGCGAAGTGTCCGAGATGTACGACATTGCCCCGTCCGTCAGGAAGGAGAGGTCGATCTTGCCAGTGCTGGACAGCGCCGCCTGCAGAGATGCCAGCGCTCCTGCCCGGTCGGCCTCCAGCTTGGCCTGGATGTCGTTAACCTTGTCGCTGGGGAGCCCCGGCACGCTTGCCGACGTCTCCGTTGCAGTCTGCCGCTGCAGGGTGGACCTGAGCACCCGCTGGATCGTGGCGTTGCCGAGTGCGCTTGCTGGGCCCAGCGGGTGGTGCGGTTCCGCCCGCGTCAGGACACCTGCGCTTCGCGACTCTGGTCTCGGGCCTTGATCTCGTTTGCGGGCAAAGGCCCGCTGCTTCTTCACGAGTCCACCTCTTGCAGCCAACGCCCGAAGTCGGCCTCCGCGATGAGACGCCCCAGCTTCTGGTACTCGCGTTTCGCCGCGTGGATCAGGTGAGCCATGCCGATAGGCTTGTCTTCGCTTGCTGCCAGGAATGCCCCCAGCAGTACGATGTTGCGTATGTTGCCGCCCGCGATGCGGAACTGGTGCGCCATGAACCGCAGGTCGACGTCGTCGTCCAGCGGTGCCGCCGCTGTCAGAGTCCGTTTCCAGATGCTCAACCTGTCTTCCACCTCCGGGAAGGGGAACTCGACGATGGCGCGCATGCGGCGCAGAAACGCCTCGTCGAGGTTGGCGCGCAGGTTGGTCGCCAGTACAACGATGCCGTCGTACTCCTCCATTTTCTGCAGCAGGTAGCTCACCTCGATGTTCGCGTAGCGGTCATGCGAGTCCTTGACCTCGCTGCGCTTGCCGAAAACCGCATCGGCTTCGTCGAAAAACAGGATTGCGTTGGTGTCGCTGGCTTCCTCGAAGACGCGTGCAAGGTTCTTCTCCGTCTCGCCGATGTACTTCGAGACGAGCCCTGAGAGGTCGATCTTGTACACGTCCAGGCCCAGGTCGTTGGCGATGACCTCCGCCGCCATTGTCTTGCCGGTTCCCGATTGTCCCGCGAACAACGCGGCCACGCCACGTCCCAGCGACGACTTCCTCGCGAGCCCCCAGTCTTCGTAGACCACGTGCTGATACAGCACCTGGTTCGCGATCTCGCGCAGCTGCGCTGTCCGGTCCGGCGGCAGGACGATGTCCTCCCATGTGTAATTCGGCGTGATCTTCTTCGCCAGGCTGGTCAGCCGCGGCTGCGACTGGGTTCGGGCCGCGTTCTTCAGATCGGTCAGGTTGATCTCATCGCGGCCCTCGAGATGGGCAATGCTGCGCGCCATCTCGACCGTCGAACGCACCTCGCGGGCGCCGAGGCGGTACATCGCCGCCAGCTGAAGGGCCTCCTCGTGGGCCAGGCCACCCGCGAGCTCCCAGCTTCGCTGACGTTCCTCGAACGGCGGCATGGGGTATTCGAACTGCAGGTGGAGGTCCACAGGCAGGCGCGCTGGGGTTGCCGCGCGGTCGCTGAAGAATACGGGCAGCGGATGGTCCTGCAGCCCGGCCACGAGGTCGCCGGCGAGCGATGTTCCCTCCGCCTCGTTGTCCTGGCCGCCGTAGCCGTCGATGATCAATGCCGCGTTGAGCAGGCGGGCGTCTCGCAGCGTCAGGCCTAGCAATCGCTGCGACTCCCCCGATTGCATCAGCCCCGGCGTCGATACGCTGAGCACGGCCAACCCTATCTGCCCGCTGGCGGCGGCGATCGTCTGCTCCTTCTCCGATTGCCAGCGTCCGCCGATGTAGACGCGGGCGTCTCTGCGCTGTCGCAAAGCCTGAGCCAGCGCGTCGCTCGAGCCGCCGCCATCGTGTTCGACCGGCTCCACGCTGCGAGCGATGCCGTAGAGGCGCGGGTCGATTCCCTCGTAGCCCAGCAGTGCTTCGGCCACGTGAGGGTCAAGCGAGAGCTGCCGGTTTGGCATCGCCTGGTTCGCCTGTCCCTGCTCGCCGATCACGATTAAGCTGTGGCGCACCAGGGGCGCGTCGCGGTAGAACAGCGGACGCAGGGCCAGCCGTCCGGCATGGTCGTCGCTCAGGACTTCCAACGTCAGCCCTACGGTCGGCCAGCGCTTGGTGATGTCGTCATTGGCGTAGGCGTAGACTTTCTCGTACGCCGCGTCCAGGTACGGCGCTACCGCCACCACCAGCACCAGTCGTTCCATCTGGTTCAGCCCGAAGTCGCGCGCCACGCGGTCAAGCGGCAGGCCGCCTTGAGCCGCCGACCGATCGTCCAGCTCCTCGCGTAGGCGCGCAGCCTCCGCGATCAGGTGGTCGACAGCGATCTCGCCCGGCTCGCGGCTCAGGAGATCGTCTACCTCCTCGTCCGTGATGTAGAGTCCGCGATACTCCGCCGGCGGCCCGATAGAGCGCCGCTGTCGCGATTTCTCGACGACGGCCCTTAGCCGGAGCGAGACCCACCGCAACTCCGCCTCGATTTGCTCCAGTGCGGAGCCAAAGGCAGCGACCTTCACGCCGGAAACGCTCGTCATGGTTTCTTCTCGCGCATCAGACGTTGGTCATCTTAGGGACGCCAAGTTGACCAATGATTTAGGAATGATTGATTGGAGCTGGCGACAGCAGGTTCGTCTCAAATGTCGCTCGATCCGTTTTCAAACCGGCAGAACGGTGCTACCTTCGTGTCGGCACCTCGATCACGAGGAAAAGGAGTGTCGATGCCGAAGGGTCGGCGTATCAGGACAAAAGAGGCGGCGGAGCGCGAAACCGCACTTCGCAAAGCGCCCGACGACACCACCCACCAGCCGCACCAGACGCGCCAGGGGCAGCTCCAGCAAGCACTGGGTAATTCCGGCGTCGCTCGCCTCGTTTCCGCGCGGATTCAGCGGCAGGATGATTCATCGCGTGGTCGCCGGCGTCCGTCGCTCCTCAGCGATCGCCTGACGCTCGATCCTGAGATCACGGCACAGATTCGCGCTATCGAAGCCCTGAGGAATGCGCTAGATCCCGAGGTCGTGCGTCCCAATCTGCTACAGATCCCGGACAGCGCGGGGCCGGAGCCGAGCCCGCTCGACACGCCACCTTCGCCTCAGCCTGAGCCGTTGGTCCCGCGCGGCAAAGGGCCGTCCAAACCCAAGGCTGCGTCTAGCTCTGACTTGCTGCGCGCCGTCGTTGCGATTCCTGCCATCGATACGGCAATCGCCAATCTCCGCACACGTGCAACCGAGCAGGTCCGTCGCGACTGGCACTCGCTGGGGACGGGTGGTCAGGCGGCTGTCGTCAGCTCGCTGGCAGTGATCGCTGGTAGCTCGCTGGCCGGCGCGATGACGGACCCCGATGCGCGCGAGTTGGCCTTGAGTCAGCTCAACGGTCGCGTTATCCCAGTGCCCGGCCTTGACGGTCTCGGCGTTGAGCTGAATACAAAGGGAGACAACGTCATGCTTGGCTTGCACCTGGACGTGGGACGCTTCTTGCCCGAATCGTTGGGGTTCGGTCCAGGCTCCGCCGAACCGATCGGAGCGCCTCCCCGCCGCTAGGCCGCGGCGGCTACCCCTGTGCGACGAACTGCCCGGGGCTCGTAATCGATATTTGCCCGCCCCAGGCGCAGAGGCAGGTGCACGTGCTATCCAGCGCTGGAACGCCCTTCACTCTGACCTTGGCCGATCCCGGCGTCCAGGGAGACGAGGTAACCGGAATGCAAGGCTGAGGCGTCAGGACGCCCATCGCTGCCGAAGTCGCCGCGGCCACCTGCGGGTTCGTCGGAGTCGTGCACATGAGGAAGGGCATGATGTTGGTCATCGGCAAATTGTTCATGATCGTCGCCGCAGGCTGTCCGCCGACACTGACCATGCTGCTCGGAGGCACGTTCAGAGTGGATGGCGCCGTGCCAAACGTGCACGTTAGCATCGCCCCGTTGCTTACGAGTGGTGGCATGCTTATCCCTCCTCACGCTCTCTATGCGAGCAAGATATGACGAGGGCATTGAACCACGATTGAAAGATGGTTGATGCTCGCTACAAGCATGCTTTCGAACGCCCGAGCTCGGTCCTTGGGTACGGCTTATCCCTGAAGCGGGAGCTAGAATTGCCAGCATGCCTGCCAACATCCGCCACATCCAGCCCTCCGCCGCAATACGACCGCTATCACCCGGTCTGCCCTTACGCCTCCTGGTCCTGACGCCCAACCCGCAGGGTTCTGGCATCACGGCTGCCACTCTCGAAGCGGACCGTCAGCGCTTGCAGGCCGCGTTCGATCCGCTGATTCGCGATGGAAAGCTGGCAGTGGAGTGGCTTCAACCGCCGACCCTGCGAGAGCTTCACCGCCGCATGCGAGCCACCCAGTTCCACGTGCTGCACTTCATCGGTGGTGCCGAACTCGATGCTCAGAGCCGCGAAGCCTCTCTCGTTTTGGAGGACGAATCCGGCGTCGCGCGGCCGATTTCGGCGCCGAGCCTGGGACTGCTATCTCAGCAATATCCGTCACTGCGATTAGCGGTGCTAGGGTGGCGGACGGGAGCAGACGGGGACGCGGTCGGCGGAGTCGCGTCGACGCTGGTGCAGCACGGGCTGCCGGCGGTCGCGCAGTTCCCAGGAGACGCTGCCGAGGCCTTCGTCGCTCGCTTCTATGCCGAGCTGACGTCAAGCGGCGCCGTGACCACGGCCGCCGAAGCGGCGATTGCGACGTCACCGGAGCAGGCGCCCGCGCCAACCCTCTACCTCGGTGTCCGCGACGGCCTTGTCTTCAAGCTGGGTCCCGCCAAACCGCCACTCCTGGCGTCTTTGGGGTCAAGCCTCGCCAGAGTCTTCCGAAGCGGGCTGTCAGGCCTCAGATCCCTGCGCGTACCCGGCAACGTGTTCTTGCTGGGTGGCGGCGCTGCGTTCGCCGTCGCAGTTCTGGTCGGTGGATTCCTCGTGTTCGGTGCCGATTCCGATGACGAGCCGAGTACAGCAGGAGTCGATCCCTCGCCGACCGCCAGCGGCGGGCTGCCGCCGACAGCAGTTGTCGAATCAGAGCGCCGGGAGGTCATCCTCTTCGACTCGTCGGCAACTTTGGGAGAGCGGGAGGTCCGCCAGGTCTTCTCGATGGAACCTGACGGTAGCGAGCGGACGCTCGTCACGTCCAATACCAACGACAGTGTGGATCCGTCGGCGAACCTCACCTGCGACCAGGTGGTTTTCGTGCTGACGTCCGAAGATGCCTGGGACCTCGTGCTGATAGATCTGGCCAGCGGTGACCAGCAGGTCATTCCGGGACCGCCCGGCCCCAAGTCGGAGCCGGTGCTTGCGCCGCAGGGTGACCGCCTGGTTTATGCCCTGCGGACGGCAGGGAACAACCAGCTCTACATCGTTAATGTGGACGGAAGCGACCTAAAGGAGCTCGTCAGTGATGCCTTCGATGAACAGGACGCCGCCTGGTCGCCGGACGGCCAATCGATCGCCTTCACATCGGACCGCGACGCGCCGGGTCAGAACCATGAGATCTATCGCATCCCGGCGGACCTGTCGTCCGGGCCGCAGCGCCTAACTAGGCAGCCCGGCTTCGATGGCGAGCCAGCCTGGTCACCCGACGGTGGCCGGATCGTCTTCCAGTCGGTGCGCCAGGAGAGTGACCCGAACGACTTCTCGCTCTGGATCATGGACGCGACGGCTGGTGACCAGACGGCAGAACGTCTGACGGACGAGCCCGGCCGTGAATACGACCCCGCGTGGTCGCCGGACGGCACCAGCATCGCCTTCACCTACCAGGATGGTGACAGCTTCGACATCCTCAAGGTGAGCGCCAGCGGGGGAACCCCCGCCAGGCTGACGGCGGGCGAGACGAAGGACGTTAGGCCGAGCTGGTGCTTGGCTCCATCCCGGGCCGAGTAGGTCACTTGACTTCCTGGTAACCAATCCACGGCGCGACGCCACACCGTCCGGCTCCAGTACTCGCGGCTCTTCCCTTGAGAGCGGGCAAGCGCCGCGATGCTCTGCCCCTGGAGAACGCCGTTGAGCGTGAAGCGGACGCGTTCGAGGCGAGGGTCACCGGGTGTGCTGCTGACTCCCTCGGCTCCTGCTTGCTATACTCGCTCTCGCTAGGCTGTCTTCCTCGTCATGCCCTACCGTTCGATTCGGCATCCGTTAGCAAACCCACTAGCGGGATAACGAAAACAGGAGCGACAAGGCAAGGAAAGCGATTCTACGGGCGGTTAGCTCAGCTGGCAGAGCGCTTCCTTCACACGGAAGAGGTCACAGGTTCAAGTCCTGTACCGCCCACCACCGCAG
>DASTLN010000161.1:0-2939 GCA_035714925.1 Dehalococcoidia bacterium | reverse complement strand
CACGGCGGAGAGCAAGCCCGACATCGCCGACGCGGCGCAGGCGGAGGCTGGCGAGTCGCGAGGCGGCGGTGCCGCAGCGCCTAACGTCCCGACCGCCGGCCTCGCGAGCCCGGGTGAGGCGCAGGCGGATGCCAAGAGCGCCGTCGGAGGCCAGGCTTCACCACCAACAGGTGGCCGTGGCGACGACGAGGCGAGCGCCGCCGACGAGCAGCCAGCGCTGAGTGCCGACGCGCTCGACCCGCAAATCGCCGCGCTGGTGGCGGACTTCATGGCGGAGTTTGGCTCGCGCCAGGATGAGGTCAGCGGGACTGCCGGCCAACTGCTCGACCCGAGTCTGCGCAGCGCCGCCGCGAAGCTGATTCCGGACCGCCGGGACGAGCTCATGCTACAACGCAGCGCGCTTCCGGGGGCGGGACCGGCCGGCCGCATCCAGCGGTCCGTCGCCGGCATCCAGCGCGCCAAAGGCACCGGGACACTGCCAACGCAGAAAGTCAAGGTCACGATACCGAACTGGCCCAAGATGCCGCTGTTCAAGGACGTGAACGTCGGCTCGTGGTTCCTGCTTTCGGGTGAGATCGAATCGCCAACCTGGGAAGGCGAGGCCAAGCCGCCTGACCACCTTCGGGACGACACAAAGGAAAGCGAGCTGCAGTTCACGGCGGACGGCAAGGTATCGGGGTACTCCGCGACCTTCCACAAGGAAACACTTGGGCAGGTGGGAGACGCGGAGCTCGAGGGCCAGGTCGGCGTCGAGGTGACGAACAAGTCGGTGAAGGTCTCGGGTCTGTCCCTGAAGTTCCCGGACTGGGGCGGCGAAGGCGCCGTCTTGGCGCAGGGCCAGCTCGACTTCAGCCTGCTGGAGTGGGAGGCGGGAGAACCACCTGCCGTCATGGTCCTCTCATACGTGAAGAAGCTTGGCATGAAGTCGAATTTCACGCTCGACGGCTGGACGATGTCGGGAAATCTGCACCTGCCGGTCAAGTTCTCGATGAAACCAAACCCGGCGAAGGTGGCTGAATTCGTGACGCGCGTGATCGGGCCGCGCCTGGCTGCTGCAGCGCCGGCCGGCCTGGCAATCGGCGCGCCGTTGGTGGCTGGCGGCGTCTGCTTGGCGATATGGATGAACGCTATCCGGGCGGGTGAGGACTTCGCGACGGCGATCGACTACGCGAAGCAGAACACGCTGGGTTATGTGACGGGGTACTTCTACACGATCATGGGGTACGAATCCTCGAAGTACTCCAACGGCGGCGCCAGCGCCGGCAAAGCCGCGGCGCAGAAGGTGCTCGACGACCTGCGCTGGGGCGAGCTCCCGGCCGGCGCGCAGGCCAAGATTCGGGCGGAGTACGTGGACGCGGGGAGTCTCAACATGCCGGGCGTACAAGCGAGCATCTGGAACAAGTACCGCGGCGAAGCGATCGCCTGGTACCGCAAGGAGCACGACTGGGACGCCTGGGCCTACGACAAAGGCCTGCCTTCGGACCTCCGCTCGCTGATAAAGACGCTGGATATCGCCGGCCCGCCGTGGTCGATCACCAACTACTAGGACGATGAGGGGCAGGTCGAAAGCGTGAGTGAACGTGCAGCAGAGACTCGCACCGAGCACCTGGAGGCTCGAGCGACGAAGCGGGGACCTGCCGAACCGATGCCGGAGGCCCGCCCGTCCCCCCCATCGCGCGGGCTTCTCTCGTGGCTGAGGCGGGGTCCCAGCGCGGGCGGGGTGCAACGCTCGGCGGAACGTCAGGCTCTACGTTTACAGGCTTCGCGCGGTAACCGCTACGTGTCCCAGATGCTACAACGGGGCCTGTCACAAGGGGATCAGCAAGCGGTCGAGATGGAGCGAGAGGCCTCGGCGATTAGCCGCAGTGTGGCGCCGGCGGCGATCCAGCGGCAGGAAGGCAGCACCACCGTCACCATCAACCTGGGCGTGGTTCGAAACGGCACCTACAACGTAACGGGTGCGGATTTCACGGCGGCGGGTAACCAGATGAACGCCCGCGGCGAGTGGGGCCTTGGCGGTGCCAGGAACATCAGAGGGACGCCCGGCCCGGCTAATTCAGATGGAATTCTCCAAAGCATCACGGTCACGGCGGACCTATTCACAACCCTGCCGAATTGGACGAGGTTGGCCGGCAAGCCGGAACGCGTGAGGAACGAATGGAACCGTATGCTGGCTGCGCTGAGGGGTCATGAAAACCAACACGTCTCGATCGCGCGGACCCACCTGGAAGCCCTGGAAACGAGGCTTTCCGGCATCCACGAAGACGACTTCCAGCAAGTTTGGGGGGACGCTATCGCCGGACTGCAAACGGCGCAGCAGGACTACGACGATTCGACGCATAGCGGGCAGGACGAAGGAGTGACCCTGGACCTCGCAGTGGAGGATTAGGGCGAGTAGAACATAGGAATCACCGCGGCGGGCGGCGGGCCTTAACATGGTATTGACGGCGGCCCTAAGGTTGACGGGAACAGCCACCCGGGCGGATGGCCAACGGAGGACAAGATGCCAACACGTGACAACAACACTAACGACGAGTTGGTCAAGCAGCAGCGCCAGAATGAGTCGCAGAACGAACCGAGGGCCGACGGCTCCGGCGGCGGCGCCTCCAGGCTGTTGTCCGCACTGGGTAACGCGCGGGTGCAGCGGCTGCTGCAACGCAGTGAGGACGGGTCCGGCACCGTGGACGACGCGGTCGCAAAGACGATCCAGTCGAAGCGGGGCGGCGGCGCTCCGCTCGACGAAACGGCGCGGCGCAACCTGGAGCCGTCGATGGGCCAGGACTTCTCCGACGTCCGGATCCACACCGACAGCCAGGCAGACTCGTTGAACCGCGCCGTTAGCGCAGAGGCGTTCACGACCGGAAACGACATCTTCTTCCGCAGCGGTAGCTACAGCCCCGGCAGCGACGATGGTCAGAAACTGCTGGCGCATGAGCTGA
>DASTLN010000160.1:0-1928 GCA_035714925.1 Dehalococcoidia bacterium | reverse complement strand
CGGCGACGCGGTCCGGGTGCTTGTGCGCGTAACGCACGGCTATGTGGCAGGCGCCGCCGGCCATCAGGATGAAACGCTCCAGCTTCAGGTGATCGGCGACGATTTCGAGGTCGCGCACGTAGTCATCGACCGTGTGGGTTTCGGATAGGCCTCGGGTCGACATACCATGACCGCGTCCGTCATAGCGGATCAGGCGGAACCGAGCCGAGAGGCGCTCACACCACGCCCTGGCATCGTCCAGGCGCCAGTCGAGCTGGAGATGGGTCATGGGACCCGGCATGAAAACGAAGGGCTCGCCGGCGCCGCTGACACAGTAGGCAATGCTTATCCCATCGCTGCTGACGTACTGGACCGGCGGCGCGTCCATCAGGCGAGACCGTGTTCGCGGGCGTAGAGAGAAGCCTCGGTGCGGTTGGCGACGCCCGTCTTGTCGAACACGTTGCTCACGTGGCGACGCACCGTGTTCAGGCTGATCACCAGCTCGTCCGCGATCTGCTGGTTGCTCCGTCCGGCGGCGAGGAGGCGCAGGACTTCGAGCTCGCGCTGCGAGAGGCCGTGGGGCAGACGTCCCATGGCCTCGAAAGGCCGGGGCTCGTAGGTGTCCGGAAGGTCGTTGAGGAAGTCGTTGATCAGACGAACAGCGGGAGGTGTCTGGGGCCCCGGCAGGAAGAGCCCGCCACCGAGATCGTCAAAGAGGGCGAGACGGGCGTTAGGGATCGCCCCCGCGATCATCTTGCTGGACTCCTCGGCGGCCAGCGCCCAACTCCCAGCGCGTGAGGCTATGATTAGAGTCGGCACCCGTACTTGGGCTGCAATCGCCTCCGTACTGAAGCGGCGCGAGGCTCTGAACTGGGCGATTCGATCCGACTGAGTTATTGATTCTCGTAGTAGGCGCTTCGCTTTGTACGCCTCTTCAAGAGGGTAGACGAGGCCAGCATTGAACTCCAGAAATAAGTCCCAGTTCTGGGCAGGGAGGTCGACATTCGTAGAGACCAGCGAGTTGACGTCGAGTGCTGAGTCGCCGGACAGGGGATTCCAGAGAATCAGAGCGAGCACGCTGTCGGGGCGCTTGACGGCATACTGAATTGCGACCGAGCCGGAGTTGACCGGGCCGAACAATACGAACCGATTGAGGCGCAATCGTTGGACAACGGCCACGAGGTCGAGTTCACTGTCGTCCACAGAGTGACTCTCGGCGAGGCCTCGCGTGGACATACCCTGCCCTCGGCCGTCATAACGGATCAGCTGGCAGCTTGACGCCAACGACTCCAGCGCGAAGCGATGGGTTGGAATCCCCCACTGCAACTGGAGGTGACTATATGGCCGCGGCATGAATACAAACGGCTGCCCTTCGCCGCAGACGGCGTAGGCGATGTTGAAGCCGTCACTGGTCTTGACGTACTGGACGGGCGGTGCATCCATGGCGCGATTATGCCTTATGCGAGGCCGTGGTCGCGGGCGTAGAAGGCGGCTTCGGTGCGGTTGTTGAGGTTGGTCTTTGTCAGGATGCTGCCGACGTGGTTCTGGACGGTGTTGCGGGTGATGAAGAGCTCCTTCGCGATCTCCGGATTGCTCTTGCCGGCGGCGAGCAGGCGCAGGACTTCGAGCTCGCGAGAGGAGAGGTGGTCGTCTATTTCGGGAGGTTTGGCGCCGGACTGATCTGGTCGTGACACCTCACCCGACTCAACCTCCTTCAGAAACGCCATCGTCGGCTCGAAGACGGAGTTCCAATCTCCTATCGCCGGAGGGTGATTCTCCCCGGCCAGCGGCGTAAAACGGGCATTCCTGATTTGACTGGCCATCTCGCGACCCGATTCAAAGGGAACCACTTTGTCGTTGCGACGGTGAAGGACCAGGACAGGCAGGTTGAGCTTCGGCAGGAGGTTTCCGACCGTGTAAGGCATCTCCCAGAGTGCTGCCGCCACTTC
>DASTLN010000159.1:0-2157 GCA_035714925.1 Dehalococcoidia bacterium | reverse complement strand
GTCGTCGCGATGCCCCTCATGGGCCGCATCGCCGACCGCCACGGTCACGCTCGCATCTTCGCTGCCGCACTGCTACTCTTCTGCGCCGGCTCAGCCTGGGTCGCGCTGGCCCAGGACCTCACCATGCTCTCGTTCGCTCGCGGCGTTCAGGCCATCGGCGGCGGCGGCGTGGTTCCCGTATCGATGGCGATCGTCACCGCGAACGCATCGGCTTCGCGCCGTATCCTCGGTCTCGGCGCCATCGCTGCCGCGTCGGAGGCCGGCGGCCTGTTCGGGCCGCTCTGGGGCGGCGGCATCGCCGAGCTGCTGGGTTGGCGCGGCGTCTTCTGGATCAACCTGCCGCTCTGCCTCCCGGTCGCCTTCGCCGTGCTGTTCATCGCCAGGCAGCAGGCATCGCACTCGGCGCGCAATCTCGACCTCCCCGGCGCGGTGTTGATCGGCGTCAGCCTCGTCTGCCTCACCATCGCGCTGACAGACGACCCCATCGCTCAGCGCGATAACGCTGTGACGCTGCTGCTCTTTGCCGGCGCCCTCGTGCTCTTCGGCGCCTTCCTCTTGCGCGAGATCCAGGCGGCCGACCCGCTGATCGATCTGGCGCTGTTCCGCGTACCGCGCCTCAGCGCTGCCTTCCTCGCCAACGGCCTCACCGGTGGCACGCTGATCGTCGCCATGGTCGCCGTGCCGCTCTTCACCAACGTGCTCCTGGACGGCAACGCCCTCGATGGTGGCCTCAACCTCATGCGCCTCACGGTCGCACTGCCCTTCGGCGCGCTGGCAGGCGGGTGGCTCGCGAGCCGATTCGGACTCAGCGCCGGGGCCGCCGCGGGCCTCATCCTGGCCGGTGGCGGCTTCCTCGGCATGGCCGCCTGGCCGGAAGATCCGTCCGCCATTGAGCTCACACTGCCGCTGCTCGTCACCGGGCTCGGCTTCGGCCTCGTCATCGCGCCGATCAACGCCGCCGTCATGAACGAGGCGCCGGAAGACGAACGCGCCACGCTGGCCTCGCTGCTGACCGTCGTTCGCCTCGTCGGCGCGCTGGTCGGCGTGGCCTTGCTGACAACCCGCGGCCTCAGCGGCTTCTACGCCGAGGCCGGCCTCATCCCCCTCGACGACCCCGCCTTCGAATCGCAGCTACGCGGTCTGCAGCTCGACTCCTTCAGCGACACATTCCTCGTCACAGCGGCGATCTGCTTCGCGACGCTGCTACCGGCGCTGCTGCTGGGGCCCCGGCGGCCAGAAGGGAAATGAGGACGGTCTGTTTCCGTATCAGTCGCGGGTCGATAATATCGTGTCATGGCTGAAGAAACCCTCGCCGCGGCCGACGGCGTTTCGATGACCGGGCCCGTCTCGCTGCCTCGCCACCTGCGCTACGTCCTCAAGGCGATGCGGCCCAAGCAATGGAGCAAGAACGGCATCGTCTTCATGGCGCTGATCTTCTCCGTCAACCAGGAGTGGCTGCCGGAAGAATTCGGTACCTGGGACCACTTGCTGCTGCGCGCCTTCCTCACCGCGCTCTGCTTCTGCGCCGTCTCCGGCGCCGAGTACATGATCAACGACCTCAAGGACCGCGAAAGCGACCGCATGCACCCGACGAAGCGCCGCCGGCCCATCGCCGCCGGAGTCATCGGGCCGCGCGAGGCCTTCACCTGGGCCAGCTTCTTCGCGGCGGGTGGCATCGTCGTCGGTTCGCTGATCGACTGGCGCACGGGCGCCGTGCTGGCCGCCTACTTCGTGCTCATGCTGGCGTACACGGCCGTGCTCAAGTACGAGGTCATCATCGACGTGATGACGATCGCCGCGGGCTTCGTCCTGCGCGCCCTCGCCGGCGCCTACGCCATCGACGTCCCGACGTCGCCATGGCTCTACGTCGTCACCGCCCTCGGCGCGCTCTTCCTCGCGATCACCAAACGCCGCGCCGAGGTCTCGCTCCTGCAAGACGACGCCACGACGCATCGCTCGACGCTGCTGCACTACACGCCGTCGTTGCTCGACCAGATGACGTCGATGGTCACCGCATCGACGATCATCGCCTACGCGCTCTACACCTTCACGGCGGAGAACCTGCCCGAGAACCACATGATGATGATCACCATCCCCTTCGTCGGCTACGGCATCTTCCGCTACCTCTTCCTCTCGCTGAACATGGATGAAGGCGGC
>DASTLN010000158.1:0-3955 GCA_035714925.1 Dehalococcoidia bacterium | reverse complement strand
GCGGTGGCGCGAATTTTGCTAAACGCCGGGGCGTTGAGAAGCTGGGCTCTGCCCCAGACCCCGCTAAAGGCGGCGTCGGTGGCGTCTCAACGACGACAAGAAGGAGGCGTCCTTCGGAAAGAGCGCCTCCTGGTGGACAGCTCCGGCACCTGGCGCTTCAGAGCGTCAGGCGGCCGGAGGGGGCTTCGGTGCGGCTAACCGCGGCGGGAACCGAAGCGGTTGTCGGGATCGTACTTGCGCTTGATTTCAGTGAGGCGCTGGTGGTTGGGGCCGTAGACGGCGGCGACGCGCGCCGGGTCGTTCGAGTCTTCAAAGTTCACGTAGGAGCCGCCGGTGGAGTGAGGCTCGAGGGCGGTGAAGACCTCGCGGGCCCAGGCGACGTTTACGGCGTCGTCTGCCGGGTCGTCCCAGTTGGACTCGATACCGGCGAGGAGTGGCGCGCCGCGGTGGGCTATGGGCGTGTCATTGAGGCCGATGTCGCCGATCGCGCCGCCGAGGAACCAGAGGTCGAGTGAGGTGAGCGGCGAAGGGCGGCGGCTCCCGAGGTCGACGATCTTGTCCAACGCCTCTTCGTTGAGTTCCTGGAGGTAGGACGAGCGCCAGTAGTAGCGCCTGCCCTTTGGGTACTCCTCGTCGAAGAAGGTCTGGACGACGCCGAAGGGCATCGGCTGGCTCATGTCGAAGAGGACGGTGCCCATCTCGCGCAGTGGCTGGGCGGCTCGCTCGCCTTCGTCCACGGGACCAATGTACGGCCCAGCGATTCCGATGAACTGCTGGTTCCAGATCGCTTCGGGGAACGGCTCCGATGCCGGGAAGGTCCAGATCACCGCGATGACACCCAGCTCCCGTGGGGCCGTTGCCACGAAGGCCTGGAGCTTGGTGAGGACTTGCTTTGCTTCCGTCAGGGGATACGCCGCGAAGGTCAGGAAGACCTCCGGCGGCATCGGATGGGTTTGATATTCGAACGACGTTACGACGCCGAGGTTCTGGCCGCCGCCACGCAGTGCCCAGAGCAGTTCCGGGTTTTCGGACTCGCCGGCTCTGAGCAGCTTGCCGTCTGCCGTGACGACCTCGGCGCCGATCAGGTTGTCGCAGGTGAGCCCGCGCAGGCGCGACTGCCAGCCGTAACCGCCACCCAGCGTAAGGCCGGCGATTCCGGTCTCGCCGAAGACGCCGGTGGGGACGGCGCGGCCGTGGGGTAGCGTGGCGCCATCGAGGTCTTTGAGCAACGCGCCGCCCTGGGCGCGGGCGGTCTGCGAAGCCGGGTCATAGGTTACGTTACGTAGCTCCGAGAGGTCGATGACGAGTCCGCCGTCGTTGACGGCGCCGCCGGCGGCGTGGTGACCGCCGCCGCGTACGGAGATCGCTAGCGCCTCGTCCTGCGCGAAGTTGACGGCGGCGATGACGTCATCGACTCCGGCGGGCCGGACGATGAGGCCCGGACGCCTGTCGATCATGCCGTTCCAGACCTTGCGCGCCTCGTCAAACGAAGCGTCCGTTGGCCGGATTAGCTGACCTGCAATGCGACCGGCCAGCGTGGTGAGAGTTTGCGTGTTCATAGCGTCCTTCCTTCTTTTGTCCTGGTCCGCGGCGAACCTCTAGCTCGCGTCCGGGTTGACTCCGGCCCAGATCGAGACTTCCGTGCCGAAGCTCTCCGGGTCGCCACCGGAGGCGCTCATCATCTCGTTTAGCTCCTGGACCATGTTGTGCATGTCCATCACGTCATCGCACTCGATGACGAAGACGTCGCTGACCTCGCTCGTGAAGGCGCGGGTCCAGTAGCGACGGACGATTTCCACTTTGCCAGCGTACTTTGTAAGGAGGGCCTCGAAGGCCTTCCCAGGCGCCTCACGCTCCGACTCCGGTAGAGCGAAGTAGGAGGCTGGTACCTTCTCCGCGAGCACGAAACCGAACTTCTTGCCTGCCATCGCCTGCTTGCTGTGCATCTGTGGTTCCTCCCTTTAGTTCCCGTGGTCGCCGGGGGCTGTCGCGTCCGGCCACTCACGGGACAATGGAAGATTAGGACTCAGGGTGTGGCGGGCCATGAGTGCGGGCACGTAAGTTTGCGGCAACCAAACACGTAATCGAGGGTCCGGGCTACGTGTTCGGGCGGAGGCTGACGGCGATGGCGGCGGCGGAAGCGCGCGCGGCGCGACCATGGAGATTCAGCTTCTCGTAGACGGTCGAAATGTGCCGTTCGACAGTACGGATGCTGAGGACGAGATCGTCGGCGATCTCCTGGTTTGTCTTGCCGGCGGCGATGAGCCAGAGAACTTCGCCCTCGCGCGGCGTCAGGTCGTAGGGCAGCGGATCGCTGGGAGGCTTGCCCATGCTTGCGGCCAGTGAGGCGATGATGGAGGCGGCTCTCTCGGCGTAAACGGCCGCTCCGAGGCGCTTGAAGACGCCCTGGGCGAGGATCACCTGCTCCAGCGCAGCGGAGCCTCGATCAAGGTCTCGCAGAATGCCGGCAAGCTCCAGGCGCAGACGGGCCGCGTCGAAGTCGGCGGCGCTCGCCTCGAAGAGGTCGATGGCGTCTTCGTAGTGAAGCTTGGCCTTATCGAGCTGGCCGAGGGTCCGGGCCAATGCGCCTCTCGCGCCGTTTACCGTCGCGCGCAGAGGCTGGGTCCCGACGAGACTGACGGCGGTCTCGAGATCTGCGAGGCTGCCGGCCGCAGCGGTTGGGTCTCCTGCCATGATTTGCGCGGTGACGCGGAGGGCGAGGGCGAAGGCGCGCTCGCCGATGTCCTCGTCGCCGATGCGACGGATCTGGCGGTCGAGGAAGTCGAGCGCAGCTTGCGGGTCGGCGCGGTCGAGCGCCAGTCCGGCGCGGCCCATGAGCGAGAGGCGGTGCGGGTCGGCCTGCCGGAATAGGGCTTCGGCCGCCTCGAGACGGCCCTGCTTGCGACGGAGCTCGCCAAGCTTGGCAAGGCTTTCCTTTGCGTAGCCGGGGCGGATGACCTGCAGCTCTCGGAGAGCGGCTGAAAGCTCGGCATCCGCTTCGTCCCAGTCGCCCTTCCAGATCAGGACGGTGGCGTAGTAGTTGCGGCAGATGGCGAAGAAAGCGTCCATGCCCATGCGACGGCAGAATTCGCGGGTGCGCTCGCACCACTGTGCGGCGCGGTCGTAGTCGCCGACGGCCTCGCAGGCGTAGAGCAGGAAGCAGCAAGTGTTGCCGATGGCGGGCAGATCCGACATCTCACCGCCGACGGCGGCCGTCATGGCCTCGTCGAGCCGCAGCATGCCGTCGGTGAACTTGCCCTCGCGAATCAGAAGCAGGGCGTCGAGGCCCACAACCATCATCTCGACGTCGCGATTGTTCAGTTCGCGCGCGAGGGCCCTGGCAGTGTCGCGCCGTTGCCTTGCCTGCTCGACGTCGCCGTCGAACATGAGCGCCTTGAGGCCGTTGTAAAGGTGGAGCCAGGCGTGCTCATCGCAATTCGGCAGGCGTTCCAGCAGGTGTTCAGCGCGTTGCATCCAGCCATTGCCGGCGGCGATGTCGTTGCGATAGTCCACGTAATCGAGGGCCAAGAGCGTTGCGAGGCGGGCGGCGCTGCGATCGTCGCCGGCGGCACGGTAGGCACGAAACGCGGCCTCGCGCGTCTCGAGGACGTTGTTTTGGTCGTCGAGCCACCAGAGCGCCGTGCCGAGGTCTTCCAGGGCCTGCGGCGTCTCGTTTGTCGCTACGGCGTCTTGCAGGGCGCCGCGGGCCGCGGCCCAGTCGCCGCGACTCAGCGCCTCACGGCCTCGCTGGAGCAACTCGTCAGGGTTCACGAAATGCATTCTAGCCGCCGCGAGCTTTACCGCTCTTTAATCCGGCTTAACGGCGCCTTAATCAGCGCCGCCTAGTCTGTAACGAGAGCTTAGAGAAGGCAGCCGATATGATTGACACACGAATGTATGAACGCAAACTGACACTCGCCGGCTGCGGTAACTTCAGGGACCTCGGCGGCTATGA
>DASTLN010000157.1:0-12182 GCA_035714925.1 Dehalococcoidia bacterium | reverse complement strand
GCGGAGTCAGGCCGCACGGCTGCGGCACAGACGCTGCTGCTGGACGAGCTGGAGAAATCCTACGGCGGCGCCGCGAAGGGCGCGCGCGATACGTTCGGCGGCGCGCTGGAGGCGCTCAAAAACGCATTCGGCGCGGTGCTGGAAGAGGACGGGCTGCGGGATGCGACCAAGGAAGTCGAAGAACTCACGAAGTTACTTTCCGATCCGGAAACCCAGTCGGCATTCGCCAGGATTACCGAGCTGGTCGTGGAGCTGGCGGGCGTGACCGCGATAGCAGCGCGCGGATTTATCGAAATGGGTAAAGGTCTCGGCATTCTGGTCGCCCGGAATCTGACGCCGAACCTCGAGGATCGGATCAGGAAGCTGGATACCCAGATAGGCCGCCTCCAGAAGAGGCTCCAGAGCGCTCCTCCCGGCTCCTTTTTCGAGTCGACCACGCTGAGCAAACTCGGCCCACTCATCGCCGAGCGCGACAAGTTGCTCGAGCAAGTACGGCAGATAGAGCGCTCGTTCGGGCGCGGACTAACGCCTCAAGGGCCCGGCGCCGCCGCGGACGCGCCGCCATCCGTTGACCCGGATGCAGTGAGGCGCGAAGCGGAGGCCGCCGAGGCGGCGAGGAAGCGCCGGGAAGCCATCGAACAGCTACTCCAGACCCTGCGCGACGAGGCGGCGACGACGGAGGCCACCCGGGCCGAGATAGTGCGCTACAAGCTGGAGCAGATCGGCGCGACGGCGGAGGAACACGAGCGGGCGCGGGCGATTGTCGCCCAGATCGAGGCAAAGGAGGCCGCTGCAGAGGCGACGGCCGAGCAGGCCGCCGAGGAACGAAAGCTGGCCGAGGCGCGGGCACGCCAGGACAAGGCGCTCGAGGACGAACGCGAGCGGCAGCGGCAATCGGACGAGGAGTTCGTCGAGTCGCTCCGAGAGGAAATCCGTCTCATGCAGCTCGGCAACGTCGAGCGGGAGCAGCAGATCGCGCTGGCCCGGCTCTCGGCGGAGGCGACCGACGGGGAACGCGCCGAGGTCGAGCGCCTGGTCGCCGAGTTTGAGAAGCTGCGCGAGGAGGCCAGGGAGAGTACGGACGAAATGTCGGAGTTCGCCGTGCAGGCGGCGCGGGACATGCAGAGCGCTTTCGCCGATTTCCTGTTCGATCCGTTCGACGATGGACTGGACGGCATGCTGCTCGGCTTCATCGACGTGGTCCGGCGCATGGTGGCCGAGGCCGCCGCGGCGCAGATCCTGGAGGCGCTGTTCCCTTCGGGCGACGGCAAGGCGGGCAGCGGCGTGGCTGCCTTCTTCAGCTCGATTTTCCTGCCGACTAAGCACCAGGGCGGTCTGGCAATTAAAGGCGCTGGCCCGTGGCGGAAAATCGACGATCCGATCTCGCTGCTCACCGCGCCGCTCTTCCACGACGGCGGGGTCTCCTTCGGTTCGGACGAGATCCCGGCCCTGCTGCGGAGGAACGAGGAGGTGATCACGCCTGACGATCCGAGGCACAGATTCAACGACGGCGACGCAGGGCGCGTGGCTTTGCGCATCGTCAACCAGATCGATCCGCAGGCGGTGGCCGACGCGATGAACACCGCCGCCGGCGAGAAAGTGATCCTGAACGTCATCGGCCGCAACCCAGGCACCGTGAAAAAGACCATCGGCTGACCGTAAGTGTCTTACGAAAACGGCAACGCCACGGACTTTCTGGACCTGCTGGACAAGGTGAAGGCGCTCGCCGTCACCGAGGGCTGGACGGTGCAGCGCGAGACCTACGACGCGCTCGCCGATACGGACGGCGAGCTGATCCTGGACGGCCCCGGGTTGGGCGACGATCAGAACATCATCGTCGCCGTCAAGACGTACCGCAACACGGATCTCGACCACTTCAACTGGGAGCTAAAGGGCGCGCGCGATTTCAACGGGGAGGCGTGGGCGTCTCTGCCGCAGCAATCGCCCTCGCGCTGGCTGCCGCTGTGGGACGATACGATCACCTACTGGCTGATCGTGAACAAGCAACGGATTGCGATGGTGGCGAAGGTGAGCACGGTGTACATGCACCTCTACCTTGGCTACATCGACAGCTATGCGAGCGACGCAGAGTACGATTATCCGCTGCTGATCGGCGGCTCCGGTACGATGCAGGTGGAGCGCTGGTCCGCCTCCGCGGTGGCCGCGTACTGGGACATCACCGCAGCCGGCAACGAGCTGCGCGGCGCGCTGTGGGCGCCGGCGCTCGCCGGGACCACGTCGATATCGCAAGGCAACTGGATATATCTCGGCACCAACCCCGGCGCCGTCAAGGTGTGGCCCTGGGAGGTGGCGACCAGCATCATGGACGACGTGCGCGACAGCTACGGCACTTACCCGCTGCTGCCGGCGGTGGTGCACGTGAATTTCAATTCGAATATCTCGGGCGCGCTGGGCGAGCTGGACGGCGTGCGCTACACGACGGGATTCTCGCTCGGCACGGAGGACATCATCCAGGTGGGGGCGCAGGACCACCTTGTCGCGCAGGATGCGTACCGCAATAACGTGTTCAACTTCTGCGCGCTGGAGCTCGCATGAGCAACGAGAGCGGCAGCGCCAGCGACGTCTTCGACCTGTTGGACAAGATCGCGATCTTCGCGTCCGGCACGCTCGGCTGGACCATCAACAAGCAAACCGCCGACGAGATCTATCTCCAGTCCGGCAGCGATTACTGGACGCTGAAGGCGGACAACAGCCTCAATTCGATGGTGGAAGGGTGGCCGCTGAACACGCCGCTCGGCGGCGGTAGCTGGGTCAATCCCGGGATAGGCTTGCGCGGCGCCAGGGGATTCGACACGGGACAGGCGTGGGACGCCCAGCCGGGGGACTCGGGCGCCAGTTCCCTGATGGGCGTCTTCCAGAACACCGCGGTGCCGGAGTACTGGTGCCTGTCCGACGTCGCCGGCGATTACCTGCACGTGCTCGCGCGCCGGGACGCGCAGATCTGGACCGAGCTGATGATGGGCCGGCTGGTGAAGTTCGGCTCCTGGACCGGCGGCGCCTATCAGTCCGGGCAGCCCTGGGTGAACGACATCGAGCCGCACGACGGCGGGCACCAGCTATTCCGCGGAGGCAACATCTCGACCCGGGGCAAGGGCACGGCGGTGAACGCCGACATCGACGGGGCGAGCGACGCCTGGCAGCACACGACCTTCAACATTGGCGGCCTGATGATGTTCTGCTTCCACGACTGGTTCGGCGGCAAGTTGCAGGACCTGGGCGCATCCAAGTGGAGCGGTCGCACGGCCATGATTCCGTTGATGGCCTGGCTCAAGCGCTCGCCTACGCAGAATATCCTGAGCTACTCCGGCCAGGCGCCGGACGCGCGCCACCTGCTGGACCCGACCATGCCGAACGGCGCCGAATTCGTGCTGGGATCCGACACCTGGAAGCACGCGAACCAGGTGGCGTTCAAGTTGGTGCCGTAATGGCGATAGTAAGCGGAGACATCGCATTCGAGATCAAGACGTCTCCGCCGTTTGCGCTACGCGGCGAGATACCGGCGGATCCGCTTGCCGCCGCGCTCTCCTTCCACGCGGTGCCCGTGCCCATCAATTCGCGCATGGAGTCCGGCGGGGTGGTACCCATGTATTTCGAGTCGGACTGGGGCGGGCGGCTGCACGCGTTGCCGTCGACCGTGGACGCCGGCACGGTGCGCACGCCGCAGACCGAACAGGTGCGCCTCTACAACGCCGGCGACGCCGCGGAGAACGTGACGGCGGTGGCGGCGGTGAACGACGGCGGCATCGTCGTCAATCACCCGGTGCCGCCGTTTTCCATCGCCGCGCGAGACTCGGAACTCTACGACATCGACATCGTTCTCGGCGGACCGGACAGCATCGACGCGCGCTACGAGTTCGAGGCGACGACGACGGCTGTGCTGCTGATCATCGGGGAGCGTTTGGGTTCCCAAATCTGGACGCTGCGGCCGGACTGGGGCGATCCCGTGATCGAGCGATGGCAGTGGACAACGGACCTGCAGCGCGCCCACGGCGGGCAGGAATCGCGCAGGCAGGTCTATTCGACCCCGCGGCGCGCGGTCCTCTTCCGGATCGTCACGGACGATATACCGGTGGCGGACCGCATGCTCTCCGGCTGGCAGTCGCGGCTGTTCAACGTGCCCAGATGGCAGGACCGCGCGCGTCTGCTCGCGGACGCCAATGCCGGCGAGACCATTCTGTTGCTGGACACGACGGTCGGCGAATGGCGCGAGGGCGGTCAGCTCGTCCTGCTGGGCGATGGCGACGCAGAGGCACCTGTGATCGAAACGGTGAACGCGGGAGACGTCGTGCTGGCGAACCCCCTGGAGAAAAGCTGGACCGCAGGCACCGAGGTGTACCCGGGACGGCTAATGCGACTGCCGCAGAGCGTGGCGTTCGCGCGCCGTGCAGCGGGCATTCTGAGCGGAGAGGCGGAATTGCTGGCCGACGTGGACACGGGCACTCCCTATACGCCGGCGGAGATCGGCAGCGAGACCTTCGACGGCCTGCCCGTGTACCTCGAGGAACCGAACCGCGTGACCGATGCGCCCGCGGGCTACAGCCGCGACGGCGAGCGCATCGACGCGCCTGGCGGGATCCTTCTGGTCGACGATCCTGGCGGCGATCCGATCCACGGCCACGAGTGGCAGGTCAACAAGTGGACGCGATCGGAGAGTGACGCGTTCGTGCGATGGCTGCTCGCGCGCGCCGGCCGCGCGAACGCGTTCTGGTTCCCCACCTGGTCCGTTGACATGGAAGTGGTGGACGCCATCGAGGTAGACGAGGACGTCCTGACGATTCTCCCGATAGACTGGTCGACCTGGTACGACGACAGGGATAACCGGGACGTGATCGCGCTGCAGGAGATCTCCGGCACCTGGCGTTTCGCCCGCGTGCTCAGTGCCAGCATCGTAGACGGAGACGAGATCCTGCAGCTCGACCGCGTCCTTGTCACGGACCCGCCTGCGATACAGATCGCCGATATAAGGCGGGTCTGCTGGCTGGAGCTTGTGAGGCTCGATGTCGACAGCGTGGAAGTCGCTTGGAAGACGGACTCGATGGTGCGCGTAACGCTGCCTCTGCGAGGCGTTAAGCCATGATTATCGAGCTGTACAGGTTCGCCATCGGCACCGAGTCCTTCCTGCTCACGACATCGCCCGTGGCGGTGACGCATCTCACGGAGACCTACGAACCGAGCTACGTGAGGCGGGATCCCGTGCGCGGCGGCGATGAGCTGGCGCGCTCGCGTCTCTCCATACGGCTGCCGCGAGATACCGCAATAGCGCAGCAATTCGTGGCAGGTCCGCCGGCGGGAATGGTGGAGGCGGAAGTCTACCAGCGAGACGACTCGGCGACGCTGCTCATCTGGCTGGGGCGGATCGTGAACGTCTCCTGGAGCGGGAGCGAGGCCGTCTGCGAGGGCGAGCCGATATCCACATCTCTCAAGCGACGGGGCTTGCGCGCGCGTTACCAGAAGCACTGCCGGCACGCGCTATACGACGCCGGCTGCACCCTGAACCGCAGCGACTTTCGCACCGAGGCCGTGCTGACGGCGCGCACTGACCTCACCCTGACCGCGGTCGAATTCGACGTGCCGCCGGACGGAGAATTCACCGCAGGCTACGTAGAGCACGGGATGGGGCGGCGCGCCATCGTGGAGCATACGGGCGACACGATCACGCTCGGCAGGCCGCTGCTCGGTACCGAGGTCGGCGACAGCGTGTCCGCATTCAGCGGCTGCGACCATTCGTTTGCGACTTGTCAGACAAAGTTCATAAACGACCCCAACTACGGCGGCTTCCTGCACATACCGCGGCGCAATCCTTTCGGCGCCGATCCGGTGTTTTAGCGTGGTCTGGAACGTTCTCGCCGCCGTCGCGATCAACCTGGTCCTGTCGTACCTGCTGCGCCCGGGGCCGCCGGATCCGCCACCGCCGGCCGGGCTGGACGAGGTGGACGTGCCCACCGCGGACGAAGGCGGCGCCATCCCTGTGCTGTTCGGCCGGCGCCACATGCGAGCGCCGAACGTGGTCTGGTACGGAGACTTACGGGCCACGCCGATCAAATCGAGCGGAGGCAAAAAGTGACGGCGGCGGCGCGGCCGGCGATGGTGCGAATGGAGCACGTCCGGGCGCTCCACATGTGCTCACGCGGCGCCCGGCGCTGGCTTAGGCGGTACGGGCTCGACTGGAGCGACTTCGTGCGACAAGGTCTGCCCGCGGCGCTGCTCAGGGCGAGCGGCGACCCGCAGGCGATCGCGCTGGCCGACCTGGCGGAGGACGAGCATGGGCGGTAAGGGCGGCGGCCGCGAGGTCACGGTCGGGTACAGGTACTCTATCGGCATGCAGATGGCGCTGTGCCACGGTCCTATCGACCAGATCACGGAAATTCGTGTCGGCGACCGCACCGCATGGACGGGCACATCGAGCGGCGGCGCCATAAGCATCAGCGAGCCGGAGCTGTTCGGCGGCGAGGATCGCGAGGGCGGGGTCGAGGGCACGGTTGACGTGGAGATGGGCGGAGCGGCGCAGGCAACGAACTCTTACCTGGTCGCCCAGCTTGGTGACGTGCCGGCGTTCCGCGGGATCCTGGCCCTGGTATTGCGGCAGCCTTATCTGGGCACCGTGCCAAGGTTCAAGCCGTGGTCCGTCACCGGTCGGCGCACGCCGGGCGGGTGGCCGGGCGCCGGCAGCGCACTGATCGGCGAGGACGCGAACCCGGCGCACATCATCTACGAGCTGATCACGCACCAGACGTGGGGCATGGGGTACGGCGACACCCGCATCGACATCGGGAGCTTCGATGCGGCGGCCACGACACTGGCGGCGGAGGGTTTCGGGTTGTCCTTCGAGTGGCGGGACGCGCAGCAGGACGTGGGGGATTTCCTGCTGACGGTGCTGCGCCACATCGATGCGTCTGCATACGTCGATCCTGAGACCGGCAGGTGGCGGCTGGCACTGGCGCGCGACGACTACGATCCGGAGACACTGGACGTGCTCGACGAGAGCAACGTGGTCCAGGTGGTCGACTACAAGCGGCCCGGATGGGGCGAGCTGGTGAACGAGGTAACGGTGACCTGGGTCGACGGAGAGGGCGGGTTCCCGACGTGGAAGGATCGCAGCATCACGATCCAGAACCTGGCCGTGCTCCAGGAGCAGGGCGGCCAGGTGATCAACGAGACGATCCACTACGCCGGCGTGACCAAGGCGTCGCTCGCCACCACGCTGGCGGCGCGGGATCTCAGGCAGCTCTCGACGCCGCTGGCCCGCCTGCAGCTCGTGCTGACGGCCGACCAGAAGGTCTTGCGGCCTGGCGACGTACGCAAGTTTACGTGGCCGGACTACGGCGTCTCCGAGTTGATCGTGCGCATCGTCGAGGTCGACTACGGGACCATCGCCGACGGCAAGGTGACGGTGACGGCCGTGGAGGATGCCTTCGCCGTGGTGGCGCCCGAATTCGCGGCGCCGACGAGCACCGAATGGGTGGAGCCGCTGAACGCGCCGGCGGCGGCACCGCATCGCAAGCTGGTGGAGGCGACGTATCTCCACGTGGCGGTCGAGCTCGCCGACTCCGAGTCCCTGCTTGCCGAGATAGAGGACACGGCCGGGTTTCTGCTGACTTCCGCCGTAAGGCCAAGCAGCGATGCTTTCAACTACGAGGTGTGGGTCGATGCCGGCGGCGGCTTCCAGATCGACGGCGGTCTCGGCGATTTCTCGCCTTCGACGACGCTTGACGACGACATCGCGCCGCAGCAAACCGTGCTGCCGATCGACAACTCGACGGCCGCGCAGGATCTCGACCTGGTGGAGACGGGGACGCTGGCCTACCTGGGCGACGAGATTTTGCATGTCACCGATATCGACATCTCGGCCGGCACGGTCACCGTCGATCGGGCAGTGATCGATACGGTGCCGACAGAGCACGCCAGCGGCGCGCGCATCTTCTTTGCTCAGAACTTCGAGAGCGTGTCGGCGACCGAGTACAACGAGACCGAGGCGGTGGACGTGCGCCTGCTGCCCAGCACCGCGCTCGGCCGGCTGCTCCTCTCCAGCGCACCGACTGACCAGATCGTATTCGACGCGCGCTTCGTGCGTCCCTATCCGCCGGGGCGGATCCGGGTGAATACGGAGGATTGGCCCGTCGAGGTCGCCGGCGTGCCGACGCTGGAATGGGCGGGCCGGGACCGCACGCTGCAGACCGGGCCGATCATCACACAGGACGCCGGCCCGATCGGACCGGAGCCGGGTACCAAGTACACCGTGCGCGTGCGTGACGGCGTGACGGACGCGCTGCGCCGAACGGTGAACGACATCGACGCGGAAGTATACGTGTACGACGAGGCACAGGAGCTTGCGGACGGCGACGCGCTCGGCTTCATCACGTCGGAGATCGAGAGCGTGCGCGACGGGCACATAAGCTGGCAGTTCCAGCGCCGCGAGGGCGTGCGCCTGGCCGGTTACGGGCGGCATTACGGCAACGATTACGGGGGATTGTGAATGGCGGCTAAAACACACCCGATTCTGAGCTGGCTCAAGTATGCCTGGGGGCTCGGCTTCAACGGATGGCACGCTGAAAATGACGATAACCTGGTCGGACTGGGCGCGCTTACCCATCTGTCAGTTATCTCGCGGACCACCAGCCTGCCCGGTTCGCCAAGTGATGGAGATCGCTACATCGTGCCTGCAGGCGACGCCAACGAGCACCAGGTCGCGGTTCGGGTCGAAGGCGCCTGGAAGCTGTACGTGCCAAATGATGGCTGGTGGACTTATGTCGAGGATGAGGACAAGCGGTACCAGTTTGTCGGCGGCGAGTGGGCGGAATTCGTTTCGGGGGCGCTGAGTCTATTCGCCAAGAGAGACGGCGAGATCGCCGCCTGGTCGAAGACGGGCGCCTTCGCCGCCGAGACCTCGCAGGCGATGGAAATCGAAGTTGACGGCAGCGTATTGTCGATTGCAGCCAGTACTTCCATCACCATGCCGGGCTCACCCGTCGCCGGCACCGATTACGCCATCTGGTGTCACCCCGACGGCGAGCTTGAGGCGACGGACGACCACGATACGCCGCCGGTGGCTGATGCGCGCAAGGTGGGCGGCTTTCACTACGCGCCGGGCGGCAATGCGACTGGGCAGCTCGGCGGTGACACGACGCCGACCATCAACGCGTTCTCGTTCTGGGATTTGCATTGGCGTCCGGCGTGCCCCGACCCGCGCGGCATGACACTGGTGGCGGGAATGTTCTGGGCCGACATCTACCTGCTCGGCGCAGACCACCACGTCAACGGCACTTCGGCGCACAACGTCACCATTGCCGACAACTCAAGCAAGCCCAAAATCCCCGACGCCTTCGGCGGGGATGGTAGCTCCGTCTACGACGGGACCTGGTGGAACATGGCCGAGGTGCTCGCGAGCCACGGCAAGCGCCCGGCCGCGTATCACGAATTTGCCGCGCTCGCCTACGGTGTCACGGAGGCGCAAGCGCGCGGCAACGACGCCGTCACCACGGGTCTCGGCACCACCAATACCGGCAACCCGAACACCGACGAGGAATTCACCAGCAAGTGGGGCGTCATCCAGGCGGCCGGCGTGCAATGGGTATGGGGCGCGGAGTTCGGCGGTGCGAGCCCCGATGCGCCTGTAGGCTCGTGGGACGCCAACACGCAGGGGCGCGGCTCGACGTTCGAGGTAGACAATGTCGCGCTATTCGGCGGGTCCTGGAACTCCGGTGCCGATGCCGGGTCGCGGTGTTCGCTCTGGAACAACGCGCCGCCCCTCGCCGGCGGCAGCCTCGGGGCGCGGGGCGTCAGTGACCACCTGAGACTTAATTGAGGCAGCGCGGAAGCGCTGCCGGGGCCGTGACATGGGTATCGTCAAAGACGAATTCGCATCGAACGAGCAGCTTGCCATCGTCGAGCGCTACGAGCAGTTCATCAACTACATGTATCCCATCGCCCAGAGCACGCCGCGACAGCACGGCCGGGCGCGCGACATGTTCCTGCAGGCGATGCTCGGGCAGGTGGATTTCTTTATCACGGCCGGGAAGTCCAACCAGATCTCCCGGCTGTACGCCGCCGATGCGGGGCTTGCCCATCTGCGGTTCTGGTTGCGTTTCATGGCCCATCCTGGGCGCCGCCTTATCACGCCGAAGCAGCACCGGGCCGCGCTCGCGCAGCTCGCTGAGGTCGGCAAGATGCTCGGCGCCTGGATTGGCAAGCGACGCAAGGGTTGAGCGGGGATTGCGTGTCGCGCTATTCGGCGGGAACTGGAACAACGGTGCCAATGCCGGGTCGCGGTGTTCGAACTGGAACAACGCGCCGACCAACGCCAACAGCAACATCGGGGCGCG
This sequence comes from Dehalococcoidia bacterium, assembly GCA_035714925.1. Lineage (GTDB taxonomy): Bacteria > Chloroflexota > Dehalococcoidia > DSTF01 > WHTK01 > WHTK01. Next base: position 1,842 of record DASTLN010000157.1, on the reverse strand, counting down.
GGGCGTCAGTGACGATCGATTCAGTGCTCTGCCGTCGCCACGGCGCGGCAGGCCGGCTCACCACACGGTGGTCAGCCCGCTCAACCTGCTACGGCGAATACATTGCGAGGTCCGGGATAGCGGGGAGTAGTCCATCGAAACCCGCGCTCGGCATTCTATAATGGGGAAGAAATACCGCAATCTCATCGACACCATCGTGAGCGACGCGAACATGCGTCTCGCTTACCGGCGCACGCTGAAGGGCAAGCGCCGCTCGCGCGGATACCTCGAGTTCAAGGAGTACGCCGAGGTCAACCTGCAGCGACTCGCAGGCGAGCTCGCCGACGGCACGTATCGCCCGGAGGGATCCCACGAGTTCATGGTCTACGAACCTAAGCCCCGCCAGATCTCGGCGCTGGCGTTTCGCGACCGCGTCGCCCAGCACGCGCTTTGCGCCGTCATCGGCCCGATTCTCGAGGCGACGCTTTTGCCGCGCTGTTTCGCCTGTCGCGAAGGGCTCGGCACCCACGCCGGCGTCAAGCAGGTGCAGTCCGACATGCGCCGACTGGGCACGCCGCTGTACTACCTCAAGACGGATTTCTCGTCGTTCTTTGGCAGCGTGGATCGTCTGGTTCTCCACGCGCTCATCCGCAAGAAAGTGAGCTGCCGCGGAACCATTCGCCTCATCGAATCGATGGTACCGGTGGACGGCCAGGGGATCCCAATCGGTAGTCTGACGAGTCAGCACTTTGCTAATCTCTACGGCGGACAGGTCGATCGCCTGCTGCAACAGACGCTGGGGCTCAAGCATTGGGTGCGCTACATGGACGACATAGTCGTGCTCCACCGCGAGCCGAACGTGCTGCGCGAGACACTCGGCGTTATCCGATCGTTCTCGCTCCAGCACCTGGGGCTCACGCTCTCAAAATGGCACATCGCGAGCGTCGGGCGCGGGGTCAATTTCCTCGGCTACCGCATTTGGCCTCGGCACAAGCTGCTGCGCAAACGGAGCGTGAAGGGCGCGAGGCGCGTCATCAAGCACTTGCGTTCCTCCGGCGACACGGAGGCCCTGGAACGATTCCTCGCCGCCTGGACAGGTCATGCGCGCTGGGCGGACAGTCACAACTTGCTCACTTCTCTCGGAGTTCAATCATGAGGATCGACAACACACGCCAGCTTCAGTCACTCGAGGGCGCCGACTATGAACGCGCGCTCGTCACGTTGCACCATTGTGATGACCGCACGCTGGCACGGGCAGGTATCTCGCGAGTCGAGCTTGATAGTCTCATGTCGGATGCCGGCACGCTGCCGGGTGAACTGCGAGTAGTGGGCGAGCCAGCGCCACCGCCCCGCGCAAGATGGTCGCCTAGAGATTTCCTGGAGCGGTTCACCTTGGCGGAGCGGATCGCTATTCGGGCCGCAGCCAGAGAAGATCCGCTTATCGAAGACTGGCTCGATATACTGCGCACCAGCCGCGTCGTCTATGCAGACGACCTGGAGATTACCGGAGGCATTGCCGCCCTAGTGGACGCGGACCTGGTCAGCCAGGCCCGGGCCGACGCGATCCTGTCGCCAGACCCGGAAGAGGGTCCGTTATAATCGGGAAGGGTCCGTTATAATCGGGATTTGACGGACGGTTACGACACGTTTAGGGGGCTGTGTCACGTGGCGTTGCCCTTCGCTGAGACATTTTGATAGGGCCAGATGCAGCCTGTTTAGGCACATTGATCTCAAACCATGCGATCTCCGATCTCAAACCATGCGTCGCGTTACACGGTCGAATTCATCGATGCCGGTGGGTACGTGGGTATCCCGGGCGGGGGCCACCTCGGCCATCTCGCGAACGCGCGCGTGGCCTTGACC
>DASTLN010000156.1:0-1825 GCA_035714925.1 Dehalococcoidia bacterium | reverse complement strand
CATTACCAGAGTCCTCATGGTTGGCCAGCACCGGCACTCTACAGCAAGTGACTGCGTTGACCTACGGGACGAAGCGATCAGGCGACCCAGGAGCGCGATCGCGGCCTTTCCTAACGCAAGCTAAGTCCGGTTCTCTTGCGTTCCGCACTATCGGCAGTAGTCGCGTTCGGAGGAGAGACCGGACGTTCAAGCCTAGCTCTCAGAACGGCCGAATCTAGCCAGGCTCGAAGTGGGCTACCATTGGGCGATACGGCGGTCAGCCCTCACGCTTCATCCGCTCGCGCCGCGCGATCTCCGCGGGCGTTGGTGGGTCCATGGCATAGTCGCCCGTCACCACATCACCCGCACGCTGGTAGCCGGCGATCACGACCCCCGTCGTCGTCACCCTGTTGTCTACCAGCCTGAACGCTGCCGGTTTCGCACCTTCGGCGAACAGCTTCTTGCCGTTGCCCAGCACGACTGGGAACGTGAACATATTGATCTCGTCGATCAGGTCGTTGGCCAGCAACGTCTGTATCAGATCGCTGCTGCCTTGCGTCACCAACGCAGGGCCGTCTTCTCGTTTCAGCCGGGCGACGTCCGCCGCCGCGTCATGCAGCGCGACTGAACCCGTCCACGTCAGCTCGATGGTCGAGCGCGTCGCAACGTACTTTGTGGTGCTGTTGAATAGCTTAGCGATGGAATCGTCGTCGCCGCCCTCGGCATATGGCCAATGCGCCGCGAAGATCTCGTAGGTCTTTCGCCCGAGCAGCAGGTCGAACGGCTGGCTGAACATCTTGTCAACCGCCTGGCCGAACACCTCGTCTGTATGTGGCACCACCCAGCCGCCGAACTTGAAGCCGCGCGTCGGATCCTCTTCCGGCCCGCCCGGCGCTTGCATCACGCCATCCAACGAGACGAATGCCCCTGTAATGACCTTTCTCATCTCCGTCCTCTGTTTCGGCCGCCAGCACTCGCCCGCGCCCCTGGCAGCCTGCGTTGAGGCTAATCCAACTCACCGCCGACGCACGGAATCTTCACGCCAAGGTTACGCGACCTCATAGCCGCTTTACAAGGAGCGCCGCGCGAGCAGCATGACGCAATCACGTGTCGAGTTCGCTACGGGTCAACCCTGGACCACTCTGGACCGTCCCAAGATCTTCCGGACTTGCGGGTAGAGCGGTCGAAATCGGCAGAAAAGCTGACATTCGTGCTCTTACTTCAGCAATCGAGGGAACAGCGGACGCGACCGCTTGTCCCTCAGAACATCGCTTCTTAGCCATAAGCGGTTATCGGCACTTTTCAGAACGGGACTGTGCCCAGCCTCGAGCCTCATCGAACCTCGAGCCTCATCGAATGTCCATGCCAGATCTCAGCCTTGGTCCAAGTTGCGTACCAAGCTAGACTTGGGCCGCTGCGCCGGGTGCCTCGGGCGGCTTTGCTGCGCTCGGGCGCGAAGCTTGGCCCGGCAGGGAGAATGAATGGACGTGGCCGAATGGCTCCGCGGCTTGGGGCTCGAGTCCTATGCCGAGGCCTTCAGCGAGAATGCGATCGACGCCGAAGCCGTGGTGTTATTGAGCGACGATGACCTGAAAGAATTGGGCGTCGCCGCGCTTGGGCATCGCCGGAAGCTGCTGGCGGCGATCGCCGAATTGGGCACTCGCCTGGTCGGCGAGGTCGGGGCGCAGCCGGCACCGGCCGTCGCCCCGTCCACGGTGCAGGAGGGCGAACGGCGCCAGGTGACCGCACTGTTCGCCGACATATCTGGGTTCACGCACCTCTCCTCGAGATCCGACCCCGAGGAGGTTCACGCGCTGCTGAACCGCTTCTTCGGCATCGTCGATGA
>DASTLN010000155.1:0-3579 GCA_035714925.1 Dehalococcoidia bacterium | reverse complement strand
GTCGTCGCGCGGGAAGCGCGTCTTGATCAGCGTGTTGAGCGCGAAGGCGACACGCTTCGCTTCGTAGAAGGCGCCGTTGCTGAACATCGAGCGGCTCATGTCCATGGCGATCACGGTGGCGGAGCTGATCAGCGCCTCGCGTTTGTGCACCTCGAGGTCCTTAGGCTCGATTTGGACCGGCACGCCGGGACCGTTGCGACGGATCGCGTTGCCGACGCTGGTGCTGATGTCGACCAGAAAGGGGTCGCCGAACTCCCAGGGCTTCGTCTCGGAAACCTGCTCCGAGCTGCTGCCGCGGTTGACCTGGTCGTGCTGGCCGATGCGGTCCTGGCGCATCTCGGCGAAGAGGTCTCGCAGGGTGCGCTCGCCGAGGCGCCGCACGCCGCGGGCTGTTAGCGCGAAGTCGTTGTTCTCGCGTTTCGCGAAACCGGCGTCCTGCAGTAGCTCCGTGAGGCGGCGCATGTCGTCGAGGGCGTTGACCGCGTCCTGGTCGAGCAGGCGCCGCAGCAGGTCCTCGTCGACCTGGTCGAAGTCCATTTCGCGGATCGCCTGGCGCAGCTGCCGCTCCAGCTCGTCGACCTCGTTGAGGTCGTGCATGATGTCGAACGCCTCGTCGAAGCCGACGGGCGTGTCGCCGGAGAATGGGTAGCGGCGGCCGAGGGGACGGCCCGTGATCTGCTCGATGAGGTCGGCCATCTGCATCAGGTCATACTGCAGCTGGTCGTCCTGGAGCAGCGCCTGCATCGTCTCCATGAGCTCGCGGCGCATATCGTCCGGCATCGAGGCGAGCAGGGAGGCCATCGCATCTGCCTGCTGCTCCATGTACTCGACGAGGTCTTCGATGGTCCGAATGCTGTCCGGGAAGAACTGGCCGTACTGGTCCATGAACTGACGGAAGTCTTCCTCGGTTGCGCCGCCGCGCACGTGCTTCGCGAGCAGCTCATTGAGCGCCTGGATCATCTCGCGGATCGGCCCCAGGTCTTCCTGGGTCATCCACTCCAGGCCTTCTTGCATCATGCGGAACTGGTCGCCAAGCATTTTCTGGCGCAGTTCGTTGACCAGCTCCTGGAAGTCGTCGCGCGCCTGCGGGTCCATGAACTCATAGTCCATCAGGCGCTGCAGCCGGCCGGCGGTGTCGTCCGGCAGCGTGTCCATCGCCTCCTGCTTGCGGCGTGCCAGTTGGTCAGCCATGTCGCGCATCGCCTGGTCGGCGTCCGGGTCCTCGGCGGCCTGCCGGCGCATGCGGTCGATGCCACCGCGCTCCTGGTTCACGATCTCATCGAGGCGTTCGTTGATCTCGTCCATGAACGAGCCGAGGTCGTACTGGCTGGTCGTCTGCTCGCGGCGCTGACGCAGGCGCTCCATCATGTCGCGCATGCCTTGCGGCCGCCCGTCCTGGCCGCGCCGCGCGCCGCGCATGAGGAGACGCTCCAGCGCGCGTCTCAGGTCGCCGTCCTCTAGGAGGTCCTGGGATAGGAGGTCGAGAAGCTCATCGGGGTCCAGTGGCTCGATTGATTGGGTTCCGTCCCACTGGGTGTAGCGAAAGAACATACCGTTCAAATTATAGCCCCGCTATCCGGCCTGAAAGGTCAAGCATGAAGGGCCACGATGTGCTCGCGGCCCTTCTTCACTGGTGCCCTCGAACTCTCTCAGGCGCGGGTTGCCGGTATCGCGCGTTGCGGTTCTTCGACGTCGAAACGCTCTCGCAGGCGCTTTGTGGCCTCCCACCAGTCGGCGGTGCGCGGCAGGACGACTTGCCCGAAGCGCTGACGGTACGCCTCCGGCTGGTTGACGCCGGGGGGCATCACGCCTGCGTCGCGCAGTGCCTTCGCGGCTGCTATGTAGCGGCGCCGGACGCGGATGATCATCTGGTCCGTGGTGCCGAGGTGCTCGTGGCTGCGGTCGTAGATGGGTCCCATCGTCTCGGTCATCGCCATGTCCTGCTGACGAATACCTGCGATGCCTGTAAAGCTGTCGCCGTTCTTCTGCGCTTCACGGTCGATTTTGAAGTCGTTCTCGAGCGTCTGGTCGATGCGGAAGCGCTCGTGCCAGCCGGTACCGTTGGGCAGGTAGTTGCGCCCGAGAGTGCCGAGGGATTGCGCCTCGGGTGACCGCTTGCCAACGGCCCACTCCAGCGTGTTGTCGTCGTCCATCGGGACGTAGGCGAGGAAGCGGGCGTCTTCGCCCAACGTGCTGGCGCCCGGGGGCATGGCGAAGAACGGGAAAAGCAGGTGGCCGATGCGCCAGTAGTAGGTGTCTTCCTCGGCCGGGCGGTACATGCCGTAGGACTCGCCGGCATCTGTGTCACGGATGCTGAACTTGCCTTCCTTCGACCGCGACTGGTAGTAAGCGAATGTCCCGGGCTCGAACGTGCGGATGCGGTTGGGAGCGCTGTGCAGGAAGGCGGCGTGCAACGTGTCCAGCTCGCCTTCGATGCCCTGCATCCAGTTGTTGGCGCGGTGGAGGATGCTGATGCTGTACTCGCCTGTCAGGTTGCCCTCGAGGTCGGGCAGCGGTGGTGGCACTTCGCGAGGGCCCATGTAGGCCCAGACGATGCCATTGCGCTCGACGCAGCGGTAGGCCCTGGCGTGGACTTTGTTCTTGAAATTGGACTCGGCAGGCTCAGACGGCATGTCGACGCAGGCGCCGGCGACGTCGAACTTCCAGCCGTGATAGACGCAGCGCAGGCCTTCCTCTTCATTGCGGCCGAAGAACAGCGATGCGCCGCGGTGAGGGCAGGCGTTCTGGATCAGACCCACGTCACCGGAGGTCGTGCGAAACGCGATCAGCTCCTCGCCGAGCAGCTTGATGCGGACGGGCGGGCAGTCCGGCGCAGGTAGCTCATCCGCGCGAACCGCGGGGATCCAGTACTGCCGCATCAGGTTGCCCATCGGCGTACCGGGTCCGACCCGGCACAGCAGGTCGTTGTCTTCGGTGCTCAGCATGATCGATACCCTCTGCTCAGTAGGTTCGCGGTTGTCGATTTTTCTTCAGGTCAGTCTAAACCCTTACGCAAACGTTACGCGACATACCTCGCTCCCCGAAGAGACCATTGCGAGCCATCGACCGGCAGGGAGAGGCGCGGCAATCCCGTCGCCCCGCCTTCCCACACGCCACGACACCCTCCAACCTCGCGCCCACCCCATTGCGAGCCACCGACCGGCAGGGAGAGGGCGCGGCAATCCCGTCGCCCCGTCGTTCGTCCAGGCCACGACAGTCCGCAGACGGGGCACTCTCAGGGACGCCGCGAGCCGGTAATCCGCCCAGCAACAACGTCCCGTCAGCGTTAGACCTGCGGGCTCACCAATGTGCCGATACCAGCTACAACGCCGGCCAGGAGGAGATTTCGGTCTCCTTTTGGGTGATGAACTCCAGCAACACCGGCCGGCCTGCCTGCGTCTCGGCGATGCCGCGCTTGATCGCGGGGATGATCTCGGACGGCTCTGTGACGCGCTCGCCGTAGCCGCCGAGGGCTTTGGCGAAGTCCGCGTAGTTACCGGAGATGTCGGTGGAACGATACTTCTCCGTGGCGGTCGTCATCGCCTTGAGCTCGATGGCCATCGAGAAGTTGTTCGACAG
>DASTLN010000154.1:0-10626 GCA_035714925.1 Dehalococcoidia bacterium | reverse complement strand
TGCCGGTGATGAGCAGGCCGTTCGCGACACGGTCCGGCGTGACAGCCTGGTGGTGGCGCGAGTTCGTGCGGATTCGCTCCGCGGCGTAGATCGCCGAGAGCTTTGAGTCTGGCATGAGGGTGACATCGTGGAAGCTGGACGTGATCGGCTCGTCTTCCTGCCAGCGATGGGAGTTGTCCTCGACGTGCTGCAGCAGGGAGCCGCCGAAGCAGACGTTGAGCAACTCGTGGCCGCGGCAGATCGCCAGGACGGGTACGTCGGCTTCGAGCGCTTCGCGCAGCAGCGAAAGCTCGAAGTCGTCCCGAGGGCGGTTGATCTCGTCGACTTCGGGGTGGCGCATCTCGCCGTAAAGGGCGGGGTCGATGTCGATGCCGCCGGTGAGGACGAGGCCGGCGCAGTTCTTTAGCGAGCCGCCGGGCCCGGTCGTGTCAGCGACATCGAGGCCGGCCTCACGCAGACGATCCCAGTAGCTGTGCAGACGCTCTCCGGGTATGTCTTCCCAGCGCGCGACGGCAACTCGGGGCGGCATTCAGTCGCTACTCGTCCTCGTCGTCATCGGAGTCGGCCTCTTCAATCGTCGCGAGGCTGACGTTACCGTCGCTGTCGCTCGCCTCGCCGTCCCAGTCCTCGTGATCGCCGTCGTCGTCCAGGACCTCGTCATCGTCATCGTCGGCGTTGAGGCGCAGCAACGACTCCTTGATGTATGGGCGGCTCGTCTCCGTGCTGCCGGAAGCGGGGAAGGAGAGGCGCGTCTGTGAAGGATCGCGGAATGTCTCTTTGATGATGACCTCGACATCGGTGTCGCCCAGGCTCTTGACGGCCGCGGCGTACTGGTTGCCTCCCTGGATCAGGCGCAGCAGGCGCAGTCCAAGTTTTGGCTCCACGGAGCCGATGATGTCGCCGCCGGCATTCGCAATCTGCAGCACGTCCTCCTCGGCCTTGAGATAGACCTCGTCGCCGGCCGTCAGCGCCGCCAGCAGCTCGCGGGGCGCGGCTCGCAGGACCGTCGTGCCGGACTTGCCGACCTCTTCGATAAACAGGTCCTGGGCAACCTTGGCGACGCCCTCGCGACGTGGCGCGGCATCTTGCAGCCCCTCGAGGCGCTCCAGATTGCGCTTGGCGATCTGGTTGACAGGGTCGAGTTCAATCGACTTGGCGTAGGCGTCGTGCGCCTCGCGGTAGCGGCCGAGCTCCAGTAGCGACTTGCCGAGCCGGTTCCACGTATCGACGTCTTCCGGCGTGGCTTCCAGGATCGAGCGATTGAGGGTGGCGGCTTCCTCCCACTTGCTCTCGATCGCGAGCTCAATCGCCTGCTCGGCGCCCTGTCGGGTGAGACGGATTTCCTCTTCACCTTCGGTAGGCGAGTTCATGCTGGACACCTCATGTTGGACGGAACAGGATAGACGTTGGCGGGACGCCTTTCATCTTGTCTGGTCGGGGTGGGCAGATTTGAACTGCCGACCTCACGGTCCCGAACCGTGCGCTCTAGCCTGGCTGAGCTACACCCCGGGGGCTTTAGTTCAGATACGTATGGTACGGGTTTGGCCGTCCGTCATTCAAGCGTAGACTTATTTGCGGTACGAGCCGTTGAACCCAAGAGGCGAGGCAACCGGGAAATGCCACCGCTCCGCATCCTGATGATCAGCGCACTGGAGGTCTGGGCCCTCGCCGGCCAGGGCGGCGCCGCGTCTCTGTTCAAGACGCTGGAAGGTTACGGCAAGCGCGGCCACCGCATCGACTTCGTCGCGCCGACGATCGGCGCAAACCACCACCACGGCGCGGGTATCCAGGAGCCACCTCAGATCGAAGGCGTTACCTTCCATCTATTCAACCTGCCGGCGTTGGGTGAATCGCGGCTGCCGCTGCCGCACATCGCCCGCAAGGCGGATCAGAAGCTGCGCTTTTCCAACCTGTTCCCGATGCTCGCGTCGCGCCGGGCAGAGCGCCTGTTCAAGCACGAGCGCTTCGACCTGCTGTATGGCTACGAGGTGCACGGCGTACTGGCGCAGCGAAAGGTGCGAGCGCGTCACCCGCTGCCGCTCGTGGCGCGGTTCCAGGGTACCGTGATGTATCCCTACCTGCGAAGGCCGCAGTCTTTACTGCGCAAGTTCGAGGAAGTGCGCGCGCTGAAGACGCCGGCGGACCTTTACGTCATGACCGACGACGGCACGCGCGGCGATGAAGTGCTGCAGGCGCTGAATCCGGACTCCGCAGGGAAGGTGCGCTTCTGGCGCAACGGCCTCGACGCGTTGGCAGCGGCCACGCAGGAGACGATAGACGCATCCGAGGCGCGCGCTTCGTTGGGACTGGCGCATGACGACTTCGTGCTCGTGACGGCGACGCGCCTGGCGCGCTGGAAGCGGGTCGACCGGGCGGTAGACGCCGTAGGGAAGCTGCGCGCAGACGGCATCACGGCACGCCTGCTGGTGGTCGGCGACGGCGAAGAACGGATCAACCTGGAGCGCCAGGCCCGCGATCTGAAATTGGAGGACCGGGTCACGTTTGTCGGCGCTGTGCCGCAGGCAGAGGTGCAGCGCTATCTCGGCGCCGCCGACGTGTTTCTTTCCGTGAACGAGCTGTCGAACGTCGGCAACCCGCTGCTGGAGGCGATGTTCGCAGGGCGCTGCGTGCTGACGCTGGACGAGGGGGACACGCGCGACCTGATCCGCGACGGCGAGACCGGCGTACTGCTACCCGCTTCGGGCGAGCCAGCCGAGATCGCCGCGGCGCTGGCGAAGCTTTCGAGCGACCCGCAACGAAGGCAGAAGCTAGGGGCCGCGGCGCACCATCTGGCGGAGCGTGCCTTCTGGACATGGGATCAGCGTCTGGACGCGGAGGTCGAGGACGTGGAGGCACTGGTGGCAGACCGCCTCCCGATCGGCGTCAAATGACGCGTCCCTCCGATAGCCCTGCCGCTTCCGGCGGCTTCCTGTTCAACGTCAATCTCGTCTTCATCGCCACCGTGGCCGCGTCCGGGCTCGGGTTCGTCACAGCGGTGCTGCTGGCGCGCGCGTTGGGGCCGGAGGGCCGCGGCGTCACGGCGTTGTACCAGGCGGCGGTCAGCCTGGGCTTCGCGTTCCTCAGTCTCGGCGTCGCAACGGCGGTGGTCTACTACGTGGGGCGTCGTGATATCTCGGGGCGCCAGGCGATGGAGGCCGGCCTCAGCGTCACGCTGATCGCAACGGCGCTAACCGCCGTCGGTGTGGGGATTGCCGCGGTTGCGTTTGGCGATGACCTGTCGGAGGAGGGCGTGCCGTTCTGGCTCACGCTGGTGGCGATCCCGGCGCTGGTGCAGTTCCGCGCTGCCGAGGCGACGTTGCGGGCGCAGGGACGCTTCGGCGCGATGAACCTGCTCGAGGTCTCGCTGCCGCTGTCGATCCTGGTCTGCCTCGGCGCGGCCGAGCTGATAGATGGCTTGACGATTCACCGCGCCGTCGTCGCGTGGAGCCTGGCGTTCGTGCCTCCTGTGGTGATCGGCTACGCGTTGCTCGGGCCGTCGCAGTGGCCGCGGCGCCTCGCCGGGCGCGACCTGCTGTGGCAGGCGACTCGATTCGGGATGCAGGGTCAGCTGAGCAACCTGATCCAGCTACTCAACTACCGGCTCGATTCCTACCTTGTGCTGCTGCTGGTTAACGCCGGCGGCGTCGGATTGTACGCGGTCGGCGTGGCGCTGAGCGAGGGCATGTGGCTGATCGCGAACTCGGTGTCCGTCGTGCTGCTGGTCAACCTGACGGCGGGCGATGACGAGAACGCCGCGCGCATGACGCCGATCGTCTGCCGCAACACGCTGCTGGTGACCGCGGCCGGATCGATCCTCGCCGCGGGGCTATCGCCTTTCGCGGTGCCGCTGATCTTCGGGGATGCCTTCGACGACGCGGTGCTGCCGTTTCTCTGGCTGCTGCCCGGCACGGTGGCGCTGGCGGGGACGAAGATCCTGGCGGCGTACGTGTTCAGCCGTGGGCGTCCGCTGATCAACGCGCAGATCGCGTTCGTGACGCTGGTAGTGACGGTCACAGCCGACCTGCTGCTGATACCGCCGTTCGAGGTCGCGGGCGCGGCAGCGGCGTCTAGCTTCGCGTACTGCTGCAGCCTGGCGCTGAGCGCGGTGGCGTACCGGCGTCTCTCCGGGGGCTCGATCACCGATGCGCTGCTGCCTCGGCGCAGTGACGCGCCGTATTACATCGAGGGCGCGCACGCGCTGCTGGGGCGGCTGCGGCGCAGCGAGGCGCGGCCGTGAGCGAACTCCCCGGCCCGCCGCTGCGCATCGCCGTACTGGGCGACTTCGATGGGCCGCATACGCGGGCGTGGGTACAGACGTTCGTTGAGCGCGGCCATGACGTGCATGCGATTTCGTATTACGCGCCACGAACCGAGTTGGATGGACTAACGCTGCACGTCCTGAACGAGGCCAGGAGGACGATGGTAGGTGACCAGCATGCTGGCCGCCTACCTTCGTCCGGACGTGGCCAGGGACTAAAGAAGCTCGTCCCGCCCAACCTGCTGCGCGTCATCAACGCGACCCGCTACCGGCGCGCCGGTCTGCGCCGCCTGCTGGAAGAGATACGGCCCGACGTATTTCACGCCCACTACGCCGTCGAGCACGGTTTCTACGGTGCGTTTGCCGGCTATCACCCCTACGTGATCAGCGCATGGGGCTCTGACCTGCTGGTCGAGTCGCAAAAGGCGCCGGGGCGGCGCATCGCGTCGTGGGCGCTGAGCAAAGCGGACCTCGTCACCGGCAACGACGGGTCGCTGATCCGCCGGGCGGTTGAGTTGGGCGTGGCGCCGGAGAAGGCGGCGGTGGTGCACCTGGGGATCGAGAAAGCCTTCCTTGATGCTGGCGCCTTCAGCGTAAACCTGCGCGAGGACAACGCCTCACCACTCGCGATCATTAGCGACCGTGCGATCGAGCCGCTTTACAACATCGACACTCTCCTGGAGGCCTTTGCGGACGTACGCCGTGGGTCGCCTGAATTGCGTCTCATCGTCGCCGGAACAGGCAGCCAGGTGGAGCTGCGCATGGCGCACGCCTTTGCCAAGCTGGACCTAGCGAGGTCAATTGACTTCGCCGGCCACCTGGACGAGGAGATATTGGCGCAGCGTCTGGCACAATCCCACATCTACGTCTCCGTGCCGTCTTCCGACTCCCTCGCCCTGAGCAACCTCGAAGCGATGGCGGCCGGAGCCTTCCCCATCGTTAGTGACCTGCCGAGTGTGGACGGCTGGGTCATGGACGGCATTAACGGCCTGCGCGTCCCAGCCGGCGACGCCCGCGCGCTGGCGGCTGCGATACGCCGCGTGCTGGGCGACCCAGAGCTACGGCGGACCGCGGCTGAGACCAACCGGACGCTGGTCGAGGCGCGAGGCCTGCGCGAGCCCAACATGCTGCTGATGGAGCGCCACTATTACCGGCTGGCGGGCCACCCGATCGAAGACCAGGCGATCTAACGTGCCGTGGCAGCTGGCCACGGTCTTTGGTTTTGGCGAGGTGCGTTGTTCCGGGACGAGGCGCTGATTGGCGACCTGAAGGTCGCCGCTACATTGATGCTACGCGTCGAGCAGGCGGTTGATCTTCGCGGCCATGATGAAGTCGTTGTCGGTCAGGCCGCCGATCGAGTGGGTCGAGAGGTCGAGCACGAGGTTGCGATAGCCGTGGATGCGAATGTCGGGGTGGTGCTGCTCGTCCTCGGCGATCACGGCGACCTGGTTGACGAGGTCGACCGCTGCCATGAAGTCAGCGAGACGGCGGCTGAAGCGCAAGCCCTTGCCGCCGTCCACCAACTCCCAGTTCGGCACCAGCGGGATGCGTTCGGCGACTTCTGAGTGGTTAAGGGTAGACAGGCCCTTCGGGTATTCGTGACAGTGGCCGTCAAGCAGGTCTCGTAGCGTAGGCATATGACGCCTCCTTTGAGGGAGTCCTGCCATGCTATCAGCCGGACGCGAAGAAGGGGCCTCTCCAGTGAGACCCCTTCTCCAACCGTTGGACGGGTGTTAACAGCTAGGAGCCGCCGCCACCTGCGGCCGCAGACTCCGGCTCGAATGCCGGGACGACGCTGCCTTCGATGCCGATGCGGGGCAGCCAGTGCAGCACCGGCGGCAGGTACCAGTTGGCGTTGCCGAGGATCTTCATCGTCGACGGCACCAGGACAGAACGGATGATCGTCGCGTCGAGGAAGACGGCGACTCCAAGGCCGAAGCCCATCTGCTGCATCATGACCAGGTCGCCGATGGCGAAACCGCCGAAGACCGCGACCATGATCAGCGCGGCACCGGTGATCAAACGGCCCGTCGAGCGGATGCCGAAGGCGACGGCTTCGGTGTTGTTGCCGGTCTCGTCGAAACGCTCCCTGATGCGGCTGAGCAGGAAGACGTGGTAGTCCATGCTGAGGCCGAAGAGGATGGCGAACAGGAACAGTGGCAGCCACGACTCGATTGCCTCCACCTGCTGGAAGCCCAGGGTGCTCCCAAGGAAGCCCTTCTGGAACACGAGGACTATGAGGCCGTAGGCAGCGCCCACGGAGAGCAGGTTCATGACGATCGCCGTTGCCGGTACCACGATGGAGCGGAAGACGAGCATCAGCAGGATGAAGCTCAAGCCAAGGACGAAGGCGAACACGTACGGCGTGTACCGGTCCGTGAGGTCGTACTGGTCGAGGCTGATTGCGGCGGTGCCGGTGACGTAGACGTCGTTGTCGACGCCGGCGAAGGCCGCCGGGATGTACTGCTTACGCAGCCGCCCTACGGTGTCCACGGCCTCGTCGGAGAACGGATCGGCCTTGAGCTGGAAGCTCAGGAGGCCGAGGTCTCCGGCTCCGTTGGTCTCGTAGGTAGCGCCGTTCAGCGCCGGTTCGCCGGCGACTCCGGCCTTGAGGTTCTCGACCGCGGCGAGGATCTGCGGCGAGTTGGCGTCGCCGCCCTCGGCGTCGATGACGACCTCGACCGGGTTGACCTGGCCGCCACCGAACTCGGCATCGAGGACGTCAAAGCCCTGCTTGGAGATGAAACTGTCCGGCAGCGAGCTAACGCCCGAGCCGCCGAGGTTGATGTCGAAGAAGGGGATTGCGGCTGCGGCGAGCAGGGTTGTCGCCCCTACGGCGCCGATGACCGGTCGAGCCATCACAGCGCGCGAGACTCGATCCCAGAAACCGCCGACGTGTTCCTCGTCAAACCGCTGCTGAGCCTTCTGGATGAGCGGTATGCGGCCCTTGTTAACGCGGTCACCGAGTAACCGCAAGATTGCCGGCAGCAGAGTCAATGAAGCCAGGACGGACGCGGCCACCACGAAGATGGCGCCACTTGCCAGGCTGCGGAAGATGGTGTGCGGGATGATTAGCAGGCCCAGCAGGGCAATGATTACGGTGAGACCGCTGAACAGCACGGCGCGACCGGCCGTACTGCCGGCGACCGAGATCGCCGCGTCGGTGTCGAGTCCGCGGTTCCTCTCCTCACGGTAGCGGGAGAGGATAAAGAGCGAGTAGTCGATACCGACGGCCAGGCCCATCATCACGATCATGTTGACGACGAAGAACGAAAAGTCGGTTGTGTTGCCGATCAGGGCAACGATCGCGATCGCGAGCACGATTGCCATGATGGCGAGCACCATGGGCGCGATGGCGGCCACGACGGCGCCGAAGACAAGGATCAGGATGATGAAGGCAAGGGGCAGCGGCCCGTATTCAGAGCGCTGCAGGTCACGTTCCGCGGCTTCCGTGAAGTCGTGGTTGACCGTGGCGAAACCGGAGATGAACGTCGCGAAGCCGTCGGCGCCGTCCGCATCCTGGACGATCTTGATGACCTCTTCGACGTTGGTGTTCGCGTCATCGATAGCCCCGGCCATGGTGATCGTGATTAGCGCCGCGTGTCGGTCCTGGGAGACCATCGCCGGCGCTTCCGTCTCATAGAAGTTCGTCGAGTCTTGAATAATCTCGGGACCAAGGGCGCGAATTTGCACCTGAATCGCTTCGACCTTGGCCTGGAACGCCGCGTCGTCGACCGTCAGGTCGGCGGATTGGACGATGACCGCCTCGTTAGTGCGGAATTCGCCGCGCAGGCGGTCCTCCAGCAGCTGCTCACCAACCGCCGAGTCCGGGTTGTTGGTGACGCGGGCGTCGGTTGTCAGTGCGTCCTCGAGAAATGACCCGATGACGACGAACGACACGATGAAGCCGACGAGCCAGAGCCCGACCATGCGCCAGGGGTGGCGCGCGCTCGCGGTGGCGAGATTCTGGGGTGAAAACATTGATGCCAATTCGCTTCCCTCCTTGCCCGTGCTAGAAATTTCCTGAATAATACATCAACTATTGTTAGTTCCCCGTTCCAAAGACGCCTGCAATGAGACGAACGGCGTTGGCCGCAGGGGACACCGCAGCCGGTTGATTAATAAAAAGCGAATGCTCCTTCGTTTATAGGAGCATTCCGGTTCGGTGTCAACGGGTCGGGCCTCCGACTTTAGTCGGAGGTCCCAATCTGGGAAACGATCTCTTTACGGAGAATTAATGGCTCAACGCGGCGTTCGCGCTCGCCGGCGCTTCGACCGACTTAGGGGCCGCGCACCAGAACCCACCCTGGAACAGCGCCCGGGTGGTTTCGACGTAGCCCTGGACGTCCATACCAGGCTCAAGGAGGTTCTGCAAAACAAGGCCCTGATAAACGCCGAGCATGACGCGCGTGACGGCGCTGGCGTCGAGCGCCGGGTTGATTTCGCCGCGCGATTGTGCCTTCTGCACGAGCTCAGACAGCGGCTCGAAGATTACGTGCCAGCCTTCGAGAACAGACTCGCCGATCGGCTTGTTGTGCTTCGCCTCGGAGATCAACTCAACCATCAGAGCACAGAACTCCCGGTCCTCGACGCCCGCGAAGAAGATGCGAATCAGCTCGTCCAGGATCGCGACAGTATCGTCGAGCTGCATGGCCCCACGGATCGTGGCGACGTCCTCTTCGTGGCCGCGGCTGCACATGGCCTGGATGATGTCTTCCTTGCTCTGGAAGTAGCGGTAGAGGGCGCCCGGGCTGAGCTCGGCCTCGCTGCAGATGTCCTGCATCGTGGTGCGATGGAAGCCGCCGCGGGCGAAGCATGCTGCGGCCGCGTCGATGATCTGCTGGCGCCGTGTCTCGAGGTATTCCGGGAGGACTTTGGGCATGTGACAACTCCTGCGCCCGTCAAAAAATGAAGGATCGTTCTCTTTTTAACACATTGGCAGCAAGTTGTCAGGGCCGTTCGGCTTTAATCGTCCAGACCGAGTGCAGGCTACACCTTTGGCAGGATTTCGCTGGCCAGGAACTCCAGGTCCTCGCGTGCTGGCGGTGACCGATACTGGATCATGATGCGGCTAATGCCCGCGTCCTCGATCTCCTTGATCTGCTCCACGATTCGGTCAGGCGTGCCCCAGAGCGCCGTCATTGGCGGGCGGGTGGCGTTGGCGGAACGGAATCGTGGCGGCGCTGTTTCGATGGCGTGCTTGACCTTGGCGTCGACCTCGGCCTGGCTTTCGCCGGAGATGTAACCGGTCATCACCGAGCGAGCGATCGTGGCTGGGTCGCGCTTCTCCGTCTCGCAGTGTTGAGCCAGCACCTGCGCCTTCTCCTGGTAGGCCGCCAGACCCATCATGATCGGGACGTTCCACTCCGTGGCGTACTTCGCGACCATGCGCAGCGTGCGCTTTTCGCCGCCGCCGCCGATGAGCAGCGACATCGGCTTCTGGGCCGGCTTCGGGTTCATCGGCGCGTCTTTCAGCTTGTAGATGCTGCCGTCGAAGTTCGAGGATTCGTTCTCGAACAGCGACTTGATGACCTGGATGCTCTCCTCCAGGTTGTCCATGCGCTGCTTGACCGGTGGCAGCTCGATGCCATACGCCTCGTGCTCCGTCTCGTTCCAGCCGGCGCCGAGGCCGAGAATGAATCGCCCGCCGGATAGCTGGTCGATGGCTGCGGCCATGCGTGCGAGGACGGCGGGCTGGCGGAACGTCATCGAGAGGACCAGGGGCCCGAACTTGATGCGGCTGCTCGCCATCGCCGTGTAGGTGTGCGCGATCAGCGTGTCGAGGGAGTCAATGGTGCGGGTGCCGCCGAAGAAGGAGAAGAAATGGTCGGAGCGCCAGAGCGACTCGAAGCCCAGCTCCTCGGTCCACTGGACGATGTTCTTCCACTCGTTCCAGCCGACGCCTTCCTGGCTCTCGATCATCACGCCAAGCTTCATGTCATGTCTCTTTTCTAGTCATTCGCAAGGGGTAATTAGTCACGCCGATGTTCGATGCAAAGACTGGCCGCGTCAACGGGGTCGAAGGGCGGCGCGCCGGCTTTCGGCTGCGGCCCTGATTCTCCGGCTGTTTCGGGCCGCCGGAGTGATCGCGGCCGGCCTTTGCATCAAGGGTCATCGCGGTTCGGCGCGGCCAATTCCAGCGATGCCTACCGCTGACAGGCGTTCTGAGGAGATCAAATCGCACGCCGATGACAGCAGGCCGTCGAGCTAACGCGTCGCTACTGGGCGCTGATGCCCTGCTTCACCTTGTCGCGCAGGGCGGCCTGGGCGGCGGCGACGCGGGCAATCGGGACGCGGTAGGGGGAGCAGCTGACGTAGTCGAGCGCCTCGCGGTGGCAGAACTCGACTGACGACGGGTCGCCGCCGTG
>DASTLN010000153.1:0-2413 GCA_035714925.1 Dehalococcoidia bacterium | reverse complement strand
GGAAGAGCCGTGTCTACGTACTCTTCGACAATCAGGTTCAGAAGAGTGGAACGGCGGTCAGTAAGCATTTTGACTCTCTTTAGCACTCTCACTCGCCGAGTGCTAATTGCTATCTAAAATTAGCAAACAGGCCCTGCGATGTCAAGGCAGTTGACCCCCTCCCAGAGCGCTCCTACACTTCCCTAGACCGCAACGACTGGCGTTAGCGAAGTTAATTTACGTTCCCGGGAGACTGTATGGCTGCCCGTATCGTCGGCGTAGGCAAATACTTGCCGGCCAGGGTCCTGACCAACGCCGACCTCGAGTCCATGGTCGAGACCTCAAACGATTGGATCGTCGACCGAACCGGGATTCGCGAACGCCGCCTTGCCGCCGAGGACGAAACGACCGCCTCCCTGGGCAGCGAGGCAGCCAAAATGGCCCTCGAAACGGCGGGCCTGCGTCCCGACCAGATTGACCTGATCATCTGCGCCACCTGCTCCCCGGACGGCATGTTCCCGGCTTCAGCCTCGCTGATCCAGGAGAAGCTCGGCGCGAGCACCGCCGCGGCCTTCGACATCAACGCTGCCTGCACCGGCTTTCTCGCCGCGCTGGCGACTGCCACGCAGTTCATCAACTCCGGCGTCTACGAGCGCGTCCTCGTCGTTGGCGCCGAGGTACTCTCGCGCATCATTGACTGGTCTGACCGCAGCACCTGCGTCCTGTTCGGCGACGGGGCAGGCGCCGTCGTCCTTGAGAGTGGCGAATCGGGCGGCGTTGGGCCGTTCGTACTGAAAAGCGACGGCGCGGGCGCGGGCCTGCTCTACGCCCGCGGGCCTGCAAGTTCGCCAACCATGGCCCAAAACGAGGGCTTTTGTATCGTCATGGACGGCCGCGAGGTGTTCAAGTTCGCGGTGAGAGCCATGGAGGACGTCACCCGGCAGGCGATCCGTGAAGCCGGCCTCACGCCGAATGACATTGATTACGTCGTGCCCCACCAGGCGAACCAGCGCATCATCTCAGCCGTCGGCAAGGCGATGGACGTGCCGCCGGAGCGCATGATCTCCAACGTCGAGCGCTACGGAAACACCTCCTCGGCATCGATTCCAGTCGCGCTCTGCGAGGCGTGGGAGGAAGGCCGCTTGAAAGTCGGCGACCGCATCGCGTTCGTGGCTTTCGGCGGCGGTCTTGTTTGGGGCGCTTCCCTTCTGGAGTGGACCGGCCTTGGTTCACGCGTCGCGACGACTAGCGCTGAAGCCGCTCGCCGATAAAGAACCTTCCCGTGAACTACGTCGAATCGCTGGCGTACCTCTATAGCCTTGCCGACTTCGAGCGCAGCGGCCGCTTCTCCAGCCGCCCCGACCTCGCCCCCGTGCTCGCGCTGCTCCATGAGCTGGACGACCCTCAGCTCGGGCGCGTGACCGTACACATCGCCGGCAGCAAAGGCAAGGGCAGCGTCGCCGCAATGATTGAAGCGACCTTGCGCGCCGCCGGAGTCCGCACCGGCCTGTTTACCAGCCCTCACCTGCACCGCTTCCCGGAGCGTATTCAGATCGACGGGCAGCCCGTGGACCGGGAGGAGTTCGCCGCAGGAATCACGGAGGTCCGGGCCGTGGCGGAGCTTGTCCAGGAGCAGCTCCCCGATCGCCCGATCGTTACATTCGACGCGCTAACGGCGCTGGGTTTCCTGCTGTTTCGCAAACACGACGTGCAGGCCCAGGTTATCGAGGTCGGCCTCGGCGGTCTGCTAGACTCGACCAACGTCTTCGAGACCAAAGAGTGCGCCGTAATCACCAACATCGGCCTTGAACACCGAGACATCCTGGGCGACACGATCCCTGAGATCGCGCGCCAGAAGGCGGGCATCATCGTGTCCGGCTGCCCCACGATTATGGCGCCGCAACGCGAATCCGCTGCCGACGTGATTCGTGAGGTCGCGGCGGCGAAGGGCTCGCCCCTGACCGAGGTCGCTCTCGCGTGCAATCTGCGTCGCGACAGCGCCGGCAGCGACAACCAGACGTTCCGTCTGCGGACGCCGAAAGGCGCCTACCAGGCGAGACTCCCGCTGCTGGGAAAACACCAGCTCGATAACGCGGCGACCGCTGTCCTGGCGGTCGAAGCGCTGGCGAAGGCCGGCATCGAAGTGAGCGAGGACGCGGTGAAGCAAGGCCTCGAGTCCGTTAGGTGGCCCGGACGCATCGAGGTCCTCAAGCGGCGGCCTCTGGTCATCGTCGACTCCGCGCATACCGCCGACTCCGCGCGACGCCTCCGCGACACGCTGCTCGAATACCTCCGCGTCGACCGCGCGACGCTGGTCATTGGCGTCATGGGCGACAAGGACCTCGAAGGCCTCGCCTCCGCAATCGAACCCGCTGCGCTGCGCGTCATCGCGACGCAGGCCGACCATCCGAGAGCGCTGCCGGCGGAGGCCGTT
>DASTLN010000152.1:0-2580 GCA_035714925.1 Dehalococcoidia bacterium | reverse complement strand
GGACGCCGACCTCGCGTCCGACCGCGAGGAGATCGACGTAGCGGCGCGTGAGTTGGTCGAGGTCGCAAGCCTCGCGCGGCGGCGTCGCGACGACGTAGCGCGCGCCGATGCGCGCGGCGAGCTCCATCCGCCGCTTCGCTTCATCGAGCAGCGCCGGGTACTCGGACTCTGCTGCGTCACCCCACCAGCGGAGCGCGATCATCGATGGGACGCCGAGACCGTGATCCGTTAGCGCCTTCTCGATGTCGCGCACCTCGCCGCCGCGACCGACGTGCTCGTAGAGGTCCGGGATCCAGAGCTCGATCGCGGCGAAGCCGGCCGCCGCGGTCCAGCGGATCTTGTCGACCAAGGGATGCGGGTGGATCGTGCTCGTATTCAGGCAGAGGGGGAAGCTCATGGCGGCGAGTCTAGCCTGGGTTTTTCCCGCAAAGCCGGGAAAAACCCAGGCTAGTGCTCCGGAATGTGACTAAAAGGCAATTCTGCGGAAAACATTGCCCGTTCCTCTGCGCGACCGAGCGAAACATTCGACGATGCCCGGAGCTCATGGCCTCGCGCTCCTGGATTCGCGACGGACGACAGACAGCGATTCCGCCCTCAGCGTGGTTAGCCGACGAGTCCATTTGGAAGACGCATCCGACACGATTAGCTAATTCTTGGGAGCTAGTACAGGATCCGCTAAATTCGGCAGATAAATCCGGGTACCATGCCCAACAGCGCTTCCCTCCTCGGCCGGCTGATGGTCGGCTCCGCGTCGGGTGTCGCCGCTCGTCGAGTGCGGTCGTGACTCCCACCAGAGATCCACGCTGCAAGATCCTATAAAGCGCGGACGAATTCCTGCCGATAACTCTCGACGTGGAAAGGCACATCAAGAAGCCGGCGGAGCCTGGAAGGCGCGGCCGCCCTGCTTCGCAAGTCGTTCTGACGCCGCAATTACGGGCTCGATTGACGAGGGTCCGCGATGCCCCGACGAGCACTCAGCGCGACGCCCTTCGCGCGAGGATCGTTCTGCTCGCCGCGGAAGGGATGGGAAGCCATGAGATCGCTGCCAGGTTGGGGAGCTCGGTAGACACGGTCTGCACATGGCGCGGCCGCTTCGCTCGGGCTGGAATGGACGGTCTGATCGACCGAAACCGCTGCGGTCGACCACCTCGCATCACTCCGGTCCAGCGCTGCGAGATCATAGCAGTGGCCTGCGAGCCAGCTCCCTCGGAGAACGGTCTGTCCGGTTGGACTCTCGACCGACTCCGCGAGAACCTTCGGAGTGCTGCAATCGTCGAGATCAGCCGGAGCCACCTGCACAGCATTCTCGATCGTGCCGATCTGAAACCGCACAAGAGGCGGATGTGGCTCCACAGTCGCGACCCGCACTTCCGCCAGAAGGTCACGAACATCGTTGAAGTCTACGTGAGCCCGCCCGAAGGCGCCACGGTGCTGTGCATAGACGAGAAAACCGGCATGCAAGCGCTCGAGCGCAAGCACCCGGATCAGCCGGCGAAACCGGGGCGATCTGGCCGACGTGAGTTCCAGTACAAACGTCACGGAACGCAGAGCCTCATCGCGGCCTTCAACGTCCACTCCGGCGAGGTGCTTGGCCGCTGTGGGGCCACTCGTACCGGCGACGATCTCGAGGCATTCATGGACCAAGTGGCCGAAAAGGTTGCCGGCACCGTTCACGTTGTCTGGGACAATCTCAACATTCACCTCGGGAAGCGCTGGGAGCGATTCAACGCCCGCTATGGCGAGCGCTTCACCTTTCACTACACGCCGATTCATGCCTCCTGGGTCAATCAGGTCGAGCTGTGGTTCGGCATTCTACAGCGCCGCTGCCTGACGAACGGGAGCTTCAAGAGCGTCGAAGAACTTCGAGCGGCGGTCGAGGCCTTCGTGGCATACTGGAATGAGAAAGACAAACATCCATTCCGCTGGTCGTTCATGGGTTATCGCGCAGCGAAGGAAGTAGAGACTTCCAGGGAAGAAGCGAGGGCCGGGTGACCCGAAGCAGTTTCAACAAGGCCTCCGCCGAACTACGAGCCGCCGCGCTGGAGCGCTTGATTCGGACCAGGGGAAACTACGAGCACGTTCTGGTTCGACCCCGTAGCGGCCACTTTCTCGTGAAGGTACTGGCGTCGGACGGTACTTCTCAGCTCGTGGCTCGTGCCACACGAATTGGCGCGGACGAGTACGGTCTGAGCTTCAGGACGCACACGGGCCGATGGGAGTCCACGCCTGTGTGTGGCTCCCTGGAGGCGATCGCGGAGGGCCTCACCGGTCCTCTCAGTGCCTACTTGGACGCCGGCAACCTCTGAAATCGACGAAGCCGGGTCGTCCCGGCCGAGGCAACCGGAATTATTGGCAGGAATTGACGGATGCCGTACTAGGCGGCGGCCGCGAATCGGCTCTTCTCGTCTCTTCTCTTCCTCTTTCTTCATTCCTTTTTTTGGGTGTGTCCCACCCATCCTACGGCCGGTAACCCTCAAGAACGGGCTCTGAACGGCCGATATCCCTCCTGAGACGCGTTTTGGCTCAGGTCCAGCGATCCTGAGCTTCGCTCGGGAGGGGACATGGCCACGACGGTTGAAG
>DASTLN010000151.1:0-4291 GCA_035714925.1 Dehalococcoidia bacterium | reverse complement strand
CTCCGCCTCGTGGGGCTGCAGCGACGACACTTCGCCGCGGTTCCTCACCACTTCGATCGCTGCCTCACTTAGCCCGCCGCGCCGTCCCGCGCCGACCTGCGCGGCCCAGACGTAGAGGCAGTCCTTCTCTCGCGCCGCCGTGATGAACGCCAGCTCCTTCTCAGGAGACTTCACGACCCCATGGTGGCGGAAGTAGTTACCCAGCTCCAGCGCCGGCTTATCCAGCGCCGGGCTGTGCAGCAGGATGCTGTGCGGACCGCGCAGCGCTCCGAAGGTCTCCAGCACCGCGTCCACCACGCCCTGGTGTTCCGCCGCCACCTGCGACTTGTCGGAAATCGGCTCAATTCTCGGCATCGTTATCTCCTCTACTGTTGGCCGCGCGCCGCGGCGTAGATCTGCTCGATGAGCTCCCACGTCTTGACCGTGTCGGCGAAATTGCAGTGCGGCTGCTGTTTCTCCCTGACGCAGTCGATGAAATACCGGCTCTCGTGCCAGAACCCCAGCCAGTGCTCCGGCGTTTCGCCGAAGGGCTGCCCGAAGACGCTTGATTCGAAGACCTCCCGCTCCCCGCTGTCGGCAACGATGTAGCTGTCGCGCTCCGCATCGACGAAGGCGCTGATGTTGCGGCCGTGGACCTCGGCACGGAAGATACCCGGCGCCGTCGCACCCTCGCCCAGCGCCGAACCGCCGTTGACGAGGTCGTAGTTCAGCTGCCCGACCGCGCCGGAGGAAAACTCCACCTGCGCCATCACGGCGTTCGCGACGGGCCCCGGCGCGTACAGCGTGCGCACACTGCTCGAAACGCGGACGACCTCGCCGCCGCAGAGCCAGCGCAAGTTGTCCACGGCGTGCATGCCGTCCGACGTCAGCTGGTCGAGGATCCCTGTCGCGGCCGGCCGCTCGAAGTCCCGCGTCGACTTCAAATTCGCCACCGACGCCGAGTGAATCGGGCCTCGTTCCTCGACGCGCGCCTTGAGCGCCGTCATGGCCGGAATGAAGCGCCGCTGGAAGCCCACCATCGTGATGCAGCCGTTCTGCTCCGCCGAGTACGCGAGAAGCTTGATCTGGTTCAGCGTCAGTCCCGGCGGCTTCTCGATGAAGACGTTGTGTCCCTGGCGCAGGGCGTAGGTCACGGGCTCATGGATCGCGTCCGGGCCCATGATGATGTAGACGGCGTCGGGTTCGACCTGCACCAGCATCTGCTGGTAGTCCTCGTACGTCTTCGGCACGCCCCAGCGCTGCGCGGTCTGGGAAGCGCGCTCAGCGTCGCGGTCGCACAACGCCACGAGTTCGACATCGGGCAGGCTCGCGACGGAGGGATAGTGGCGCCAGTTCGCCTGCTTGCCGGCGCCGATAAACGCCACGCGGACTCGCTCTTCGCTCATAGCTCACCCCGATCTCAACCGTTCCCGGCGCGCGCATTGTAGACCGCATAGGCACAGGCTCGAAACTTCTTAAGTCGCCTAAGCATTCAAACCCAAAGGAGCGTAAAATCGTCGTCAGCTACCAGGAGGCGCATCATGCTCTCGATTCAAGACAACGAAACGCTCTGCCGGGTCGGCCCGGGCACACCGATGGGCGACCTGATGCGCCGCTACTGGCTGCCGCTCCTGTACGGCTGGGAGATCGAGGCCGACGGCCCGCCGCAGCGGGTGCGCCTCCTCGGCGAGGACCTGATCGCTTACCGCACAACCTCGGGCAGCCTCGGCCTGATCCAGAACGCCTGCCCCCACAGGGGCGCATCGCTGTTCTTCGGGCGCAACGAAGAAGAGGGCCTGCGTTGCGTCTACCACGGCTGGAAGTACGACGTCAGCGGCGCCTGCGTCGACATGCCGTCCGAGCCCGCCGAGTCTAATTTCAGGACCAAGGTGCGAGCCACCGCATACCGCGCGGCAGAGCAGGGCGGCATCATCTGGGCCTACATGGGTCCGGACCAGGCCGACCCGCCGGGCTTGCCGGAGTTCGAGTGGTGCCATCTGCCGGAAGAGCAGGTGCATCACCAGTACAAGGGCATCTACGAGTGCAACTGGATGCAAGCGCTCGAGGGCGACATCGACACGTCGCACCTCTACCTGCTGCACGCCCGGCTCGAGGAGTGGCAACCCAGCAACTACGGCGTCTTCCACCCCGACAAGGCGCCGCACCTCGACATCATCGACACCGACTACGGCATCTATTACGGCGCCAGCCGCCAGGACGGCCCCAGCCGCACCTACTGGCGCACCACGCAGTACCTCTTCCCCGTCTTCAGCATGTTCCCGGGCACTCCAGACGGCACGGTGCCGCAGCACATGTACACCCCGATCGATGACAACCACACGATGCACTGGGGCCTGCGCTGGAACCCGACGACGAAGTTTGACGGCCCGCGCAAGCTGCAGCAGGTAGTCACGAAGCTCCCGGAGGAGAACGGCATGGGGCCGATGAAGCCGGCGCAGCTCGGCCGGCCCTACCCCGGCTGGTGGCCCGTCGCCGACCACGCCAATGACTTCCTGATGGACCGCGAAGTGCAGCGAACCATGAACTTCAGCGGCATCCCGACGATCCGTCTGCAGGATGCGGCCGTCACGGCCAGCATGGGGACGATCACGCCGCGTCACCGCGAGCACCTCGGCACCGTGGACTCGATGATCATCATGACCCGTCGCAAGCTCCTCAAGGCCGCGAGGGCTCTTCGGGAGGCCGGCACGCCGCCGCCCGCCTCCGAGGACCCAGCCGCCTACCGCCGCCGCTCCTGCTCTACCGTCCTGCCCGCCGAGGTCCTCTGGCACGAAGCGCTGTCGGACTGGCACGCCGCTCGGACCAACGAGGTGCCGACCGGTCTAGCGCCGCAAGCCGAGGTCATTCAGTCGGGCTGACTCTTTGGCTCGAGCCGTTTTACCCCGAGGCCTCAGGGCTCCCGGCGCTGGTCTGCAGCACGGGATACTTCATGCGGCTGGCGATGGCGAACATCGCGGCGGACGCGCTGAAGGTCAGCACGTACATCACCAGCGCCCAGTCGTAAGAGCCCGTGGTGTCGAATATCAGCCCCGAGATCGACGGGCTGAGAATCTCCCCCATTGTCTCGATGACGACGATGGCGCCGAGTATCGTCGCGAAGTGCGCCATGCCGAAGGCCCGGGTCAGCGTTAGCGCTTCGATCATCGAGCCCGCCGTCGTCCCGATGACCCACAGGGCCAGGAAGACGAGCACGCCGGGCATGCCGCCCTCGAGCAAGAGCACCCCCATGCCCAGGGCCAGCAAGCCGATCAACCCAACCGCCGCACGCTCGAAGCGCTTGAACCGGTCGACCACCGTCCCCAGCGCCAGTCGCGAAACGATGCCCGCCCCCGACGCCAGTGAGACCAGGAGCGCCGCAGTCTCGCGTGAAATGTCCCTCGACTCGAAGAACGGCACGAGGTGCACCGTCCAGCCGATCATGCCGTAGAAGAACAGCATCAGCCCAATCGCCAGCACCCAGAAGATCGGCATCCGGAGCGCCTCGCCCAGCGTTACGCTTGCCGTGACGGGCCGCGAAGCGCCGCCGGCGTCTCTGCCTTCACCAAACGCCTCCGTCTCCTCCGGCGTCGGGTCGTCTCGCAGCACGAACACGGCCAGCGGCAGAACGAGCGCCGCCGAGATGACGCCGGAAAACACGAACCCGCCACGCCAGTCCGTCGCTTCGATCACCAGCGCGAGCAGCGGCAGAACGAGGAACCCGCCCAGCGAAAACCCGATGCCCAGCAAGCTCAGCGCCGCACCGCGCCTGCGGTCGAACCAGCGCGAGGTCAGCGCCTGAAACGGGATGAAGAACATCATCTGGCGCGCCGCGGCGTTGATCGCCGAAAACAGGTACCACTGCCACAGCGTGCTCGTCGCCGCCAGGAGCTGAAACGTCAATGCCGCCAGGATGCTACCCACGATGACGGAAGAACGCGGCCCAAACCGGTCGACCAGGCGACCGATTGCCGGTCCAGCCAGCCCGCTAACGAGAATCCCCGCCGAAAAGCCGAGCGAGACCTCGGCGCGGGTCCAACCGAATTCGTCCTCTAACGGGTGGACGTAGAGTCCGAGAGACCATGCCGCGAGGCCGCTCACGACGGTCATCGCGACGACGGAAGCCGCGAGTATCCACCAGCCGTAGTAGATGCGGCGGGCAACGCCGAACCGCCTCATGCCGTGCTGAGTCGCTCTGTGCGATCAATCTCCGGTTTGGGGCGGCTGGGCGGCTGCACGAAGTAGAGGCAGGCAAACGCCAGGGCGATACCGGCCGCCGCGAGCAGGAGACCGGATGCATACGTCCCTGAGGCGT
>DASTLN010000150.1:0-13534 GCA_035714925.1 Dehalococcoidia bacterium | reverse complement strand
AACCTCTGCCGCTGCACCGGCTACTACCAGATCATCGACTCCGTGAAGAAGGCGTCCGGCCAGCCCGTAGAGCCCACTCCGGGCACCCACTAGGCGAGGAGAAAAGATGCGCGACTTCTACTTCCACTCGCCTGCAACGCTCGACGAAGCGCTGACACTGCTCGACGAGCACCAGGACGACGGCCGGCCCATGGCCGGCGGCACCGCGCTCATCGTGCTCATGAAGCAGTCGCTGGTCGACGCCGACCACATCATCAGCCTGGGCCGCGTCCCGGGTCTCAGCGGCATCCGCCAGGAGGCAGACGGCCTGCACATCGGCGGCCTGACGCACCACCGCGAGGTCGAGACCTCGGCCCTGGTCAAGCAACACGCGCCACTCCTGAGTGACGTCTACAGCTCCGTCGCCACGATCCGTATCCGCAACGTCGCGACCGTCGCCGGTGGCATCGCCCACGCCGACCCGGCGCAGGACCCGCCGCCCGGGCTCATCGCGCTCAACGCCAGCGTCAAGCTGGTCTCGAAGCACGGTGAGCGCACCCTGCCGATCACCGACGTGTTCCAGGACTACTACGAGACCGCGATCCAGCCCGGCGAGCTGCTCACCGAGGTCATCATCCCGACGCTTCCCGCCTCGACAAAGACCGCCTACCTCAAGTTTCTACCCCGCACCGCGGACGACTACGCCACCGTGGCCGTCGCCGCGCGTGGCGAAGTCGATAACGGCACCGTGCGCAATCTTCGCGTCGCGCTTGCCGCCGCCGCCTCGACCCCGGTACACGCCACCGCCGTCGAGCAAGCCCTCGAGGGCCAACAGGCGACCGCGGACAACATCCGCCGCGCCGCTGAGGCTGTCGCCGACCAGGTCGACCCGCTGGACGACTTCCGAGGCAGCCCGGACTACAAGCGCGACATGGCCGTCGTCTTCACCCGCCGCGCCCTGGAGCGCATCCTCCTGTAACGCTGAACCCAGGCAGGGTTCTCAGGGGCGCAGCCCATGCGCGGGGGGTCTGGGGGGTGTCCCCCAGTCTCTATCTAATTAGAGGCGGAGCAGACCGAGAGGGATGCGCAGCCTCCGCGCCGATCGGAGTAAGCCGTGCGATTCGAACACAAAGTCACCGTAGACGCCCCCCGGACGAAGGTA
The DNA here is from genome assembly GCA_035714925.1 of Dehalococcoidia bacterium. Lineage (GTDB taxonomy): Bacteria > Chloroflexota > Dehalococcoidia > DSTF01 > WHTK01 > WHTK01. The sequence continues at coordinate 12,393 of DASTLN010000150.1, read as the reverse complement.
CGCGAGTTTCTCGACGACTTCTCGAAGGCCGCCTACTGCGTCCCGGGCCTGCAGGACCTCAAGGAGCTCGGCAACGACGAGTTCGAAGGCACGATCCGCGTCCGCATCGGGCCGCTGGGCCTCAACGTCGGTGGCCACGCCAGGGTTGAGCGCGCCGCCGACGGCAACTGGCGCGTCAAAGGCGACGGCCGCGACCGCCGCGTCGGCACCAGCATGACGGCCGACGTCGAGGCAAAGCTCAACGAGGTCGGCGAGTCGCAGACAGAGGTCGAGCTCATCGCCGACGTCAACTTCGCCGGCCGTCTCGCGGAGCTCGGCCAGCCGCTGATCAAGCGCAAGGCAGACTCCTTCGTCGGCGACTTCGCCAACAACCTGCGTAAGGCGATCAACGCCGGCTAGCCGCCCGCCGGTCGCCTGTTTCTCACCCGCACCGCCCCACGCAGCCAGCGGTACGGCTCATCCCCGTCCGAGGGCCGCTTGGTCGCCAGCACACACAGGCTCAGGACCGCCAACGCTCCCGGCGTCAGAAAGTAGTAGCCAACGCTGTTCACCGTGATCAAGGCCAGCCCAAATAGAAGCAGCGCGCCACCAGCATGGATCCTGAACAGGCGCTTGCGTCCTTCCAGCAGGTAGAGCCCGCCGCCCAGCAGCGCACCGGCCATAGTCGCCGCAAACGCGAGGACGGTCAGTACGTTGCCCGCGTCGTAGCCGTAGTCAAACAGGACCGGGACGCCGTGGTACGCCGCGATGGCGCCTGTCATCGCGGTGGTCGCGAGGAGAGACCCACGCAGCGCAATGAGTAGGAAGCCCATCTGCTATCAGTGTCGGCTCGTGCGCTCCGCTTGAGGAGCATTCCCCCACCTCGCAAGGCCCCGTAGTATGGGCGGTAACGTCTTCCACCGCTGTTTCCCCAGGAGGCCTCCGTGGGCGCCACACGCGATATCGCCGAGTTCGCCGTCAAGACGCATTTCGAAGACCTGCCCGGCGAAGTCGTGCACGAGACGAAACGCGACATCATCAACGTGCTGGCCGTTAGCATCTACTCGGCCCGCGACCTCTCCTTGCAGTACCTGCTCGACATGTTCAACGAAGAGGGCAGCCGCCCGCGCGCCACCGTCTGGGGCGCCAACGCCCGCACCGGCCTCGGCAACGCCGCGCTGGCCAACGGCTACACCGCCCACCTCGAGGACTACGACGACACGCACTTCCCCACCGTCGCCCATCCCACCGCGCCCACGCTGCCCGCTGCCCTGGCCATCGGCGAAGACCGCGGCGCCTCCGGGCGCGAGCTGATTGCGGCGGTCGCCCTCGGCGTCGAAACCGTCTGCCGCACCAGCCTTTCGGTGCACCCCTGGCACTACGACCTCGGCTGGCACATCACGGGCACGATGGGCGTCTTCGGCGGCGCCATCGCGGCTGCGAAGGTGCTCGGCCTCGACGTCGACGGCACGGTCGGAGCCCTGGGGGCCGCCGGCACGCAGGCTGCCGGCGTCCGCGAGGCCTTCGGCACGATGACGAAGCCGATGCACGCCGGACGCGCTGCACAGGCAGGCGTCGTCTCTGCTCTCCTTGCCCAGAAGGGCTTCACCGCCGCCACCACAATCCTTGAAGGCCGCCGTGGCGTCATGGAAGTTATGTCCAATAAGCACGACCTCTCACGCCTCACCGACGGCCTCGGCGAGCGCTGGGAGATCTTCAACAACGGCCTCAAGCCCTACTCCTGCGGCGTCGTTTCCCACCCGGCGATCGACGCTGCCATCGCTCTGCATTGGAACCCTGCTTTCGACCCCGGAGCGGTCGAGAGCATCGAGGCGGACGTGCATCACCTCGTGCCGGAGCTCATGGGGCGCATGGAGCCGGATGTCGGTCTCGCGGGCAAGTTCAGCTGCGCGCACTGCATTTCCGTCGGCCTCGTCGACGGCGCCGCCTACCCGGCGCAGTTCGCCGACGCCAAGGTGCTCGACCCGCTGCTCACGGACCTGCGTCGCAAGGTCAAGTTCAACGTCATCGACGGCATGGGCGAGGATCAGGTCGAGCTGCGCCTGACCATGAAGGACGGCAGCGTCCTCACGCACCGCGTCGAGCATGCCACCGGCTCGCCGGAGAACCCGCTGAGCGACGAGCGTTTGGAAGAGAAGTTCATGACGCTGGCCCCCGAGACGCTTGGCGAGGCCGGCGCCAAGGAACTGCTCGCCCGCCTCTGGCACCTGGAAGACGAGCCCAACGTAAGCGGCCTTGTGCCCTGACCGGCGTGGTCTCGCGCTTCTCCTGCTGCTAGCCCTCTTGCTCGGCTGCAGCACGAAGGGCGACGCCTCGTCCGATTCGTCCAGCGCCACCGGGGCCGGCGCCTCAGCCGCCGCGGCATCGGTCGCAACCCTGACGCCGGAAGCACGGCTGGTGCTGCCCACGGCGACCCCTACCGCCACGGAGACGCCTCAGCCCACCGCAACGCCGCTACCGCCCACGGACACCTCCGTCCCTCCGACGCCGACGCCAACGCCGACGTTCACACCTACAGCCACCGCCACGCCTACCCCAACGCCAACTCCCACGGCTACACCGACGCCCACCGCCACGCCGACGCCGATCGTGATCGGTGGCATCGTGCTCTCGCAATTCGAGCAGCAGCTGTTCGCGGCCCACAACCAGGAACGGGTCCGGCTGGGAATCGCACCGCTTAGCCTCAACGCCGAGCTCATGGATATCGCCCGAGAGCGGGCGCAGACGCTGGCCGAGACCGGCGTCCTCTCTCACTATGCCCCAAACGGAGACACCGTCTTCGACCTGCTGGAAGCCGCCGACTACGAGTACGACGACGCAACGGAGAACATCCACTACAACGACGTCGCGGGCGGGCCGGTCTCCTTCGCGATGGTCGAGTTCTTCCGGAGCCCGCCTCATCGCGCGAACATCGTCAACCCTGGCTTGCACCGCGTCGGCATCGGCTTCGTCACCGCTGCCACCGGCTATCACTACATCTCCGTCGTCTTCTCCGACTAATCGGTCAGCGCCAGGCGCATCGTGCCAGCGCACTGCCCTGTCCTATGCCCTATGTCCTATGTTCTCGCCCTCGCCTCACAGCTCCGCCCGCTGAAAACGACGCCACAGGTCATTCGCCAGCCCGCCGGCGTCCGCCTCGACGCCGTACTCGGCGAAGTGGCGCACGAGGTTCGCGACGTCTCTGGTCAGGAAGTCGCGGGCGTGGCTGTTGAACCGCGGGTCCGTCGCCTGCGGGAAGTCGATGACCCACACTTCGCCGCGCCAGTACAGGACGTTCTGCGGCGAGAGGTCGCCGTGCACCAGGTTTAGCCCGAGAAGCAGCTCGACGTTGTTCATCAAGCGCTGGAACAACGCCGGCGCCTCCGCCTCGTCGAGATGCACGCGGTTGAGCTCCTGCGCCGCCTCGTCTTCGTCACCGAAGTACTCCATCAGGATCGCCTCGCCCCCCGCCGCGATCGGTCGCGGCACGTCGGCGTAGGACTCGTGCAGCAGCTGCAGGACCTGATACTCGCGCATACGCCAGCTGCCGGCCTGCACGTCACGGCCGGTGGCGCTGTGACGGCGCTTGTTGAAGGCACGCAGCGCGCTGCCGGAGATACCCAGCTCGCGGGCACGCGCCTCCTGGTAGACCGCGTCGTTCTTGAAGCGATACTGCGCGCCACGGTAGACCTTGGCCGCTACGAGCTCGCAGCCGGCGGCGGGCCCGGCGCGGCAGGCATAGACGGACGCCTCCTTGCCCGTCTTGACCAGGCCGAGCACCTCATCGACATAGCCTTGATCGATAAACGGTTCGATTTGCTCCAGGTGGTCTCTACCGGAAGATCGGTACATCGCGAATGCTCCTCATTTTGCTGATTCCTTCCCGGGAAGGACGGGACGCAAAAACGCCCTTCCGAGGGAAGGGCTCAAGGAGCGACTGACGCGAAGGACAGGTCTCTAGAAGCGATGCCTCGGAGGACGCGCTGAAACAATGACGTTCACAAGTTTTGCCATCGTGTCGTCCCCTTTCTGAGGTTTACCTACTCAGCGTATGGCAGCGCGGCCGGATCGTCAATCCGACTTTCGGCGGAGCCCTAACGCGCCGCCTCTTCGTCGTGTCGCCGCCACGCCGCCTCCGATAGCAGCTGCACGCCGGACGCCACCAGCGAGCTCCCGCCCAGCACGACCGGTATCGGCGCCTCGCACGCCGCGGCTGTGAACTCGCGCACCCAGGCGTCCTCGATGCCGTCCGGCTGCATGGCGTCGGAGAGAAAACGGTCCGGCCGCGACGGCTTCAGCCCCATGTGCGCGAACAGCGGGCGTGTGTCGATGAACGCCGCCTGCCCCATCTGCGCCAGCTCTTCGAAGAAGCGCTGCGCCCCCACGCTTTGCAGGTGAAACCCCAGCAGCGACCGCGCTTCGCCGTTGGTATCCCGGCCCGCCGCCTGCAGCCCGCGCTCCTCCGCGAACATCCGCACCCGGCACGCCGTCTCCGACTCGAGGTACTGCCACGTCTGCGTCCCCACGCGACCCGCCACAACCACCTCAGCATCACGGTCCGTGAACAGGCGCGAAGCCTGTTCGAGACGCGACGTATCGATGCCCAGTGCGTCGATGTGGCGCTGCAGATTCGGCCCCGCACCGCCTGCGCAGGCCAGGATCGCCAGGTCTCCCGGCGTGTCGAGGTCGAACTGGTTCTCTATCGTGCGCGCCAGCGACTTGTTCTCCAGCCCCGCCTCGTCGCGCAACAGCCGCGGCATAATGCGGTCGTTGTCCGGCAACGCAACACGCTCGACCACGCTGCCAGGCACGAAGCCGATCAGGTCGGCCGAAAAGAAGTTGTTCGCCACCACCGCCTTCTCCGACCCGCGCAGCTCCGCCGCAACCTTGGACAGCTCAGCTGCCTTGATCAAAGGCAGGCCGCTGCCCGCGTAGACGGGCCGCTCAAGCGCGTAGCGTGTGACGACCTCCTTGATGCGCCGGCCTAGATGAAACGGTTCGCCCGATGCATCGACGTCAATCTCCGTGTGCGAAGGCAACCGCCCTTCCAGCGCCTCCGCCGACGGCCGGTCGGCCACCAGTATCTGCCCCGCGTAGACGCCGCTGGCGGCCGCTTCCTCCAGCATGTCGAGCGCGCATTCCCGCAGCACGGTGCCGAAGGCGTCCTCGGCCGGGCTGCCGCTCATGCCGCCGCAGAACACGAGCAGGATGGGGTCGCGGATCATCAGTCCTCGCGCGCCAGCGTCAGGCCGCTAACCTCGGCGGCGCCCGCGTTGAACAGCTCGACGGCGCAGGCGTTCAGCGTCGCGCCGGTCGTCGCCACGTCGTCGATAAGCAGGACTCGCCGCCCGACAACGTCGCCCGGCCGGGCAACCTCAAACGCCCCAACCACGTTGCGGCGCCGCTCTTCCGCCGTCGCGCTCTGGGCCTGCGGTGGCGCCTTGCCCGTGCGCTGTAGCCCTCCCGCCACCGGCACGCCGATCGACCGCGACACCTCGCGCGCCAGCAAGGACGCCTGGTTGTAACCGCGGCCTCGCCTGCGCGCGGTGGTCAGCGGCACCGGCACGATCACGTCCGCAGCGAGCCCCTGAATCTCGTAGCAACTCACCAGCAGCGCGGCGAGCGTCTTACCCAGGCTGCTCTGGCCGCGGAACTTGAAGGCTTGTACAAGTGACCGCACACCGCCCTCGTAGCGGTATACGGAGCGAAGGCGGGTCAGCGCCGTAGGGTGTTCGGCGCACGCGGCGCATTCGAAGCCCCGCAGCGGCAGCCAGCAGGCATCGCAGCGGCGCCCATCAGCCCGTGGCAGCGATTCTCGGCACGCCTCACAGAGAAACGACCCGTGCTTCTCGCACAGCGCGCAGCGCGGCGGATACACCAGGTCGAGCGCCGCGACGCCGAGACGCGTGAGACTGCGTGTCACCATAGGTTTCGGAGTATAGCAAGGCCACACCTCCACTCCCTCGGGAGGCAGCGGGTCAAGGTGAAGGCGCGACGAATCGTCGTCGACAGCCCCTCTCCTCGCAGGGAGAGGGGCGAGCGGCAGCGGGGGTGAGGTGCCCCCCGCAATGCTAGAATCGATCTCGTGAAGGTATCGCTTCTGCTCTTCGCCAGCCTGCGCGACGCCATCGGCGAACGCACCCTCTGCATGGAGTTCGACGAGGGCTCGACTGTGGCCGACCTCAAGCGCCGCCTCGGCGCCGAATACCCCCGCGTCGAGCGGATGCTCGAGACCGTGGTCTGCGCCATCGACGATGACTACGTGACCTTCGAAGAAGCCCTGCACGACGGCGCCGAGGTCGCGCTGATCCCGCCCGTCAGCGGCGGCGCGGTCGAGACGTCCCCTGCTTTTTTCCGCCTCACGCACGACGTCATGAACCCGCAGGCGCTGGTCGAACTCGTGCAGCGCGACGAGGCCGGCGCCGTGGCCCTCTTCTACGGCAACGTACGCAACCATAGCGAAGGACGCGACGTCGAGCGGCTGGAGTACGAGGCCCACGAAACGATGGCAGTCGCCAAAATGCGCGAGGTCGCCGAAGAGACGAAGCGCCGATTCCCCGAGGTCAGCGAAGTCGGCGTCTGGCACCGTGTTGGCATGCTGGAGGTCGGCGAGACCAGCCTGCTCGTCGCCGTGTCCTCACCGCATCGCAAAGAGGCCTTCGACGCCTGCCACTGGTGCGTCGACCGCGTCAAGCAAGTCGTCCCGGTCTGGAAGAAAGAACACTGGGTCGGCGGTGGCGCCGAGTGGGTGCCGGGCTACCAGATCGACGTGACCTAGCCCAGGGGTCAGCAACAAGAACGGCCCATCTTCGAGAAGAGGGGCTTTGTCCCGCCTTGATGAATCGTTGGCTACTCGACGCTGGCGCCGACGCGGACTTCGCCCGCGGCCCGCTGGCTCGAGAAGCAGTCGTTGCAGTAAACGGGGCGGTCCAGGCGCGGCACGAAGGGCACCGTGGCCTCGTTGCCACAAGACGCACAGGTTATCGTCGCGCCGCCTTCGCGGACGCCGCCGGCCCGCTCACGCCGGCGATTAGCCCGGCAGTTCGGGCAGCGCTGCGGCTCGTTCATCAGGCCCTTCTCGAGATAGAAGCCCTGCTCACCGGCGGTGAACACGAACGACTGCTCGCAGTCTCGACAACGTAAGGTCTTGTCCTGGAATTCCATGTGGCCCCTCCCCCAAACCTCGATCCATATCGAGGCCTCTGCCTGGCAGGCTGGTGCTCTTCCAAACGAGCGTCCTTGCGGCGAGCGGGGCCGAAAAGTCTGCGTGACTTTAGCTAAGCGCATTTGTTGTTGTCAATACGCTCGAATACGATAAATCTGTAAGGCCTTAACGGCTTGCCGGTCGCCGTCGCGGGCGGTCGCGGTGCACCGCGGAACCGTTCGACTGGTTCATACGCGGCCGCTGCCGCAGGTCGACACGGTAAGCCGGCGCCGTTATCGGTACCTCGGTGCAGACACCTGGGTCGTTGAGACGAGCCAGCACGCGCTCCTCGACTCCCCGCATCAGCGAATCCTCGCTGACGGTAAACACTGTCGGCAGCCGCGCCGCGTAGCGGTGGTTGATTAGCTGGAACAGCCGGTCCCGCACCCAGGCAACGTCCGATTGCGCGCCGAGGTCGTCCAGGATTAGCAGCGGCGCGTTCTTGAGCTGGTTGAAGCCTTCGAGGAAGCCGGGCCCCGTCTCGTCGCTCATCAGGTGCCGCAGGTAATCCAGCAGGTCCGCGACGAAGAAGAACACGGGGCGCTCGCCGCGGGCGCGTGCTCGGTTAGCGATCGCCGCGGCGAGATGCGTCTTGCCTGAGCCGTTCGGCCCGAAGATCAGCAGCCAGCCTTCCGGCGCCTCCGCAAAGTCCATCGCGGTGCGATAGGCGTTCTCCAGGCTCCAGCGCTCGTCCTGGCTGAGATGCGGCACCGTCGAGTCGAAGGTCTCGAACGTCATACTGCGGATGCGGTCGAGGTCGAGCGAGTCCGGCAGGTCAACGGCGATAGAGCGCGCCGCTGCCTCGACGTAATAGACACGCGATATCTCCGGGTCCGTCAGGCGCATACGCAGTCGCTCATCGATGCGGTCGATGCTCAGGTTCGTCGTCACGACGGTGGGTAGCTGGGCGTTGTAGCGGTGGTTGAGGATCTGGAACAGCTTCTCCTGCGCCCACGCTGTCGAGCTCTGCGTGCCGAGGTCGTCCAGGATCAGGACCGGCGCCACGCGCACTTGCTCCAGCAACGCGTCGTAGCCCATCTCGCTATCGGGCCGGTAGGACGCGCGCAGGTGGTCGAGCAGGTCGGGAACCACGACGAAGAGCGCCGGCTGCCCGCGCTCAACGCATCGGTTCGCGATAGCGGCGCCGACGTGCGTCTTGCCGGCGCCGGACGGACCGTGCACAAGAATCCAGCCCTCCGGCTCCTCCGCGAAGCCGCGCGCGTCCCGCACCAGGTTCTTGAACAGGTCGCGGTCGCGCGGGTTTGTGCTGCGTCCGTGCTCGATCAGGTTGTCAAAGGTCAGGCGCGTCAGCGGTCCCAGTGACGAGTAGCGCTGCAGCCGCGATAGACGTGATTCGGCTGTCTCCTCCCGGACGCAGTCGCACGGCATCGCCTTACCGAAGTCGGGATCGTCCAGCGCCACGTCTCGGCGCAGGAAGCCCGCCCCGTGGCAGCGCGGGCAGACGTCGCTCTCGTCCTCCGCGGGCGGGAGGCTATCCTCCGCCGCTGCGGTCGCGGTAGCGTCGGAGGAGTTGGGCTCGGGCACTGTTACCCTCGCCAGGATCTCGTCCAGCCTTCTCACGCGTTCGTCCTTCCGTTGCCCATCGCCTTAGAATCGCTTCGATGTAGCGCCAGGATCGTTTGTTGAGCAGCGCCGCCTCTCGCATCGCCTCATCCAGCCACCCCAGGGGATACAGCTCCTCGGCTTCCTTGAGCTCCTCCGCCACCAGCGGCGAAATCGGCCCGATGTTCTCCTCGTAGAGCTGAAAGATGCTGCCTTTGTGCAGCTCCGGCGCCTCGCCCCGCTGCGGCAACACGCGGCCGAGGTCGAGGCGGCCGTCCTTGATCTGCTCCACGGCCCGCCGGTCCGATGGCGTGTTGAGGAACAACAGCGTCTCATCCCGTCCGTCGTGCTCCAGGTCGAGGCGCAGCAGGCTGCCCCGTCCCACCGCCGCCTCCAGCCCCTTATGCGCCCTCAGCGGCGCCTCCTCGCCGTCACCCAGCGCCGCGTACAGCGGCGACTCGGCCTGCAACTCCGCCTCGGTGACGAAGCGCGGGTAGCCCTTGCGCCGGCCCAATGCGTAGATGACGTACAGCGTGACCCGTAGCTCGTCGGCGTCGTCGATCAAAGGCATCAGCTCGGAGAAGAAGGCGCTGGGAATGGCGGTGGCACGCGACCCGGCGGCAAACCCGGCAAACGTCCGGGAACTCATCGCGGGACCATCCCTGGCGTAATGCCTTTCAGGCGTTGAGTTCCCCTCTCCGCAAGCGGAGAGGGGTTAGGGGAGAGGCACCTCATCACCGCAGCGCCGGCTCCCCGGCCGGCAGCTCGAAGTCTTCGAACTTCGAGATCGTGTCGCGGAAGCGCACCTCGATGGCGCCTGTAGGGCCGTTGCGGTGCTTGGCGATGATGACCGTCGCCTTGCCGTGCGGATACGGGTCGGACTGGCGGTCGGGGTGCATCGCCTCCCAATCGGCGCGACTGACATACATATCCTCGCGATAAATGAACAGCACAACGTCAGCATCCTGCTCGATCGAGCCGCTCTCACGCAGGTCGCTCAGCATCGGGATGTGCGGTTGCCTCTGCTCCGGCGCGCGCGACAGCTGCGACCCGGCGACAATCGGGACGTTAAGCTCGCGCGCCAGCTCCTTCAGCGCCCGCGTGATTGAGCTGATCTCCTGCACGCGGTTGTCCGTCCGGCTGCCGTGGATCAGCTGCAGGTAATCGAGCACGATGAGGTCGAGCCCGTGGTCGCGCTGCAGCCGCATGACCTTGGCGCGCAGCTCCGGCACCTGCAGCGCGGCGCTGTCGTCGATGTAGATGTCGGCGGCGCTCAGGATGCCGTGCGCGTGCATAATCCGGCTCTCTTCAACCTCGCTGTGCAACCCGAGGCGCAACCGCGCGGAGTCGACGCGCGATTCCGAGGCGAGGAGGCGCTGCGCCAGCTGCTCACCCGCCATCTCCAGCGAGAACACGGCGACCTTGGCGCCCTGCCCCACGGCGGCGTTGCGAGCGAAGTTCAGCATCAGGCTCGTCTTACCGACACCGGTGCGGGCCGCCACGATGACAAGGTCCGACGGGTTGAGACCGCCCAGCAGCTGATCGAGCTGGCTGAGCCCGGTGCGCACGTGTCCGGCGTAAGGCACGCTCGTCTCGGCGTCCGGCGGGTCGAGGTACGGGTCGAGGAAGTCGCGGATGTGGACGAAGTCGCGCATCTTTTCGCCCGAACGCAAGGCATAAATCAACGACTCCGCCTTGCTCAAGGCTGAGTCGAGGTCCGGCCCGCCCTGGTAGGAAATCTGAGCGATGTTCGTCGCCACGCTCAGCATCTGGCGGTAAGTCGCGTCACGCTTGACGATCTGCGCGTAGTTTTCCACGCCGATCGGCGTCGGCAGGTTCAGGATCAAATCGCTCAGGTATGTGAGCCCGCCGACTTCCTCCAGACGGCCGCGGCGGTCCAGCTCGTGCGCCACGGTGACCTGGTTGATCGACTCGTTGCGCTCCCACAGCGCCATGCAGGCGTCGTAGGTCCAGCCGTTGCTCTCGCGGAAGAAGTCGGAGCCGTGGAGGATCGGCGCAACCTTGAAGATCGCCTCCTCGTCCACCAGGAGCGAGGCCACGACCGATTCTTCGGCCTGAATATCGTGCGGCGGTAACTGTTCGAACATAGGGGGCGGGGTTACGCCCTGTGTCCTTTCGCTTGTCCTTGCGTGGCCGACAGATGGCGGCCGAGACGCTTTCCCTACGCTAAGTTTTCTTTACCTATTGCTCCAATCGAGCCTAACGCTCGAGTTGTTACGCGCGGTCTGCCCGGCGGTCCAGCAGCTTCTCCGCCGACTGCCCCGTGAGCAGACGGCCCAGCGTCCTGTGACCCAGCGACCCGCTGTGCTTGCGCCAAACGTCGCGCACTTCGTCGGCGGTCTTGGCCTGCTTGAGCTCCATCTCCGCGGCCTTGATCACCACCTCGTACTCGTCGTCGGTCGTCATCGTAAGTCGTTACGCCTCGTCTTCTTCAGCGTCTTCCGCTTCCGATTCGTCTTCGGCCTCTGCTTCTGAGGCGGACGCGGTAGAAGCCGCGACGGCGACCGGCTCCGGCTCGTTCTCGTTCTTGATCTGCAGGGCCACCTGCGCCTTGACGTTGCGCGTCAGGCTGACCTCGATCTCGTAGCTGCCGACCTCACGTAGCGGCCGCGGCAGGGAGACCTGACGGTGCCCCAACTGCGTCCCGGCGCGCTCGTTCACCGCCTCGGCGATGTCGGACGCCGTCACCGAGCCGAACAGTCTGCCTTCGTCCCCGGCCTTGACCATGATCACGATCGGCGACCCGCCCATGCTCCCGGCCAGCTGCTGCGCCGCCGCATCGAGCTTCTCCTGCTCGACAGCGAGCTGCTTGGCCCGCTTCTCTGCCTGCTGCATCGAGGCAGTCGTCGCCGCTGCCGCGAGCTTGCGCGGCAGCAGGTAGTTACGGGCGTATCCATCGGCTACATTCTTGATCTCGCCGGCTCGTGCCACCCCGTCTACATCATCGAGAAAAACTACGCGCATCCTGTACTCCCTAAGCGTTCACACTAATCCGACCGTCGCTGCCTGTCCTCCAGTGCATAACGCTGAAGGACGACGGGGCAAGCAGCGAGGGTCGGATGGGGGATTCTGGTCTCCCCACCCCAGGCAAATCAATGCCTTTTTGTTACACTCTCGGCCTAAAGTTATCCACATATCAAAGCGTCAGGTTTCGAAATAATATAGCACATCTGTGCCAAGCACTATGTAAAGACGGACAGCGGAACTTCTCTTCATGATCGGCTGCCGTGGTCCGCCAGCGCCGCCTCCAGCCCGCCCTCATAAGCCGCCCGCAGATCTTCAAGCGAGACGTCTATCGCCCCCGCGAAGCGTAGCCGGCCGCCCCCCGTCTCCCCCAGCCGAACGAACGGCACCTCGTCGCGGTCCAGCATCGCCTCGAAGGCTCCGACGTGGTCGCGCTGCAGCGACACCACGACCCGTGACGCCGCCTCGCCGAACAGCGCCGCGTCCCGCCGCCCGTCGACCTGCAGGTTCTCCGTCGCGAAGCCAACGCTGTTCTGCAGCGCCGCCTCCGCCAGCGTGACCGCCAGCCCGCCGTGCGAGCAGTCATGCGCCGAGCTCAGCATCGACGCCGCCGCGGCTTCGATCAGGATGCGCTGCACCCGCGCCTCCAGCGCCAGCTCGAT
>DASTLN010000149.1:0-1714 GCA_035714925.1 Dehalococcoidia bacterium | reverse complement strand
CACAGTCTCGGGCCCGGCATTCGACCCGATCGCTGCGTGGTTGGCCTCAGTATCTGCGCCGGGAACAAACACAAAGAAGGGGCCATTTGACACCCTCTTTTGTGACCTATGGAACTAATGCTGGCTGCAGTTACATCCGAGAATCCGATCGTCAAAGCAGAAATCTGGGAGGTTGGAGCAATGAAATCAGTAATCCGATGGGCCTGGCTCGGCGCGATTGCATTCGGTGTCGTCCTGGTTGGTGCGGGCGGCTTCATGGTCATGGAGGGGCGGGCCGCGCACAACGACGTCCGCGACACGCTGGCGCAGGAGCGCATCATCTCCGCAGAGGACGCCGACATCCCGCTTGCAGAGGTTGATAGTGCGGCGGAGGCAAAGGCTCAGGCTGACGCAATCCGGAGTCACGTCCTGGAATCCACGGGTGGCAAGACATACGCAGAGCTGGATCGAGACGACCCGGCGCGCGCGGTCTACCTGAACTCGGTCACGCTCAGGACTGCTCTGATGGAGTCCTACCTGGCCTTCAAGGTCAGCGACCTCGTCGTTGGGATAGGCCTGATCGTCGCCCTGATGGGCGCAAGCCATATCGCCCTTGGCGTCTTCCTTGGGCTCCTGGTCCGCTCGGCCGACCGTGAGGGCAGCCTTCAACTGAAGGTTGCGACGAACCCGTAGCCAGCGCCCGATTCACGAAGGCGCCGGCTCTTCCGAGAGAGCCGGCGCATCGGCTCAGCGGCCGTCAGCCGTTGGGATGGACGGAGACGCAAACAGCATCGCCGTCTGATTGCAGCGTTTCTATAGCGCGCGGGGTGTCTTCCAGGGAGAAGCTATGCGTGTGAAGCTTCTCCAGCGGGAAGCGCCCGGACTCGATAATTGATATCGCTTCTTTGTAGGCGCGCGAGTCGACGCCGAAGGCGCCGACGACGGTGGCGCCCTTCTGAATCACGGCGTCGGGCGAGAACTGCATCGGCCGGCGGCCTTTGAGGCCGGCGAGGACGACGCGGCCGCCGTGTCTGACGCATTCGATGGCGTGATTGACGGGTTCGAGCGCCATTGGCGTCACGTCGAGGACGACGTCGCAGAGTTTGCCGTCCGTGATTTGCTTGACGCGCTCGACGGTATCTTCGGCTTCGACGTCGATTGTGTGGCTGGCGCCGAACTCCCGGGCCAGAGCGAGCTTACTCGCGTCGCGGGCGAGGCCGGTCACGATGACGTTCGCCGCGCCGGCGGCCCTGGCGGCGATGACGGCGGCGATGCCGCGCTGGCCGGCGCCGAGGACGAGGAGGGTGTCACCTTCGCCTACGCCGCCGAGGTGGCAGGCCCAGCGCACGCCTGCGCCGAGCGGGTTGTAGAGAACGGCGACTTCGGCCGGGATGTCCTGGCTCACCTTGTGCAGCAACGTGTTGGGATGGAGGTATATGCACTCGGCGTTGCCGCCCCAGAGCGACGGCTCGCGGCTGGTGGGGAAGAAGCCGTAGGCGAAGCTACCGGTGCGGCAGGACATGAACTCGCCGCGGGCGCACATGTCGCAGCTGCGGCAAGGCAGGTAGCTCTCCAGCGCGACGCGGTCGCCGGACTTGACGCCCCAGCGCTGCGATGCGCGCTCGCCGATCTCCTCGATGATGCCGAGTGATTCGTGGCCGGCGATGCAGGGCTCGGTACGGCGGCCGCCGTGGTCCTCGTATTGTTCGAGGTCGCTGCCGCAGATGCCGCAGGC
>DASTLN010000148.1:0-4899 GCA_035714925.1 Dehalococcoidia bacterium | reverse complement strand
TGCTCAGCGAGTCGGAGCGGCTGATGACGCTGAGCGCCGAGTGCAAGGCGGCGGGACGCAAGATGACGCGCGAGGAGATCGCCGAAGTGACGCTGCGCCAGACGCGCTGCATCGACCTTTGCGTGCAAACGGTGCGTCAGGTCTTCGTGGCGGCCGGAACGTCAGCGACGGTCACAGGCCACCCCATCGAGCGAAACCTGCGCGACGTGTACACGCTGAGCACGCACCGGGTGCTGAGCCTGGACAACGGTGCAGAGGCATGGGCAACGGCGCACTACGGCGTTTAGGGCGCGAGTAACCAGCCGTGGCCGACCTCCTGACCAACCGTGAGCTGAACCGGGCATTGCTGGCGCGCCAGATGCTGCTGCAGCGTCACGTCGTCCCGGTCGAGGAGGCGCTGGAACGGCTGGTGGGATTGCAGGCGCAGGTGCCGAACCACCCGTACTTCGCGCTCTGGTCGAGGCTGCAGGACTTCGATCCTGAGGCGCTTTCGACGCTGATTAACGAACGTCGCGCCGTACGGACGGCTGTCATGCGGACGACGATCCATCTCGTGACGGCGCGTGACGCCCTGGCGCTGTGGCCGCTGACGGCGCCTCTGATGAAGCGGACGCTGCCGTCGACGCCGTTCGGCAAAGGCACAGTTGGGCTCGACCTTGATGAGGTTGTTGCGGCAGGACGGGCGGCACTGGAGGAGAAGCCGAGGACACTGACGGAGCTGGGCAGGCTGCTGAAGGCGCGCTGGCCGGACCGAGAGGCGATAAACCTGGCGCGTAGCGTGCATTACAGAGCGCCGCTGGTGCAGATACCGCCGCGCGGACTCTGGGGCCGGTCCATGCAGGCTACCTGGACAACGCTGGAATCGTGGTTGGGGCGGGAGGTCGCGAAAGCGCCTTCGATCGATACGGTGCTGCTGCGCTACCTGGCCGCGTTTGGGCCGGCCTCGGCGGCCGATGCGCGGACCTGGTCGGGTTTGGCCGGGCTGAGCGAGGCCTTCGAACGGCTGCGGCCTCAGATGCGAGCGTTCCGCGATGAGAAAGGCCGGGAGCTGTTCGACCTGCCGGATGCGCCACGGCCGGAGGCTGACACGCCAGCGCCGGTGCGATTTCTGCCGGAATACGACAACGTCTTCCTCTCGCATTCCGACCGGCAGCGTATCGTGCGCGAAGAGGACCGCAGGCGTTTCGCGACGGTGAACGGCGCGGGGCCAAATGCGTTCTCGTTGGACGGATTCCTGCAGGGGACGTGGCGAATCCGGCGCCACGGCGATGCGGCGATTCTGTCAATCGAGACGTTGAACGCCGTGTCGAAGGCAGAACGGCGGGCGCTGGAGGAAGAGGGCGAGGCGCTGATCGCGTTTGCGGCGGCAAATGCAGCTCATCGGAGCGTAGAATTCGTCGCTAATTGACATAAAGTCTCGAGTTCCTGCGTTACGGCCTTCGTCAGCCCGAGGCGGGCAGGGGTGTGCGCGTCATACCAGGCGCAGGCGGCGGTTGCGGGCTGGCTTGCCTCAAGCCGCACGGCGCGGGGGTGGAGCGTCAGGTCGTAGTGCGTGAACGAGTGGTGTTGGGTTGGAAGGGGGCCTGACTCGAAGACTGCGTTTGGCAGGCAGGCGGCGAGCCAGGCGGCCGCCTCCGCTTCGGAGTCGAACTGAGGGAAGCTCCAGAGGCCGCCCCAGAGGCTCTCGACCGGGCGTCGCTGCAGCAGCAGGGCGCCCGCCGCGTCGCGGATGACGAGCGCATAAGCAGTTCGCCGGGGGCGCAGCGCGCGTCGTCGCCGAGATGGCAGCTCGTGCTCTCGACTCTCGAGATGCGCGACACATACGTCGCTCAGGGGACAGGCTTCGCAGCGGGGACGGGAACGGAGGCAGACGCCCGCGCCGAGGTCCATGATCGCCTGCGTGTACTGGGGGACGTTGGCGACTGGCGTGCAGGCATTCGCGAGGATCCAGAGTCGTTTCAGCGTGTTGGCTGCGCCAGGGTCGCCTTCGACCGCGAAGAGGCGCGAGAGGACGCGGCGCGCATTGCCGTCGAGGATGGCGTGCCGTTGGCCGCGGGCGAGCGCCAGGATGGCCCCGGCGGTCGAGCGGCCGATCCCTGGCAGCGTCTGCAGCGTCTCGATATCGTCCGGCAGACAGCCCTCGTGCTGCTCAACCACGATGCGGGCGGCGCGCTGCAGGTTGCGGGCGCGTGCGTAGTAACCGAGGCCGGTCCAGAGGTGAAGCACCTCGTCCAGCGGGGCGGCCGAGAGCGAAGCGACGTCGGGGAATCGGAAGACGAAGCGCTCGAAGTACGAGATGACGGTTGCCACCTGCGTCTGCTGGAGCATGACCTCGGAGACCCAGACACGATACGGCGTGACGTCGAGCTGCCAGGGCAAGTTGTGGCGGCCGTTGCCTTGAGCCCAGGCCAGGAGCGCCGGCGCGACGGTCTCTGGTGATGCAACAGGGGCAGTACGGCAGGCCATTCCGTCGGGAGACGACGGCACCTTACTGGTCGTGGGTCCGCAGCCAGTCTATGTAGTCGGCGATGCCGCGCTCGACGATCGGGTACTGCGGCTCATAGCCGAACTCATCCTTGACGCGTGAGAGGTCGAGGTAGTGGTCGGAAGGGTTGCCCTTGGGGTTCTCGCCCGACTGGAACTCGATACGGGCGTCTGGCGCAGCGGCCATGACGGCCTCGGCGAGCTCCTGCATCTGTACCGGGCGTCCGTTACCCATGTTGTAAACGCGGTGCTTGAGACTCTCGGCCTGGTGGACGATGGCAGTGATGTTGGCAACGTCCTTCACGCTGGTGAAGTCGCCGGTATCGCCGGCGAACGGTACACCGGCGGGGCCGTAGTCCGGCAGGGCGCCACGAGCGGCAGCATGACATAACCGACTCGGCAGATTCACCATCGAGTAGTACATGGGGCCGTAGACGGCGCGCGGGCGAATGGACGCTATCGAGAGTCCGATTCGTTCGGCGTAATGCATCAGGACGATCTCGCCCGCCTTCTTGTATGCCTCAGTCGCATTACGAGACTCGAGAGGCAGGGGGGCATCCTCGCGATAGGGACCGTGTGGCAGGTTGTTATAAACGGTCGAGGAGCCGAGGTACGTCAGGCGCCGAACCTCGGCGACGCGGGCAGCTTCGATAGCATTTGCGAGGCCAACCATGTTCACGGCGAAGTCCTGCGTCACCGTGCCCTGGCCGATGCCAGGCGCCGCGCAGAAAACGATGCCGTTAACCTTGTGCTTCATGGCCGCCGCGGTGGTTTCGTAGGGGTTCGCCACGTCGACCCTCTCGGCGATAACGCGCTTGTCGAGCTCGTCCTGCCAGAAGTCGGGTACGCGCCAAGAGCGGTTCCACGTGACCACCACGTCCTCGCCGGCGTCCAGCAACGCCCTGACGACGTGCACACCAATGAATCCCATGCCACCTGTCACCAGAATCATGCAAGCCTCCAGAGTCGCCGGGACGCCCAATTACGCGCTTCGAAACGGACTTTACGGTCACGTCAACGATGTTGGCAAACCGTTGCCGCGCCTCCTGATGCCGGTTAGACCACATCCGGGCAGTCCGGGGAAGCGAGGATACTGTCGCTGCGCTCAATAACACATCTTCGCACTATATAGCTTATGTAGTGTTAGATAGGGCTTGGACTGGTCCCGGCCAGGCCAGGAGGTGCCGACAATCATTCGTGGCTACGGCGAGTCTACGCGTGCTAGACTTTTTCTGATAGTTCCAGGGGGTCCGGTGTGGTGGTAGAAGAAGAGCAATCAGCAAAGTCCGGCGGCGACCTGATGATCAAATTGCTGGCCGGACTGGCTGCGCTGCTGGTTGTCGTGGTTGTAGCCATCGGCGCGTTTTTGTTGGGTCGTGAGAACGGTTCGGATGACAGCACGCCGGTCGCCATCGGCGAGGTCGGCGATTACGACTACGCCGTCCTCAATGAGGTCCGCGAGCTCCTTGACCAGTATTATGTCAGACCGGAGAACCTCGACGACCAGTCGCTGTTCGAGGCTGCGGTCAACGGCATGCTGGCGATCTTGAACGATACGGGCACGTTTTATGTCACGCCTGAGGACTATCAAACGAGCACCGTCCTCACAGGCTCATTCGAAGGCATCGGCGCCACCGTCTCGACGCAAGGCAACGACATCGTCATCGTCGCGCCGATCAAGGACACGCCGGCTGAGCGTGCCGGTCTTGTATCCGGCGACGTTATCCGCGCCGTGGACGGCGAAGATACGACGGGCTGGACGGTTGAGAAAGCCGTCCTGCGTATTCGCGGGCCCCGTGGCACCGACGTTACGTTAACCATAGAGCACGCGGATGGGACGCTTGAAGACCTCACGATCACTCGCGACACCGTTCAGGTGCAGTCGGTGCAGACCGTGCCGCCGGGCGGCGTCCTGCGTAACTCCAACGGCGACGAGGTCGATGACATCGGCTACGTCCAGATTCAGGAGTTCTCGCGGCGCACGGCGCAGGAAGTCGAGGACGCGGTCAACGCGGAGCTAGATAGAGGCATCAAGGGCCTGATCCTGGACGTGCGCTACAACGGCGGCGGCTTGCTGGACACGACGGTCAGCATTGCGGACCTCTTCCTGAACGGTGAGATTGTTCTGTATGAGCGCGAGGCGGACGGCGACGAGCTTCCCTTCAAGTCACGCGAGGGCGAACTGGCGCCCGGCCTACCCATCGTGATCCTGCAGAATCGCTTCAGCGCCAGCGCCTCAGAGGTCCTGGCTGCCGCGCTGCGCGAGAACGACCGCGCGACGATCATCGGCGAGACGAGCTTCGGAAAAGGTACCGTGAACAGCCCCCGTGAGCTCAGCGACGGCGGTGCGCTCTACGTGACAATCGCGGAGTGGCTGACGCCTTCCGGCACGCTGATCAACAACGTCGGCATCTT
>DASTLN010000147.1:0-1799 GCA_035714925.1 Dehalococcoidia bacterium | reverse complement strand
CCCGAGACGATTCTCGAAGGCTTCGGCCCGGAGATCGTGGCGCTTGTTAACCAGCTGCGGCGTCTGGTGCTCGAGACGCTGCCTGACGCAACCGAGGCCGGCTATCCGGGCTGGCGCGCCGTGGCCTTTCGCCATCCGGTGGCGGGCTATATTTGCGGCGCCTTCCCGTCTGACGAAGCCGTGAAGTTCCTCTTCGAGCAGGGTGTCCATCTCCACGATCCTGCCGGCATTTTGCAGGGCTCCACAAAGCAGACGCGGTATGTGCTCCTCCGCCCTGAGCAGCCCGTTCCTGAGGCGTCGGTCACGGCGCTCATCCTTGAGGCCGTCGCCTACGGCGAAGCGCGCCGGGCGTCCAGAAAGTCGCGGAACCGCGAATGACCCTACGGCTGCCCCAGGCCATGATCGACGAGATGGTGGCCCACGCCACCGAGGACCTGCCTAACGAATGCTGCGGCATCATCGCCGGCAAGGAAGGCACCGCTACGCGCTTCTATCGGACGAAGAACAGCGAGGCAAGCCCGTTCCGCTACAACATCGACCCGCGCGACATCCTGCGCATCGAGCGCGACATCGATGACAACGATTGGCAGGTTCTAGTCATCTACCACTCCCACGTCGCCAGCGAAGCCTACCCTTCACCGACAGACGTTCGCCTCTCACAGTGGCAAGGCACGGACCCACCCACGGACCTCTATCCCAGCGCCTATTACGTGCTCGTCTCGTTGAAGGACGCCGAGAACCCCATCGTCCGCGCCTACAAGATCCACGCTGGCGAAGTGACCGAAGAGCCGCTGGAGGCCGCCCTCTGACACGAGGGCCCTGACATCTCCTTCCAGCGCCCAGGAATTGCCTTTCAGCCTGGCATCCACGGCTAATCCGTGTTCAGGCAGGCATTGGGGAAGCCAGCCCCGTTGCGCCGACAGCCGCCCTCCGGCCCTGAGCCGTGCTCAAGCCTCCTCTGGACTTCGAGGAACGCTGGGCTATGGGGGCTTGATCAACCGCCCTAGGCCGCGGCCCCGTGGCTGTGCTCCAGGCTTGTCTGTACCATCGGGAACTCACCTTCGTCACGGGCCTTCCGCAGCGCCGTCAAGAACGCGTCGACGCAGCGCGGGTCGAAGTGCGTCCCCCGGCATCGCTCCATCTCCGAAAACGCCGCGCCGTCCGTCACCGCGGGCTGGTACACACGGCCCGAAGTCATCGCGTCGTAGGCATCCGCGACCGCGACGATGCGCGCCTGCAGCGGTATCGCCTCGCCCGCGAGGCCCAGCGGGTAGCCCGCGCCGTCCCACCGCTCGTGGTGCAGATGGATCCCGTCCACAGCGCCGTCCAGCGCCTTCACCGACTTCGCGATCTCATAGCCACGCTCGACGTGCTGTTTGATGACCTCGAACTCCTCAGGCGTCAGCCGCGACGGCTTACCGAGGATGTTGTCCGGCACGCTGATCTTTCCCACGTCGTGCAATTGCGCGCCCAGCGCCAGGTTGCGCAGCTCACTGCCCGGAAGCCCGAGCTCCTTACCGATCATCACGGCGTAGCTTGCAACGCGCCTGACATGACCGTGCGTGTAGCGGTCCTTCCACTCAATCGCCTCGACGAGGTCAGCGATCGGCTTCGAGTAGCCGCGGCTCAGCTGAGCCACCGCGTCTCGCATCGAAAGTGCTTCTGCCAGCGCACGGACCGTCCCGGCGCGGCGGATCTCCAGGAACCAGGCGCCGAACAGGATCGGGAACGCCAGCGCGTAC
This sequence comes from Dehalococcoidia bacterium, assembly GCA_035714925.1. Classification (GTDB taxonomy): domain Bacteria; phylum Chloroflexota; class Dehalococcoidia; order DSTF01; family WHTK01; genus WHTK01. The sequence goes on along the minus strand of DASTLN010000147.1, from coordinate 57 downwards.
AGGCCGTGATAGATCCACCACGAGTACGCCCAGTAACGCCCGAACGTCATCGAAAGC
>DASTLN010000146.1:0-2411 GCA_035714925.1 Dehalococcoidia bacterium | reverse complement strand
CGCGGTCGTCCAAGCTCACAGCGTGACCGGGTTTCGGGTAGGCCAACCAGGTGTCCGTGATGCCGCGTTGCTCTACGCCGGGCTTGGAGAAGTCACACACGCCGTGCGGAAAGATCGCCTTCATGCGCTCCCTTTGCGCGGTATCGAAGGCCACACTGTAGTCGCTGAATCGAACCTGCTTGAGCCGGCATTTCATGACGTCGCCGGCGACCGGACCGCCAGCCTCAATCCGAACGGTGGAGAAGATCGGAAACAGCTGATTGCACGTCGCCGACGGGTCCCGCGTAAAGCGCTCTTCGTATGCAACGCCCGACGAATCCCAGCACGTGTCCTTCACCCAGGCCGGCTTGTTCCGTATCACCTTCTTGGCATAGGGAACGTGGGATTGGTCGGCCGCTATGTTCTCCAGCCACTCGTTGTGCGCGCGCAGCGCGAGCTCAGCGACATCGGGAATCGAGGTTCCGGTGTTGCGAAACGGGGTCAGCCAGTTGACCTGGCTTTCACGCGTTCCGTTCGCTCGCTCCAGTCGCTCCATGAAGGCGAACGTGCGCACCCGTGTATGAATATCGAGGCGGCCGCCGTCTTCTCTGTAGTCCCTGGTATCGATGGTCGGCACGATCTGGTTCTCGCCGGAGACCAGCCTTCCGGTCCGATAGGTATTGCGGATCGCCGTGAGATCGCCCTTGCTGCGCTCGGCAACGTTGTTGCCATCGACGTCCAAGCCGCCGATTTTCTCGTTGAGGTCGAGAAACTCGTTGACCGAGATATCACCCTGGTTCAGTGCGTTCAGACCATATTGGACGCCGATATTGTCGTAGCCCGACCGCGCAAAACCGGTCTTGGGATCCTTTCCGAACGAGTTGATGATGCCGTCCCAGAAGCTGCCCCGCGCACCCGTTGGATTGGTCTCGGGGTCGTATCGGAGCTCGACTGGAACGACAGAGTTGAAGCCGGCGAATGGCGTCTGCCAAATGTGAGCGAAACCGTTCCAGCTGCGGCAGGTGGTATTGGTCCCGGCGGCGTCGACCGGATAACCGTCGACCTTGGCTCTCCGGCTGGCCGGCCATTCCACCGGATTCGCAATGGTGTCGAAGTAGTTATTGAGCAGGCCGCAATCCACCACGTCGGGGAGAATCGAGACAAGGTCGGCATAGGAACTGCTCGGCGTAATCGCGTCCAGCAGGCCAGGATAGTTCTGCACGATCAGGCGCTGCTGCATGGAACCACCGGAGCTGCCGGATCCGATCGTGAACTTCGGAACGCCGAACTGCTCGATGAAGCGCTCCTTGATCATCATGAGCGTCTCGGCCGAGACCAGGTCGTTGCAACCGGTCCCCAGGGTATTGCGTGTTCCGAATGCCACGGCAAAGCCTAGGCTCAACTCGGTGTCGCGCAACGCACTCGTAACGCTGTTGTTTCCAGACCTGTATCCGGGCCCGCAGCCCCCGCCAAACGGCACGGTGAGCTTGCCATTCCAGCTCGGCCCCGGTGTCTTGCCGCCGGGTGACCACGGGTTAGAAGTGGGGTGCGCGGGATCGTCGATGATCGCGATACGATAAATGCTCTGGTCGATCGTTCCCGACTCCACTCGCACGATGTAGGGAACGGTTTCCCCATCGATGGTGGTCGTCTGCGCCAGGTCGGCCGGGAATGGCGCAGCCATGCTGGGCAACGGTTGAAAGCTTCCGCCCGTAGTCCGATAGAACCAGTCGGTGCGGCTCGGTGCTACACAAGGGCCCTCCGCGGGCGCGGGCCCCAGGCCCGACGCCTCGGTCTGGCAAATCCACGGCGTCTGATGCGCGCCGGAGAATACCGGGCCATAACTGGGATAGTTGACGATCTCCAGTTTCTCATAGACCTGACCATGGTGATGTCGTCTGTTGCTCGCCGTGACGGTATTCTTCCCGAGCTTGAGGCCCGAAACCAGTCCCGTGAGCCGGCGGCGACCTGCATCAGCCGCAAATGAACCAGTAACATCCGCGCCATTCAGCCTGACCATCACGTCGCCGGCGCGCACATAGAAGGGCAGCCTGACCTCGATGACGGCGTCCCCCCCGGTAACGGTGTCGGCGCGCGAGGACAGCGTGCTCACTTCGAAATCCCAGTCGAAATCTTCGCGCGCATGCGCGGCAGCTGCGATCGCGATCGCCGCTGCGGCGACTAGGCTCTTCTGGCATACCGCGAGTGCGACCTTCGAGTTTCTCATGTCTCTCTCCTCTAGAGCGTCAGATTGGACTTCTTGCTGCCGACGTCGCTTTGTTCTTTGTCAGGCGCGCGAGTTAGTCGTCATCGTCGTCGTCGTCATGGTCGCGGTCGCGACGCCCCTTCTTGTGATTCGGGTTGCGGCAGGCCTCGCCCAGTCTCGCGCTGACCCTTGCTCCCGCACTGTCGCTACTAGCGGCCCCGGCCTT
>DASTLN010000145.1:0-24281 GCA_035714925.1 Dehalococcoidia bacterium | reverse complement strand
TCTTTCGCCGCCATGAGGTCCCACTTGTGCGCCGCCACCATCATCGCGTCCTTCGGTTCGATGCCGAGCAGATCGAGCCCATCGAGGTAGGCGTCGACGTCCGGTTTGTAGTGGTCGAGGAACTCGCAGGAGATGATGGCGTCCCAGTCGATGCCGCTGTGCTTCGAGCTTTCGACGACGATGCCGAAGCTGAGGACCGTCAGCACCACGACGGTGTATTTCGAGCGCAGGCGCTGAATCGCGGGATTCGCGTCCGGCCAGGCGTCGAGGCTGTGCCAGACATCCGTCAGGTCGTCCTTCTCTTCGTCTGACAGTCCCAGAGCGGAGTAGCGGTCCGCTACCGTGTCCAGGGTCAGGCGATGAATGCCGTCGGCGTTCATGCGCCGCAGGGCGCCGCTGCGCACCTGCGCCAGGGTGTCGAAGAAGAGCTCTCGCCAGCCGATCGCGAACGCCGGCGCATCGAGTTCGACGCCCTTCGTCTTCGCCAACGCTTCGACGGCCTTCAACACGCCGCTGTGCCAGTCGAAAACCGTCCCGCCGACGTCAAACGTCAGCACCTTCACATCTGCAAGCCTGTCGTTCATGGCGCGAGTACACGGGATGGCGCCTTTCGTGTCAAGGCGCAGCGGGTGCTACACTCGACCTCGCATCCTCAGATTCGTTTCGATTCACCGGGAGACGCTGTGAAGGTACACGAGTATCAGGCGAAGCAGTTGTTCGCCGCCTATGGCGTGCCTGTCCCGAACGGACGGGTCGCAACGACGCCGCACGAGGCGCGCGAGATCGCGCTGGAGCTCGGCGGCGCATCCGTTGTCAAGGCGCAGATCCACGCGGGCGGCCGCGGCAAGGGCGGCGGTATCAAGTTGGCCGCGAACGCCGACGAAGCGGAGGCCGCCGCCAAGCAGGTCATTGGCATGACGCTGGTGACGCCTCAGACCGGCCCTGAGGGGCGTCTGGTGCGCAGCGTGCTGGTCGAAGAGCAGACGCCGGTTGAGCGCGAACTCTACCTTGCAGCGCTGATCGACAATTCGACAGGCTTTCCCGTCCTCATGGGCTCGTCTGCGGGTGGCATGGAGATAGAGGAGGTCGCGGCGACGAACCCGGAGGCGATTCATCGCGTGCAGATCGACCCGGCGGCGGGCTTTCAGCCATACCAGGGCCGCCAGCTCGCCTTTGCGCTGGGGCTGACTGGCGACCTGCTGCGGCCCGCGGTGACGCTGATGGCCGACCTCTACCGCTTCTTTGTGGAGAAAGACTGCTCGCTGGCGGAGATCAACCCACTGGTGGTCACCAAGGACAACCGCATCCTGGCGCTGGACGCGAAGCTCAACTTCGACGACAACGCGGCGTTTCGCCATCCAGACATCCTGGCGCTGCGCGACAAGGACGAGGAAGACCCCCTCGAAGTCCGGGCCCAGGAAGAAGGCATCAGCAATTATGTGAAGTTGGACGGCAACATCGGCTGCGTCGTCAACGGCGCCGGGCTGGCGATGGCCACGATGGATGCGATCAAGCTGGCGGGCGGTGAGCCGGCGAACTTCCTCGACATCGCCACGGCAAATGACCCGCAGCGCGTCGTCAACGCGCTGGGAATCATCACTTCAGACCCCAACGTGAAGGCGATCCTGATCAACATCTTCGGCGGCATGGCGCGCGTCGATGTGATCGCCGAGGGGATTATCAAAGCCAACGAGGAGCTGAAGCTGAACGTGCCGATTGTGGCGCGTCTGGCCGGGACGAACCTGGAAGAGGGCGTACGCATGCTCGAGGCGTCCTCGGTGCATTGCGAGCGCGCCGAGGACCTCGGCGAGGCGGCGCGCAAGGCGGTCGCGGCAGCGGGGGCGGCTCAATGAGCATCCTGGTGAACAAAGAGACGCGGGTTCTGGTGCAGGGCATTACGGGGCGCGAGGGCGGCTTCCAGACGGAACGCTGCATTGATTACGGCACGAAGGTGGTTGCCGGCTGCACGCCGGGGCGTGGCGGCGAGACGGCGTTCGGCGTACCCGTATTCAACACCGTGGCCGAGGCTGTCGAGCAGCAGGGGCCAATCGACTGCTCCCTGATCTTCGTCCCGGCTCCGGGCGCCGCGGACGCCATCCTCGAGGCCGCCGCGTCACAAATCAAAGTGATCATCTGCATCACGGAGGGCATCCCGACGATGGACATGATGCGGGTCAAGCGGGCCCTGCGTGACAGCAATCTCACGCTGATCGGTCCTAACTGCCCCGGCGTTATCACGCCGGACGAGTGCCGCGTCGGCATCATGCCGGGCAGCGTCTTCGCGAAGGGCCGCGTCGGCGTCGTGTCGCGCAGCGGCACGCTGGTTTACGAGGGCGTCGACCAGCTCACGCGCCTGGGCATCGGCCAGTCGACCTGCGTCGGTGTCGGCGGCGACCCGATCATCGGCACTACGCAGCGCCAGGTGCTCGAGATGTTCAACAACGACCCCGAGACGGACGCGATCGTCATGATCGGTGAGATCGGCGGTACGGCGGAGCAGGACGCGGCGGATTACATCAAGGCGAACGTCAAGAAGCCGGTCATCGCCTTCATCGCAGGGAGCACGGCTCCGGCGGGACGGCGCATGGGCCACGCCGGCGCGATTATCGCAGGCAACACCGGCACCGCGGCCTCGAAGAAGAAAGCTCTGGCGGCGGCAGGCGCCACGATCTGCGAATCGCCGGCCGAGATCGGCGTGACGACTCAGCGCGTGCTAAAGGAGCGAGGCTTGATCTAGGGCGTCGGTGTCGCTTCGGCGTCTGGTGTCTCTTCAACCTCGGGCGTTTCGGTCGTCGCCGGCGCAGGTGACGGCCCGGTCGTAGCAGACACGTTGACGAAGAGCGGGCAGTCGGTCACGGCGTCCTCGTCACCACGCTGCCAGAGGATTTGCACGCCGTACTCGTTGCTGCGAGCCGTCGGGGAGTAGGCGGGCGCGGCCTCGGCGGCCAGGGACGTTGCGCCGGCCACCTCGACGACGAGGGCGTCCTTTGCTGCCGCTGACGGACTGGCGGCAACGACGACGCGGTCCAACTCGAAGCCGTTTAGCGCATCCGGATCGAACTGGAAGGTCTTCGACCCGCCGGCATCCATGGTCATTCGGCCCGTCTCGCAGGCGATCTCACGCACAACATTGGTGGCGCCCGCAGGCAGGGCATCGCCGCCGCCACCACTGAGAGAGCCGGCCACCGCCAGGCCGATGTAGATTGCAACCGCGGTGGAGACGCCGAGCAGTGCGTAGCTCCAGAGGAAGCTGCGACCGTACGCAGGCTCGAACCAGATACTGAGGCGTTCGGTTAGCGTTAGCGGAGCGGGCGCGTAGCCAGCGTAGTAGGGCTGCTCCGGAGCGTATTCCGAGGAATACTGCTCGTAAGCCTCGGTGGGCTGATACGGAGGGCCGGGCGGCTCGACCCCGAGACGCTCCTCAATGTCGGAGACGGCGTCCGGGAGATCAGCGGCGGCGACACCGGCGAACGCTTCGTCGCCGTCGGGACGAGCCCATAGCTCCTCTTCATTAGCCGGCGGCTCGGAGGCCTCGCGGTCCACGGGGGCCTCCTCGCGGGCCTGCTCCTCCGCGACTGTCTCTTCTTGCTCAATAGCGGGCTCGTCACCCTCGAGTCCGGGCTCATCCATGCCTGCGTCTTCAAGAGCAGCGGTTTCTTCGTCCTCGTCCGCTGTTGCTTCCGACGGCGCGCCGGCGTCATCGAGGCTGAGCTGGCCCGCCGCGAGCGTCGCCGCGGAAGCAGCAGAAACGATTTGACGTGTCAGATCCGCCGGCGGGTCAACGTTGTGCAGAGCGCTGAAGACGTCCGAGCCGTTAGGTAGCGAGTCCAGGGTCGTCTGGCAGTTCTGACAGTCCTCGGCGTGCGCGACGATCTGGCGCCTGATGCCGACGCGCATGGCGGCGGCGCTGCCGCCGACGAGCTCCGACAGCTCGCCGCAGGCATCGCGGCCCCGGAAGTAGAGCGCCGTCGCGACGTACGCCTCCGCGAAGCCTTCGCTGGCGCGACTGAGGATGGTGTAAATACCGCCGCGCCCCTGCGTCGCCGGGCCCGTGAGGAGCTCAGGATTGAGGCCGCGGCGAGCTGTCAGGTCGACGACACCGTAGTCGCGGGGGCGCAGGCTGCGTGCGGCCTGCCATGCCCATAACGCCGCCTCACGGTCGACGCCCGGATCCGTCTGGGTGAAGCGCCGGTCGCCGGTCGAGAGCTTCCCCGTGGCCGGCCGATCGCGGTCATTTACCGCTTCCAGGCCCTGCTCCAGGATGAAGTTGAACAGCCAGGGTCGCAGGCCCATCTCGTCCGGCCGCTGCGCTGCGTTGGCGCGAAGGTAGTCGAAGGCCGCGCTCACGATCTCCGCGGCGGCTTCCGTATCGAGCGTCAGGCGAAGGGCGAAGTCGTAGAGGGTTTGAGCATGGCGATCAACCAGTGCGGCAATTGCCTGGTCATCGGAGTCGGACAGCGAGGCAGCAAGCTCCTCGTCGGAGCTGTTAGCGGGGTCATTCATTGTCCGCGCGCAGTGTAGCCCAATCGGGCCGCATGTTCCAATTCAGGTCCTAGCTTCGACTGGAGCGATATTCGGCAACGGCCGCGGCGACCTCCCCGGCGGAGGTTTGGCCGCTGCCGGCCATCTGAGAAAGGATGCCTGCGCGTTGCGCCAAATCAGTGCGATCGTGGCCCCATTGCTGAGGCTCGGCCAATTGCTCGAAGCGATCGTCTGACTCCCGCCAGCGGAAGAGCGACTGACCCACCGGCCGGCCGTTCTCGACGCGTTCGACCTCGTAGAGGTCTGTAATACGGCGCCAGAAGCTGTCCTGGCTAAGCCCGAAGCGCTCGATGTATATGACCAGCTTGAACACGGATGCGTGCGCGTCGCTGACGCCGTTGCCGTAGGTCACTTCCTGGATCGCCGCGTCGACGCCCGGGGCGTGCAGCGCCGTCTGTAGCGCATAGCCGCCGTCGTGTACCGCCTCGAAGACGCGCCGCACCGGTTCACCCCAGATATAGCCCGGCATCGGCGCCTGCGCGAATTCGGCGACCGTGAGGTAACCGCCGCGGCGTTCTGCGGCCAGATGTTGCATCATATCCCGCTCGCCGGCCACGGGTGTCACCGGTACGTCGGGCGGACGCAGCGCGAGTACGGCATTCGACGTCGTAGTCTTGCCAGCGAAGCGCGGGACCGCCACTGCGAGGAACGACTTCTGCTCGTCGACGGCGGCCCAGAGCACCGCGGCCATCTCGGCGCTCAGTGTGCCGTTGCGCACTAACTCCGCGATTGAAATGCCTGCCATGGTTCGAGTATACGATGGGGTTGATTGACCGGCCGGGGTATCTTTCGTGGAGGCAGAGATGACGCAGGAACCGGAATCCACCTCATCGCCACCGGCTGCGGCGGGCCGCTTCATCGCCGACCGACTCGTTCAGTTGGGGAAGAAGCCGCGGATCCTGCTGCTCCTGCTCGTCGCGTGGTCGCTGCTGGCGATACTGACGCAGGTCTTCGTCAACAGCGGCCTCTTCCTCGATATTCACGACATCGAGTTCGACGGGGCGATGGGAGGCTTCGCACTGACCTTCCAGGCCGTGCCGCTGGCGCTGCTGTACCTCTACTGCTGGCGCGACCCAGAGCACTATCGCTCCGTGTTCTGGCTGGCGCTGATTCAGCAGATCTCGATCGCAGCCGGCGTGCTCTACCAGTGGGCAATCGGGACATTCAGCTTGGAGAGCATCATCGTTCCACTGGTGGGTTCGATAGTTCTCGGCGTCTTCTCGTTCCTGCAGCTGTTCGAGCCGAAGACGAAAGCCTAGTCGACCTGCTTCTTCAGCTGCCCCGGGGCCGTCTGCTTGCCATGGCCGTTCGACTCGCCGGCAGTATCCGAATTCGAAGAGGACTCGTCCTCGCCATCCTCGGCGTTTGAGGGGTGAGTGCAGTCCTTAGGCTCGCGCCCAACCTGACCGTGCGCGTTTTGAGCACCTTCCGGTAGCGTGGTGCGGTCGTGGGCTGCCATGCAGGCCGCCTCGCTGACGGCCGGGCCAACCTTCTCGCCGTCCTCAAGATTCGCCCTCGCGTCGTGGACAGCCTGGCTAACGGCGGCGCCATGACCCGACCCTTCCCCGGCATCTTCGGTCTCGGCCTCGTCGGCGTCGGCGGCGTCCTCTTCCATGTCTTCGCCGTCTTCTTCATCGTCAGACGTGCAGTCCTTGGGTTCGCGGTCCTGCTGGCCCGGCGCGTTCTGGGCGCCCGGGGGCAGCGTGCCGCGGTCGTGTGCGGCGAGGCAGGCGGCTGTGCTGACCGCCGGGCCGACGGGGTCGCCAGCCTCATTGGCGGTCACTTTGGCATCGTGGACCGCATCACTGACTGCAGCTCCATGCGCGCCCCCGAGGCCGAGTACTTCTGCGAAAGGATCGACGGGTGAAGGCGCCGCACCGGCACCGACGGCGAGCGTCAGCGCGAAGACGGTAGCGCCGCCCGCAGCTACGAGCCTCGCGGCACCGAATCGCTTGAGCAGGTTACGAATCTTGAGTAGGAAAGCTGGGGCTGGTCGTTCTTGTGACATGATCCTCCCACGCGAAACTAGTCCCCTGCATCTTCAAGCATCGCCATCGTCAGGCATTTCTGAATATCAAATCCATCAATTCTCAAGGACTGGCATAAAGACTATGCGGGGAGCTTGTCGCGGCCCGAAGTGCCGATGAGGCGATCGTGCGCCTTGCCCTGCGCCACGGCGAACGGGGGCAGGGGAATCGGGCCGCCGGCCAGCATCTTGGTGATCTGCGTCGCGGTCAGCGGTGTCGAGAGCAGGAAGCCCTGACCGAGCGTGCAACCGGCTTCGCGGATCAGCGCAAGCTGGGCCTCCGTCTCGATACCCTCCGCGGTCGTGGTCATCCCCAGGGCGGTGGCCAGCTCTACCACTGAACGGACGATTGGCAGGGTTCGTACGGGGTCGCGGTCACGCACGAAGGACTGGTCGACCTTGACGATGTCGACCTTGAAGCGACGCAGGTAGCTCAGCGAGGAGTAGCCGACGCCGAAGTCGTCGATGGCGATCTGGAAGCCAAGCTCGCGCAGGCCGTCCAGGTTGCGCAGCGTGTCTTCCTCGTCCTCCATCAGCGCGGATTCCGTGATCTCGAAGTGGATCGAGTCGTTGGTCGCGCCCGTCTTCTTCAGCACCTGGTTTAGCTCCGTGATGAAGTCCACGTCACGGAACTGGCGTGCCGATAGGTTGATCCCGACGTTGAAGCGCTGCCCGAAGATGCCGTGCCAAGTGCTGGCCTGGGCGCAGGTTTCCATGAGGACCCATTTGTTGATGCTGCGCCAGAGGCCGGTCTCATCCGCCAGCGGTAGGAAGCTATCGGGTCGCAGCTCGCCCAGCGTGGGGTGGTTCCAGCGCAGGAGCGCTTCGACGCCCTCGATGCTCATCGTTTCGAGGTTGACGAGGGGCTGATAGGCCATTTCGAACTGGCCCTCTTCGACCGCGACGCGCAGGTCTGATTCGAGTGATAGGCGGTGCGTAGACGGCAACGGCGAATGGGGCTCGTAGAGGAAACACTGCCCCTTACCGTTGGCCTTGGCCTGATACAGCGCGACGTCCGCCATGCTCATGAGGTCTTGGGGCGAAGGGCGCAGCGGGCCCGGCAGCGCGATTCCGATGCTCGCGTTCGGCCAGAGCGTCTGACCGCTGAGGTTGACGGGGCGGTTGAGGGCAGCGAGCAACCCGGCCGCGATCTCTTCAGCCTCGCCGGATGACTCTACGAGCGCCAACAGGGCGAACTCGTCACCGCCCAGACGGGCGAGGACGTCGCCGCGGCGTTTGCTGCTACGCAGGCGGTCTGCCACTTCTTTCAGCAACCGGTCGCCCGCGGGGTGACCCATGGTGTCGTTGACTACTTTGAAGCGGTCGAGGTCAAAGAGCAGGAGAGCCGGACGAAGCTTACCGCTGCGGTAGTCGCTGAGGGTGGTCCACAAGCGCTCGACGAAATAGCGGCGGTTCGGCAATCCTGTCAGCTGGTCGTCGTAAGCCAGGTCAGAGACTTCGCTAGCGCGCTTGTGGGCGACGCGAATGCCCAGCACACCCGCGAGGCCGAAGAGGATCTGACACAGCACAGGGATGGGGGCCAACACAAGGGTGCCCAGCAGGTAGCCGATGCCCGTCGCAGCGACGGCCGACATCGCCAGCGCCGCTGCCAGAATCTCGGAGAAGTAGAGACTTCCACTTCTTTTGGTGTTCTCAGGCAATTGTTCCATCCCATCAAACCCAAACAAAAAAGCTCGCCTCACACTCTCGCGAGACAAGCCGGGCGGTTTCGCCACTAGGCTCCCCGTCATCCAGGCGACCAAAATAAGGATGACGGCTCAATGCCTTCCGGCAACAACCCCATCCCTGGGTGGTGCAATACTTCCTGTACTCCGTACAACGCGGCTCTCATCCGCTCATTACCACAATCGGCAAATTGGCCTGGCTCTGTTGACCAGCAGTCGCCGGAGCGGAAGAATGGCGGCCAGCCACCCCGGCGCAAGACCTAGCAGGAGTTCCCCTATGCCGCTATTCCTCATCGAGCACAGCCACACTGCCGAGACTTGCCCGACGCGCGACCCGAACATGGTGCGCATGCTGCGACAACACGTCTCTAACGAAAACGCCAAGAAGATGGGGGTCACGATCCTCGGTGACTGGGCTTCCGAGCCGGAACACCAAGTCGTCTTCATCGTCGAAGCCGCGGATGAGCAGACTGTGGAGAACTTGGCCGGGCCGTTTCGCCACGTCGGCGACGTAAAGGTGCGCATGGGCTTGACCTGCGAAGACACCGCAAAGGCGTGCCTAGGCGAGTAGGAGTCGCGTGAGCCACGCTCCAAGCCTTCGTCCGCGGAGTTGCCGCCTGAGTCTGGGCGTAGATAAAGTGGATTAGTGGTACCCCCGACAGGACTCGAACCTGTGCTTCCGGCTTCGGAGGCCGACGCTCTATCCACTGAGCTACGGGGGCGCGGGTTTCATTCTAGCCCAGGACCCTCTTGCGGTAAAAAGCTCACTTGACCCCTAGTTCCGCCCCGCATACCGTCTGAGAGATGCACGCGTCTGATTGGGCACTGTCGCATTGAACGCTAACTCCCCTTTCTCCCACATGCTTTTCGCGCGCCCGCGCAACTTCGTGTATCGGCGCGTGTTTCAGACGGCGCAGAACTTCATGCAGGTGGAGGCCGCGAGCGGTGTCGTCATGCTCGCCGCGGCGATTGCCGCGCTGATCTGGGCCAACTCGCCCTGGTGGGAGTCCTACCTCGAGTTCTGGCATACCGAGCTCTTTGTGGAGGCGGAGCTGTTCGTGATCCACCTGGACCTGCGCGAATGGGTCAACGACGCACTGATGACGATTTTCTTCTTCGTCGTCGGCCTCGAGATCAAGCGGGAGCTGGTGCATGGGGAACTGTCGAACGTTCGGCGCGCGCTGCTGCCCGCCGCCGGCGCGCTCGGCGGCATGGCGGCGCCGGCGCTGATCTACACCGCGGTCAACCTGGGTGGCGAGGGCGCGAAGGGATGGGGCGTGCCGATGGCGACTGACATCGCCTTCGCCGTCGGCGTTCTGTCGTTGCTGAGCCGGCGCGTACCCTTCAGCCTCAAGGTTTTCCTCCTGGCGCTGGCGATCGCGGACGACATCGGTGCGATCCTGGTCATCGCTGTGTTTTACACCAGCGATCTGAACTTCCTGGCGCTGGGGCTGGCGGCGCTGACGCTTGTCGTGATCGCCGTGATGAATCGTTCGGGCATCCGAACGATCAACGTCTACGTCGCAGCGGGCGCGGTGCTATGGCTAATGATGCTTCAGTCCGGCATTCACGCGACGATCGCAGGCGTGACGCTTGGCCTGATGGCGCCAGCCAGCTATTTCTACAACCCGAAGACCTTCGTGACGGCGGCCCAGGACTTGCTCGACCGCTTCAGGCTGGCCGAAGAGACGGAAAACGAGGAGATCCAGGCCGGGATCCTTGCGCAGATGGAGGACCTTACTCAGGGCACGGAGGCGCCGCTCGACCGGCTCGAGCGCGCGCTGCATCGCTGGGTCAGCTTTGGCATCGTGCCGCTCTTCGCGCTGGCCAACGCCGGGGTCCACGTATCGAGCGAGACTGCCGATGCGGCGATCGGCAGTCCCGTGTCTCAGGGCGTTTTCTTCGGGCTGCTGTTCGGCAAGCCGATCGGTATCTTCCTGGTCACCTGGTTGGCGGTGAAGCTGCGCATCTGTGAGATGCCCACAGGCTCGACGTGGCCCCAGGTACTCAGCATCGGCATGCTCGGCGGTATCGGCTTCACCGTGGCGCTGCTAATCACCGACCTCGGCTTCGAGCGCGAGCTGCTGATCGATGAGGCGAAGCTCGGCGTGCTGACGGCGTCGCTGGTGGCAGGCGTGCTCGGCTTCGGCTTCCTCTGGCTGACCACACGGGGGCCACACGAGGCTACGGACTACGAGGCGACAACAGCCGACGCCTAAGGCCTCGACAACCGTACCACCGTGTTCGGCGCACGCTCAGGTTGCGGCAGCTCGATCAGCTGAACCGTAGCGCGGCAGGTGTGTGGCGGATCGCCACAGACCAGCTTGTTACCCGCTTCCGAAAGATCCAGGACGTTGGGCGAGCAGCCGGGGCAGGCGTCATGCCGGGTCGCCGTGATACAGCCCGCCGGGCCGCAAACCCGCAACCTCGTCCCGCAAGGCCACTCGGCGTAGCGGGAGGGTCCGACCGCGATGATCTCTGGGTTATCCGTCTTGTAGTAGCCGGTGCCACATCCCAAGACGCCGCCCTGATACGACTCGCCGTAGTGAGTCGCCCAGCCGCGGATGATCGGGGTCGAAGGCGCCGGATCCTGATCGTGCGTAGGCTCAGCCATCAGCAGGTCAGCGCCAACGGGAGACGGCGACAGCGCGTCGCTCCAAGAATTTGCGGTGACCTTGGCGGACCAGCTTGCTTGCAGCGTCCTGAGCGTCGGGACCGCGATTTGTGGGTGTCGATTAGCTTCTGAGTATTCTCCGGCTATCGGGCCTCCTTTCCACATGAGAGCTACGACCAGAAGCGCGATAGTTATCAAGCCGCGCGCTTCGGGCCTCAGCCAACTCAGATACGCGCTTCCATGCGATTCAAACTGCTACCCCCACTCGTGTGAACTTATCTAACTGGATTTCCAAGGCTATCTGTTACAGATTTCACTAACGTCGGCTTACAGTCCAGCCTGCTGAATTTCCAGCCGCTCCCGAAAAGACACTAAAGGGATACGCAATCCCTTGGCAGCGAGGGGACAATGCAGGAGCAAACCACAAAGGACCTTATGTCGAGCAGTGTGCTCTGCGCGCCGCCGGACGCCAGTGCTGAGCAGCTAGTAGCCCTGATGCACGAAAACGCCTTCTCCTGCATCGTCATTAGCGAGTACGACCGTCCGGTTGGCATCGTCACCGAACGTGACGTGGTAGGAGTGCTCCACTCTGTCTTACGAGGCGAGGCCAGCGGAGATCAGCCCGCTTCCGAGTTCATGTCCACACCGGTGATAACGATTCTGGAGGATCGCCCGGTCTTCGAGGCTATGGTCTTCTGCCGCTCGCGCAACGTGCGGCATCTTCCGGTCGTGGACCGCCAGGGACGCCTGGTTGGGCTCCTGACCCAGTCTGACCTGACCGAGCACCATCTTCATTCGATCGAAGAGGAGCGCGCACGGCTCGAGGACCCGGATATCGACGCGGGCGATCTCATGGCGGCGAACGAGCGTCTCAGAGCGCTGGCACACGAAGACCCGCTACTCGGCATTGGCAACCGCCGCGCGATGGAGGTCGACCTTCAGTACACGCACGAGTCCGGCCTGCGTTATTCGACGTCCTACGCCGTGGCCGTTTGTGACGTCGACTACTTCAAGTTGTACAACGACACCTACGGTCACCAGGCGGGGGACGAGCTGCTGCGACACGTCGTCGACTATCTGCGCAGCGGAATCCGCAAGTCCGATCGCCTCTATCGCTACGGGGGCGATGAATTGCTCATCCTGCTGCCGATGACGTCGCTTGAAAGCGCGAAGAGTACCGTCGGACGCTTACTCGGCGGACTCGACGCGCTCGAGATCGAGCACGCCGGCAGTCCGCTGGGGCTTCTCACGGTCAGTTGTGGCATAAGCGCCCTGCATCCGAAGCGTCGTCGCATACTGAGCTGGAAGCAGGTCTTCGATGAAGCCGATCATGCCCTCTACAAGGTGAAACGCAGCGGCCGCAGCGGCGTGGCAACCTTCAAAGGCCGCGAGAAGGTGGCGACGCTCGGCAAAGACGGCTCGCCTTACCGGGCGACGGCGGCGTCGAGGCTCTGAGCCAGCAACCGTAGGGCCTCCGGCCAACTCTCAACCAGATCGATCTCGGGCAGATGATGGAAGATATGCTCCCGCCTGCCGACCACGATGACCCGTCGTCCCAGGGCCAGCGCCATGCCGAGCTCGACATGCCGCCCACCGTTACCGCCGGCGCCGTCCGGCTCAGTGAAGCAGACCAGGGTATCGGCAGCGAGGACGTCTTCCTGATCGATCTGACCCAGCTCACGCCAGTCAGCATCGCTGTATTCGGAGTGGACGCGCGGCTCCGTGGCGAGCCACCGTGACGTCACTTCAATTCCAAGGGCATCCAACTCGGCTCGATAGGCGTTTAGCTCATCTCGGCGCGAGTAACGGGCAGCGAAGTAGACGCTTTTCATTGGGCGGGGCTCCTGATGACTCAGACAGCGCGTGAGCGCTGGCGGTACTGTACAGCTTCAGCAACATGCGCGGTGGTGATTTCGCGACAATTTGATATATCGGCAATCGTCCGGGCGACCTTCAAGATGCGATGGAAGGCGCGCGCTGACAATGACAACTGGGTGGTCGCCAACTTGAGGAATGAGCGTACGTCCTCCGTCAATTCGACCTGACAAAAGTCGCGCACATCCGCCGGAGACATTTCGGAGTTGCACTGCGCCGCGCGTTCGGCGAACCGCTCCCGTTGCAGCTGGCGCGCCGCATCGACCCGCGCGCGTACGTTGCTGGACGATTCCGCCGGCTCCAACGACGCCAGCTTTTCGTAGTCGATGCGCGGCACTTCGACAAAGATGTCGATGCGGTCCATCAGCGGGCCTGAAATGCGCCTCTGATAGCGCGAAACGGTCGACTCGGCGCAGACGCAGGCCTTGATCGGATCGCCGTAGTTGCCGCACGGGCAGGGGTTCATCGCGGCGATCAGCATGAAGTTGGCCGGGAACGTCACCGAACCCTGCGCCCGGCTGATCGTCACCAGGTGATCTTCCATAGGTTGACGCAGGACCTCCAGGGTTTGCTGTCCGAACTCCGGCAGCTCGTCGAGGAAAAGGACGCCCCGGTGCGAGAGACTGATCTCGCCGGGGCGCGGCTGACGCCCGCCGCCGACGAGGCCGGCCTGAGACACGGTGTGGTGCGGCGCGCGGAAGGGCCGCTGAGTGATCAAGGGTACGTCCCGGGCCAGCAACCCCGCGACGCTGTAGATGCGGGTGACCATCAGTGCTTCGTCCGGCGCCATGGCCGGGAGCACTGATGGCAGTGCGCGCGCCAGCAGCGTCTTGCCGGCCCCGGCTGGCCCGACCATCAGCAGGTTGTGGCCCCCCGCCGCCGCGACCTCCAGCGCACGCTTGACGTGCTCCTGACCGCGCACCTCGGCGAAGTCGGTGCCCTCGTAGGGCGCGGCCTCTGCGAAGGGCGGCCCGGTGCGCATGAAGGGCTCGATGGGGTCGGCGCCGGCGAGATGGCGGATCAGCGCCGCAAGTGTCTCGACAGGATAGACCTCGACACCCTCGACCAGGGCTGCCTCTGCCGCGTCGCAGGCCGGTACGTAGACCTGGGTCAGTCCAGCGTCGCGCGCAAGACTCACCATAGGCAGGACGCCGTGCGTTGAACGCAGCCGACCATCCAGCGACAGCTCGCCGAGGAACAGGCAGCGCGCCGTGTCGGCCACCACCTGTTCCGAGGCGATAACGACGCCGACCGCGATTGGCAGGTCGAAGCTGGGGCCTTCTTTGCGGATGTCGGCCGGGGCGAGGCTGACGGTGATGCGGCGATTAGGGAAGACGCAACCGGAGTTGCGTACAGCGGAGCGTACCCTCTCGCGCGCCTCTTGCACCGCCGTGTCCGGCAGACCGACGACGTTAACCCTCGGCAGACCGGGCAGAAGGTCCACCTCTACTTCGATGAGCTGGCCTTCGAGGCCTACGACAGCGGCTGAGTAGACTTTAGCAAGCATGTTCGGGACGCAGTATACGCACACCTGTTCTAATGTCAAGCAGTTCTCTCAGGAAAAAAGGGGCAGGCTTGACTTCACCTCACCTGACTCCAAACATGCGCGCCGTCGACACGGCCAATTCAAACCTTCTTCACCCTGAAATTTCAATCCGGTAATTAATCGGTCAGCACAAGCTTCAATTGACAGGCCCTTGCGGCCTCAATAGGTTTTCTTCATATCGTGGATTGGATCGATCGATTGATCCTGAGAATCCATGGGGAGGTGAAGGGACGCAAGCGGCAGCCCTTGACGATGCCCGGTTGGGCATAAAGCGATGAGCGCATGAGCTCAAGGAAGGGATACATGAGCGAAAACTACTGGGACAAGGTACTCAACAGGCGTCTCACCAGGAGGCGTGCAGTCGCCGCCACGGGCGCCACAGCAGCGGCCGCTGCGTTCCTCGCGGCCTGCGGTGGCGGTGACGACGACGACGGCGGTTCCACCACGGGCGGGACGACCGGCGGGACCACTGGCGGCACCAGCGGCGGGACCAGCGGTGGTACGACACCCGCGGATACCGGCCCCAAGGTCGGCGGCAACCTGGTCTGGCAGCAGTACGGCGACCCGGGTGGCGGTCTTGAACTGATCAAGGCCCGCAACGCCGGTGTCAACCAGATGGCCAGCATGACCCACGACGGGTTGATGCACTTCGCTTACGGTACGCCGGATTACCCTGGCATCGGTAACGACGTTATCCCCAGCATGGCCCAGGCCCTGCCGGAGGTATCGCCCGACAAGCTGACGGTTACCTTCAAGATCGTCGAAGGCGCCACCTTCCACGACGGTAAGGCCGTTACCTCGGAAGACTTCAAGTGGACATACGACACGCTCGCCTTCGCCGAAGAGTCCGCGAATAAAGGCGACTTCGCGTACCTGGACTCGGTTGACGCGCCCGACGCCACGACGCTCGTGCTGCACCTCAACCAGGTCAACGCCGACATCCTGCAGACCCTGGCAGGCAAGAACCTGGCCGGCGTGCTGCACCGCGAGCACCACGAGAGCGGCGCGGCCGAGAACTCGTTCCTCGGCTCTGGTCCTTATGAGTTCGTCGAGTACTCGCCGCCGACCGTCATGCGCTACAAGCGCTACGCCAACTACTGGGATAGCGCCCGTGCCGGCTGGTTCGAGACGATCGACAAGCTCGGTACTTCGGACTCGGAGAAGAAAGTCGCCGACATCATCTCCGGACAGACGCACGTGACGTACTGGTTCCCGGCTGAGGAGCGCGAGCGCATTAAGTCCGCCCGCGACGACCTCCAGATTTTCCAGTACCCGCGCGCCGGGTCCGGCCAGATCTACTTCCGCACCGACAAGGCGCCCTGGAGCGACAAGCGCGTCCGCCACGCCTTCTCAATGGGCTACGACAGGCAGATCCTGATCGACAACGTCACCGAAGGCGAGGGTCAGCCCGACCAGCAGCTTTCTCGCTCCGGCACTGCCTGGGGCTTCCGCGGCCCGGAGGACCTACCTCGCGCGGACCTCTACGAGCTCAATGTGGCAGAGTCGATGAAGCTGCTTAGCGCCGCGAACGTAACGCTGCCGTTCAAGGCCGACATCCCGCACTGGAACTCCACGGTCATCGGCCAGAAGTTCGTCGACGAGATCACGCTGATCGCGACCCAGCTGCGCAGTAACGGCCTCTTCGACCTGACTCAGATCGAGGAGACCTTCGGCCAGTTCGGCCCGCGCTTCGTTGGCACCTACGACGACCTGAAGTGGGGCCCGAACGTCACGGCGACGCTGCCCGACCTCGGTATCGCGATTTACCGCAAGTACTACGGCGGTGGCGCGGTGCTGGAGCCGCCGACGTTCAACGAGTCCTACAGCAACATCCCAGAGGTCGATGACCTCGTCACAAAGCAACTCCAGGAGTTTGACACGGAGGCTCGCAAGGCGCTCTTCCGCTCGCTTGAGGACGCCCTGGTCGAAGAAATATTGAGTTCGTCCGGCGTTACCGGACAGCTGACGTACTTCCTCGACCCGACGCTGAAGAACGCTCAGATGCCACGCGACAACTACAACGGCTCCAGCGCGTGGATGAAGTACTGGTGGTTCGGCGAGGCATAAGACGCCTCGGGCAGCGGGAGGAGAGCCCAGGTTGCTCTGTTCCCGCCTAGTTAGGTGACGCTAGGGAAGATTCTGTCCCTATGTTGTTACATCCCTTCACCCGGCTCGGCTCCAAGCACCGAGCCGGGAAAACAAACCAGGAGGCCGTCCCGTTGGGACGGCCTCTCCGCGTTCCGAGCAGATCATGGCTACCCGAGGCGCTGCGTCGCGAGCCTGGCGCCCTCGAACATGGCGCGGAATTTGGCCCAGGCGATCTTTGGATGCGCGACGCGGCCGCCCAGGCCACAATCCGTTCCCGCGAGGACGTTCTCGCGGCCGACGAGGTTGGCGTAGCGGATGAGGCGCTGGGCGACCAGCTCCGGGTGCTCGACGAAGTGGCTGGCGTGGCCGACGACGCCGGGTACCAGGGTCTTTCCTTCCGGGAGCTTGAAGTCTTCGAAGACGACCCACTCCCACTCGTGCATCGCGTTCGAGGCCTCGATGGAGTAGCTGCCGGCGCGGACGCTGAAGACGACGCCAACGATGTCCTTCAGCGGGATGTCGTGGGTGTGCGGACCGTGGCCGCTGCCCCAGCAGACGTGCAGCCGGATCTGGTCTTCCGGAAAGTCGCGCAGCGCATGGTTCAGCGCATCGACACGCATCTGGGCGTACTTCCGATAGCCGGCGACGCTCATCTCAGGGAACATCTGCCAGCCGTCCGGCAGGTCCGGGTCGTCGATCTGGAGGACGAGGCCGGCATCGATGATCGCTTTGTATTCCTCGCGCATGGCCTCGGCGATGGCGAAGACGAACTCCTCATCGCTCTTGTAGTAGTCGTTGCGCAGCCAGTGCTCGATCGTACCGGGGGAGTTGGCCGGCAAGAAGCCCTCAATACCCGGGTGCTTCGCCAACGCCGCCTTGAAGTTACGGATGTCCTCCTGCACGTACTCGTGCCCTACGTACGTGAGCGGCTCGACGCAGACGGACTCTGTGGCGGCGCCGGCGGCGACACCTCCGGGCAAGATAGCGCCCGGCGTGCGAGGGCGGCCGAAGAAGTCGTGGTTCTCGAAATACTCCGGGAAGTCCACCATGTCACGGGCGGAGATGTTCATCTGGAGGGACTGCCGGCCTGGTTGGAGCTCGCGAGTCACGAAGCCGCCGAGGCGCTCGCGGACGTAGTTCGTGAAGTTCGTCTTGCCCAGCTCGCCGTCGTTGACGCTATCGAGGCCGCAGGAGACCTGCATGTCGACGACTTCCTGCACGGAGGCAGAAAGTAGCTTCTCGAGGGCAGCCTTGTCGTAAGCATCGCCGCGGGAGCGGGCCATGATCATCGGCACCAGCGCGTCCGGACGCGGCAACGAGCCCGCGTGTGTGCAGATGATTCGTTCAGCGCTGTTCTTCATCGCGGTTCCTCCAGGCAGGAAAATCGTTAAATCATTGACGAGTGCAGTTTAGGACCACGTCAGCTTACGGACACGCGGGGACGACTCGCGCCGCACGCAGCGGGACACTTCTAAGGGTGACAGCAGCCTGATAAGTTCTGCACCAAGGTAGATCAGGCGATATGGAGGTGAAGTGTGGCTGTTCTGGATGAACTCAAAGAAGAACTGGCGAAGGCGTGCCGGATCATCGGACGGCTGCACCTGACGAGGGAGCCCAACGGCCACGTCAGCGTGCGCGTTCCGGGCTCGGACCTCGTCCTCGTCAAGGCGCGGGGGCCGGATGAAGCGCCTCTGAGCTACACGACGGCAAGCGACCTTGCGGTCATCGACATGGACGGGAACCTGGTAGAGGGACGGGACGGGCTGGCGCGACCTGCCGAGGTGTTCATTCACACCGAGGTATTGCGCGCGCGTCCCGAACTGAACAGCGTCATCCACATCCATCCACCAAACATCGTGGCGTACACGATCGCGAACAAGCCGATTTTGCCGATCGTGGGTGCGTACAACCCGGCGGTGCTGCGCATGGTAGACGCAGGGATACCGACCTACCCCCGCAGCATCCTGATCAACAGCAAAGAGCGAGGCGGAAACCTGACGAGCGCGATGGGAACAGCGCGCATTTGCTTGATGCGGGCGCACGGCATCACCAGCGCGGGAGCAACCGTGGAGGAGGCGACGCTGAACGTGATCCACCTCAACGACCTCGCCGAGCTTCAGTTCAAGGCCGACCTCCTGGGTGGCGCCGTCCCGATCAGTGAGGATGACAAGCGCGACATCCTGGACCGATTGCCAGCCGACGTACGGCAGCCGGGGGACAAGCCGCGGGTCCCCAGCTCTGAATGGCGGTACTACTCGGAGGCGTACGGGTGAAGCGGCCGGTGCCGGCAGATAGCAGGTAACAGAAAGCAGGCTGGGCGCGTTCCCTGGTTTCAAATAGAAGAGCGGCCTCACCCAAAGGAGGCCGCTCTTTGCAGTTTCCTTCGGTGCTACCCCCAGGGGCCGAGGTAGGGCTCGCCCTCGAAGCTGTCCGGCATGGCTTCCAGCGTCTCGGGCCACTTGGCCTCGATGGGCCGGCGTTGGCTGGCGGGCTTTACCTTGCCGTCCCAGCCGACCTGCTCCATGTAGCTGTAGATCTGGACGCAGTGACCGTCCGGGTCGAAGGCGTGGGCGACGTAGTTCATACCGGGGCGCGTCGCGGCGGGCGGGTTGCGGTCGACGCGGACGCCGTTTTGCTCCAGGAAGTCGCAGGCGTCTTTGAGCTGACGGTAGTTCGCCACCTGCACGCCAAAGGACATGGATGTGGTGTGGGGGCTCATGCCCAGCTTGTCGCGCAGGTCCATCGGATACAGCGCCAGGGAGTGGTGCTCCGTGTTGTTGCGCATGAAGGCAATGCGTTCGCCGTCAATCGTGGTTTCTTCGCTTGTCTTGAAGCCCAGGATGTCGCGGTAGTAGGCCTCTGAGACGTCGAGGTCCTCGACGAAGATGCTGACTGGACCGATGCGTGTGATCTTGAAGGGCCGCGGCAGCAAGACTCCTTGCACGTTGTACTTTGGCTCCAGCTCGTCGACATAGCGATAGCCGTGCAGGTCGTCGCCGGCGGCCATGGCGTCCTGGACTTCCTGGAACTCGTTGATCTGCGGCAGCTCTGGCGCCTCGCGGAAGCCGCGGTGGTACATGGAACGCGGCTTGCTGTAGCCATCCCAGCCCACCTGCTCGATGCCGTAATAGAGCTCGTTGACGTGGCCGTCGGGGTCGTACACGTAGGAGTGCCAGTTGGAGCCCGGCATGTCGCGACCGACGCGCTGCAGCTTGGCGCCGCGCTCGGTGAAGAACTTCGCCGCGCCGCCCACTTCTTCGAGGCTGCCAACCTGCCACGTGATCTGGTTGATCGTGATCTTCGACTCTTCGCCGCGGAAGGTGTCCATGACCTGCTTGTTGAAGAGGACGAAGGTGTGGTGATCCGTATTGTGGCGTGTGAAGACGCCGGGAGTCAGGTCTGTGAGACCAGCCTTCTGCTCATCGCTCAGTCGCGACGCCATATCGGCAACGTCCGAGACCTTGAAGCCGAGCAGGTCAACGTAGAAGTGACGGCAGGCCTCCATGTTGACGACGTTGAAGCCGAAGTGGCCGAGGCGCCGGATTTTGAATGGCCGGTCGAGCAGCACGCCGCCGACGTCGTATTTGGTCTCTATCGCTGTAGTCATTGCGGTCCTCCTCGATTCAAGAGAGGCAGTACGTTCAGGCGAAGCGTATTGTATCGCGATACATTCAGCGTCGAACAGTACTTCATTCGTTCCTGGTCCCAGGTTTTTCGACCTTGAAGCCGTCCAAGGGTGTGGAGCGTTCCGCCTAACGCGAGTTGGGAACCAGCGTGGCCTGCCAGGCGGCCAGCCGCCACCTGCCGTCGCGTTCTATCCAGGTGTTCATGAAGCAAGTTTCGAGGTTGATCAATCCGTCCGGGCGCACAATCTCCTGATGACCGCGACCGATCATGACGGCGGCGCCGGAGTAGAGCGTCAAGGCAACGTCTGAGATGTCCCAGCGCTTGTAGCGGCGGTTGCCGGAGCGAAAGGACTCGAGCCACTCTTCGCGGGTGTCCGTGACCGCGGTTGTCGCGTGCGTAAAGGTGTAGTTCGGCTCGAGCAGCTCATCGAGGGCATCGGCGTCGGCTCGCACCGTGGCTTCGAGCCAGCGCTGCGTCGCGCCGCGAACCGCCTGCTCCCTAGCTTCGTCAGTCATCTCGTGGAACCTCCAACCGTGATTCTCAGCCCGTGACGGGAGGTGGCGTCTCCGACGCCAGGGTCTGTAGCGCATCCAGTGCCTTGTCGACCTCCGTCTCCGTGTTGAAGGGCGCGGTGCTGAAGCGGATCGCCGGCGGGAAGTTGACGGCGCGGACGGCGATGCGCCAACGCTCCCACATTGCCTCGACCAGCTGACGCGGCTCCCAGCCTTCCACGGTGACGGCCGTCAGGCCACACGTGGCATCACCGATCGTTGGTCCCGTGACGCCGCAGCCCGGGATCGAAGCTGCACCCTGCCGCAGACGGTCGCCCAGGGCGTTGCAATGCGCCTCGACCTCGTCCATGCCGATGTCCTGCAGCAGCTTGATGGCGGTCATGAAGCCGGCCGTCAGGGCCGGGCTCTGCGAGGCGATCCGGAAGCGCATCATCGGGTTGCCGCCGCCGGGACCGTCGGCAGGCATGGCGCGGGCGTCCGCCACAGCATGCGTGGTGAATAGCGGAGACAGGCTGCGCTGGACTTCCGAACTTATGTAAACTGCGCCGGTCGCGTTGGGGCCCAGCATCCACTTCTGCCCCGAGATTGAATACACGTCGACACCGAGCGCCTTGACGTCGATGTTCAGCTGGCCGCCTGTCTGGGCGCCGTCGAGCGCGATGAGGGCGCCGTTGCGGTGCGCCGCCTCGATCAGTTGCTTCGCCGGCAGCTTGAGGCCGCAGGAGTACTGCACGTGACTCAGCGCCACCATTTTGGTTCTCGGGGTCATGACTGAGGAAAGCAGCTCCAGCGCTTCGCCTGAGCCGGCGTTAGCCGGCACTTCGACGCGCTTTACGGTGACGCCGCGTTCTTCCAGGACGTTGCCAGGCGTCGCCAGCGCGGGGTGTTCCAGGTTGCAGGTGACGAACTCGTCGCCGGGCTGCCAGTCGAGGCCGTAGATCGCGAGGTTGAGGCCCTCGGTGGTGCCGTGCGTCACGGCGACCTCATCGACGCCGGCGTTGAGCAGCGAGGCCACGACCTGCCGCGCTTCCTCACTAATCGCGCGGGATTGCGCCAGACCTTCAACGCTGGCCGGCCCGACCGACGCTTCTTTTTCGAACACCTCGCGCATCCGGGTCAGGACGGGCTCCGGTGACGGCCCGGTGAAGCCGGTATTCATATAGATAACGTCTCTTGTGGCGCGGATCGACTCTCGCAGCGTGGTCAGGGACATGGTGATTCCTTAGCTAACTAAAGCGGGACGTGTTTCTCCTGATGGGTCTAAGCTGTCTGAGCTCGATCCGGTCTGGACCGCTTCTGCAGTGTCGCAGCCCGTGCCAACGCGCCTTTACGTATGAACTCGCTCATTGTTTCTCCCTGGGTTGCGGATGCTCGATAGAGCTGGTCGAGCTCTTCAGGTGCCAGCCGCAGGGTGAATACCGTGGACGGACTTCCTCGTCTAACACGAATTCGGCGTGTCTTATCCCAGAGGGACAAATCACCGGGCCTCTCCTCGTAGAAACGAGCCAGCTCCTCTTCCGTCATTTCATCGGGGACCTTCTTAGCCATCTCAATCATCCTCCCGGCCCGCGAAGAGCCTCATTTCGCTTCCCGTGCTCGGCCAGCCCGTGATGGGTCGCCAGAGGTCATCCCCAAGGTCAAGAAGGATAACCGTCCAAAACTTACCCTCCGGCGAGTTCCTTTCTGCGGCATTCCCTATCATCATGTGCGAGCCGGTCCTGCCGACACCCGGCCTGTTTGGCACCAGCAATGGCCGATCGCTTGCGACAACTTGCACTATCCCTGGCGTGAGGCCGTGACGTGAGTCCTCAAATATGTGCCGTAGATTTCGCTCGTCCCACTGAAAATTCACCAGGAATCATCATAAAGTGTATTACACTCTACTACAAGCCGCGTCTCCTCCCAGATTCGCCAGGCGTTTGTTGTTCCCGCGTATGACACCGATTAGCATGCCTGCATGGAGATCATCCGGCCCTCCGGCTACACGCACGTGGAGGTGGAGGCGAACGACAACACGCCGATGATGGCGCAGCAGGTTTACAAGAACCTCGGCCTGCCGTTTCGCGTGACCCAGGTCCGCATTTACGAAGGCGAGCTCGAGGGCATGCTGCATGACATCGCAGGCTGGTCCAGCGCCGGAGACGGCACGCCGGTTGCCGCCTATGCGGTGCACATCGAGGACTCGAGCGCTGGGGCCGCGTATCTCGTCTACGGCGGCGACTGGGGGGTGCGCCTGCGCCCGGCAGACTCCGAGGAGCCGTGGAGCATGGAGGATGCGGCGCAATTTGGCGAAACGCACCTCGTCCTCGCCTCGGACGAAGACCTGACGCGAGCCTGAGCACGAAGAGGCCGTCCTTCGTGTGAAGGACGGCCTCGGTTCAGATAGCAAGCGCTAGTTCCCGACGAACGTATCGCTTTCGTCATCGTTTACGGTGACGATGTACCTGACGCCGGTTGCATAGCCGCTGCCGAGGTTGATGGTCAGCGTATACGTCGTGTAGATCTGCGCGCACGAACCTGACACCTTCTTGTTGTAGACGGTCAGCTCGATGACGTTGCCAAACGTATCGGCCGTATAGGAGCCGAAGCTGTGGCAGGCATCCGGCCGCCCGACGACGATCTTGGCGAAGTACTCGTTGCCCACTCGATCGACGTCGACGTCTTCGATGGGCGCCTTCACCTGCGTCGTGTCGCAGTCGTCGGTCGTGAAGGTACTGACATCGCTGTGAACATTGGAGACCTGGTTCCAGGCGTAGACGCGCCAGTAGTAGACGGTCTCGCATCGCAAGCCGCTGATCGTCGCCTGCGTGCTGGTGGTCCAGCAAGCGTGGTTCATCCACGAGCTACCCTGGTTGAGCAGGTCAGAACGGCTTCGCGCGGTATCGATGCAGAACCAGCGGTTGTCCTTGCCGGCCTCCCAGTCCAAGCGCGCCTTCGTTTTCGTCACGAAGATCTTCAGGAGGTTGGTCGGCGCCGATATGACACTTGCACAGGAGTAGGTCTGGACCGAGACCAGTGTGCTGTAGAGGCCGCCTCCCGCCGGCGTCCAGACGCGGGCGAAGTAGTTCGCCCCGCAGGCAAGGTTGCTCACGATCAGGGAATTGCTCGGGTTGGGGCTGCAGCCGGAGTTGCGCCACGACCCAACGCGATTCAGCAGGTCGGGCAGCGTCCTGGCGTAGTCGAGGCAGAAGTAGCGGTTGCCGGCGCCGGGTAGCCACTGGAACCGCGCCTGCGTCGCCGAGAATGCGGCGCCCTGCAGATGGAGCGGCGGTGTCGCTCTGCCGCTAGAAGTGCCGCCGCCGGTACCACCTGAACTGCCGCAGGACCGAGTTGTATAGCTGAGCATGGCGCTGCGCAGGAACTCGGTACCGATGAGCGTGCTGACGCGCATGTAGTACGTCGTGTTGGGCAGAAGCTGCTCGAGCGGCTCCTGTGTCCGGCTCGACGGTAGCGGCCCTGACGTGGAGTAAGAGGATGCGAAGTTATCGCTCCGCGCCGAGAGGTCGACGTACTGCTGGCCGGCGCTATCCGGGGTCCAGTTCAACGTCGCGTATACGCGGCCGCCCGAGCAGCTCTCGTTGCTGACGAACAGGCCGGCCGGGTTAGCTGTCGCGACGCCGATACCGCCCAACGCCGCGGCGAACACTGCCAGTAGCATTAATCCGAGGCCGTAGATAATCCTGAATCTCATCGTGTCCCCCCTGAAGCCCATTCAGAGGCTGGGCGCAGCCTCTCAATGGAGATTCACTATTTACCCTAAGATGCT
>DASTLN010000144.1:0-8243 GCA_035714925.1 Dehalococcoidia bacterium | reverse complement strand
TTCCCGCCCGGCGACGCGCCGCCGCCCGCTGGATACATCACGCGAATCACGCCGAAGCGTTACACGGGCGTCGGGCCGTGGGTGGCCAAGTAGGAAGCGACTCTCGTGACTGAATACGCCCTCTACCTGGAATCGGGGCCGAAGCGGCGCAAGACGATGGTCCACGTGCTCGACCTGCTGGGCTGCAACAACGGCGGCCCGACCACCGAGGACGCGCTGGCAGCGGCCCCGGACGCGATACGCGCCTATCTGCGCTTTCTACAGCGCGCCGGCGAGGACGTCGACCCGGACGCGCCATTCACGACGACGGTGGCGGCGCACATCACGGAGGGCATGTGGCTGGGCAATGGCTCGCCGTACCTCACCTTCGCGCCGGACTTCGACGCGGTCACCGCCGCGGAGATCGATACGTTCACGGGCCGATTCCACGCCCTGCGCGAGACACTCGCATTGTGGGCAGACGCCCAGGACGACGGAGCGCTGGACGCGACGGCGGAAGGCCGGACGGCCAGGGCGATCCTGCTGCACGTCCTGACCACGCCCGGCGCCTACGTCTCGCCGATTACGGGCGCGCCGGGGGTTAGCCGCATCGGCACCCAGTGCGAACGCGGCGAGATGCCACTGGCGGAGGGCCTACGCCAGGTCGAGGCGATCGTGTCGCAAAGGCTGCGCGAGACAACGCCGCAGCAACGCAGAGAGTCGCTCGAGCGGGGCCAGATCCTGCGCACCCTGCGCAAGGCGATCCGCCGCACCCTGGAGCACGACTGGGAGCACCTGGTTGAGCTTTCGCGCCGGGCCGGCGGACCTGAGCTGTAGGGGCGCCACCTGGTCGAAAACCCTCTAGAACGGGCGCCCGGAGGCCGATCCTCTGCTATGCGGAGTTTGATACGCGCCGTGTTCTGGAGCGTGACGGTCGCGCTGCTGCTGGGGGCCACGTTCGGCGCTGTCGCCGTGGTGCTCACGAAGGGGTGGGCCGACGCGACGGAGTGCGAGTCGAAGACGAAATGCGAAACGCTGCCCTTCGATTCGGTGCAGTGGAAAGCCTACGGCGACTGGTCAAACCCGGTGCGCGTGAAGATGATCGACGACCTGTCGGCGAGCTACGGCGTGCGGGGCAAGACGCAGGCCTGGATCGACGAGCAGCTCGGCACGCCGGAGCAGACGCACCCCTTCGGCGAGCAGTGCGACTACGTCTACTGGCTTGGGCCTTCACGCACCCTTGTGGCTACGGAGTTCGAGTGGCTCTGCCTCAACTTTGGCGACGGCGTTGTCGTGGAGGCCACGTTGCAGTACAGCGGCAAGCTGGGGCCTTAATGGGAACAAGGAACCAGGAACAGGGAACAAGTCCAACCTCCACCCGGGCGTTCGCCTCCAATTCGCCGTGGCACCGAATTCACCCTAAACTTGTCGAAGAACGTAGCGCCGCGTGGTTCGACAAGCTCCCCATGGCGCCCGAGCCGCTGGTTGCCTGCGGTGCAGCGTCGTGGTGGCGACGTGAGATTGCCACGTCGGCTTTAGCCTCCTCGCAATGACGGGAGCTAGCCCGCCGCCGTCACCTGTGACGTGATGGGCAGACGCTTGAGGGCACGCAGGACGAAGTTCTGACCCCACTCCGGCTCTTCGAAGGCGGCCTCAGGTTCCGGGAGACGGTGCAGCAGCGTCTGGAAGGCGATCTGCGCCTCGGCCAGCGCGAGCGGCGCGCCGAGGCAGTAGTGTATCCCCTGCCCGAAGGCGAGGTGGCGGTTGGGTCGCCGCGCGACGTCGAAATGGTCCGGGTCGGGGAACTGGGCCGGGTCGCGGTTGGCGGCGCCGAGCAGCAGCAGCACGACCTGCCCCTCCTCGAAGCGCTGGCCGCGGAACTCGAGGTCGTGGTCGACGACGCGGGAGGTCATCTGCACGCTGCCCTCGTAGCGCAGGATCTCGTCTACGGCGGTGTCGATCAGCAGAGGGTCGGCCTGCAAACGGCGGCGCTGGTCGGGGTTGCGCAGCAGCGTCAGCATGCCGTTGCCGATCAGGTGAGTCGTCGTCTCGTTGCCGGCGATCAGCAGCAAGATACAGGTGGCGATCAGCTCGTCCTCGCTGAGCAGCTCGCCCTGCTCTTCGGCCGCCATGAGGGCGCTGATCAGGTCGTCGCGCGGCTCGCCGCGTCGCTTCGAGATGAGGTCGCGGAAGTACCCGGCGATGGCGTTTGAGCTGTCGCGGGCGCGGTCGAGCACGTCCTGCGGCTGGAACGGCCCGCCCAGGCTGGCGGCGATGTCGCCGGACCAGGCCTTGAAGCGCTCACGGTCGGTGACCGGCACGCCGAGGACCTCGGCGATGACGATCATCGGCAGCGGCACGGCAATGTCGGCGACGACGTCGAGCGAGCCGGGCTGCGGCAGGGCGTTGAGCAGCTCGTTGGCGATCTCCGCGATGTGGGGGCGGCTACGCTCGACGACGCGTGGCGTGAACGCCTTGTTGGCCAGGCTGCGCATGCGCGTGTGGGCCGGCGGATCGATGCTGAGCATGGTAGGCGTCGTGCCGAGCGGGCCGGACGAGAGGCGGTAGGACTCGAGCTGCTGTACTAGCGCGTTCTTCGCCCGCGTGCGCTCCGAGGAGAACGAGGCGTGATCGCGCAGGACGTCGAGGATGTCCTGGTAGCCGGTGAGGACCCATGTCTGCATCATGGGTTGCCAGTAGATCGGCGCCTCTTCGCGCAGCTCGCGGTAGATCGCGTAGGGGTCGGTGCGCAGTCTGGGGTCGAGGGGGTTGAAGTCGGCCATCTGGTAGGACTCCGGTGCTTGGTTCAGAATCCATGGTATCGAGGATGGCTGGTAGATGATACGAAGGGCCGCACAGGCGATCTTGCTGCCGGTTATCGTGCTCGGCGGCTACGTCTTGCTGGGTGGCGCAGGCGGCTTCGTGGAAGACGTGTGGGAGGATTTCGCAGGGCCGTTCCTGATCACGTACTGGATCGGTTTCGGCTTCACGATGGCATGGGACATCGTGACCGAGTCGATGCGGACCGAAGCAGCGAGCCCGACCGTCGTGGGCCTGACCGGGCTGCTGAGCGCCGTCGTTATCCTGATGATGCTGGGCGGCCCCGGCGCGCTGATCGAGGACCCCTGGCTGTTTGGCGTTGCCATCGCGCCGGGGTTGCGCCTGGCAGAGCCGTGGCTGGCAAGACGCAGGGCCGGCGGGGAGGAAGCAGAGCTCGACTCGTAGCTTTATCATCGCTACGGCATGAGCGCGCCGACCATCGTTGTCTACGATTCCGGCCTCGGGGGGCTGACCGTCTATCGAGAGGTGGTCAAACTGCTGCCCGGCGCGCGCTACGTCTACTGCGCCGACGACGTCTGCTTTCCCTACAACGAGATGGCAGAGGCGGCGCTGACCGCCCGCGTTCTGGCCGTGATGCAGAGCGTCTGCCAACGCTACGAGCCTGACCTCGTCATCGTCGCCTGCAACACGGCATCGACGGTGGCGCTGCCGGCGCTGCGTCAGCGCTTCGAGGTGCCGTTCGTCGGTACGGTACCGGCCGTGAAGCCGGCAGCAGCGGCGTCACGCAGCAAGCTGATCTCGGTGCTGGGCACGGAGGCGACGGTGCAACGAGAGTACACACGCGCCCTGATACGCGACTTCGCGGCCGACTGCGACGTGACGCTGGTGG
Source organism: Dehalococcoidia bacterium (assembly GCA_035714925.1). Taxonomy (GTDB): domain Bacteria; phylum Chloroflexota; class Dehalococcoidia; order DSTF01; family WHTK01; genus WHTK01. The sequence continues at coordinate 4,594 of DASTLN010000144.1, read as the reverse complement.
GCTCGACCCGCCTTGCCAGCATCGCGGAAGCAGACCTGCGCGGCGAGGCCGTGGACGACGCGGAGATCGAGCGCGAGATCGCGGCGTGCTTCGTGGAGAAGGACGGCAAGAAGACAGACGTCGTGGTGCTGGGCTGCACCCACTACCCGCTGCTGCTCGAACGGCTGCAGCGCCTCGCAGCGTGGCCGGTCGAGTGGCTCGACCCGGCGCCGGCGATCGCGCGGCGCGTCGCTGAGCTGCTGCCGGCCGCGAGCGAGGCGGAGTCAGGCGAGGCGGCGATTGCGGCGTTCACGTCGGCCTGGCCGCCGATTGATGTGCTGAAACGATTCGGTTTCGCGCCTGAGACGCGACCGTTAGCGGTCGATACGGAGCCGTGAGAGCGTGACAGGATGCGTCTGGACTATTGACAGGCCGTGCTAAAGTCATAGGTTGCTGCCATTGACACGCTAGATTCGCCAGCACTATACTAAATGCATCCTGGCCAGATACTACACTCCGCCCCAATTTCCCCACACGGACTCAGACCTTAGTTCAGCTTGTCCCGGTTTCTAGAGCCACCTGAGGAGCGACGGATATATGACGCTTTCGCGAGACGTTGTGCGATTTGGCGAATACCTGCCTACGACGGAAAAATGGTACTCGCACATTCCGCAGATCATGGAAATGCCGAACCTGATCAAGGTTCAGCTCGACTCCTACGAGTGGTTCACCCGTGAGGGGCTGCGCGAGCTGCTGGACGAGATCTCTCCGATCCAGGACTTCACCGGCTCCAAGATGGAGCTGCGCTTCGGCGAGTACTCCTTCGGTGAGCCGAAGTACTCCGAGGCCGAGTGCCGCGACCGCGACGCGACGTTCGCGGCGCCGCTGCGGGTCAAGGTCGAGCTGATCGTCAAGGAGACGGGCGAGGTCAAGGAGCAGGAGCTGTTCATGGGCGACTTCCCGCTCATGACGCCCACCGGCACGTTCATCATCAACGGCGCCGAACGCGTCGTGGTCTCGCAGCTGGTGCGCTCCCCAGGTGTCTACTTCACGCGCGAGAAGGACCCGACGACGGGCCGCGACCTGGCCTACGCCAAGGTGATCCCGAACCGCGGCGCCTGGCTCGAGTTCGAGACGTCGAACCGAGACGTGATCTCAGTCAAGGTCGACCGCAAGCGCAAGATCCCCGTGACGACGCTGCTGCGTGCCATCGACAGCGAGGAAGGCAGCAAGGACCAGGACCTCGGGACGGCCGAGCGCGTCCTGAAGTGGTTCGAAGACATCGACGTGAACCCGGACCACCACTACCTCGCGACGACTGTCGAGAAGGAGACACCCGAGGTCAAGGTTGGCAACAAGCTGCGCGCGCTGGAGGACTTCTACAAGCGGATGCGCCCGGGCGACCCGCCGACGCTAGAGAACGCGCGGACGCTGGTCAACTCGCTGTTCTTCAACCCGCGGCGCTACGACCTGCTGAAGGTCGGCCGCTACAAGATCAACCGGCGTCTCAAGCTGGAGACGGCGCTGGACGACCGCGTACTCACCGTGAACGACATCAAGGGCATCGTTGCGGAGCTGATCCGGCTCAACAACGGCATCGGCGACACGGACGAGATCGACCACCTGGGCAACCGCCGAGTACGTGCCGTGGGTGAGCTGATCCAGAACCAGTTCCGCATCGGCCTGCTGCGAATGGAGCGAGTTGTCCGCGAGCGCATGACGATCACGGACCCCGACCAGGCGACCCCGAGCGCGCTGATCAACATTCGCCCTGTCGTGGCGGCGATGAAGGAGTTCTTCGGCGGCTCGCAGCTGTCGCAGTTCATGGACCAGACGAACCCGCTGGCGGAGCTGACGCACAAGCGCAAGCTCTCAGCGCTGGGCCCCGGCGGCCTGTCGCGCGACCACGCCGGCTTCGACGTCCGCGATGTCCACCACAGCCACTACGGCCGTATCTGCCCCATCGAGACGCCGGAAGGCCCGAACATCGGCCTCATCGTCTCGCTGGCGTCGTTCGCCGTGATCAACGACTACGGCTTCATCGAGACGCCGTATCGCCGCGTGATCCAGGAGCTGGCGGCTGACTCGAAGCTGTTGCTGGGCCGCACGATCCGCGAAGACGTCATGGAAGGCCGCAAGACATACGCCAAGGCCGGCGAAGTCGTCACCGAGGCGGTGGCGAAGAAGCTGGCGCCGCTCGGCGTCAAGCACGTCAAGATCAAGCCCTACGCTTCGACCGAGATCCACTACCTCGCCGCCGACGATGAAGACCAGTTCGTCATCGCGCAGGCCAACGCCCTGATCGATGAGACCGGCACCTTCCTCGAGGAAGAGGTCGAGGTTCGCGATGGCCAGCGCTTTGAGTTCATGGAGCCGGATCGCATCGACTTCATGGACGTCTCGCCGAAGCAGATCCTCAGCACGGCGACGTCGCTGATCCCGTTCCTGGAGCACGACGACGCGCCGCGCGCCCTGATGGGCTCCAACATGCAGCGGCAGGCCGTCCCTCTGCTGCGCCCCGAGCGACCGCTGGTCGGCACGGGCACCGAGCGCCAGGTCGCGGTCGACTCCGGCCAGGTCGTCGTCGCCGAAGGTGACGGCGAGGTGCTCAGCGCCACGGCCCGCGAAGTGGTGGTCAAGTACAAGAAGAACGAGACGGAAACCACCTACCCGGTGATGAAGTTCATCCGCTCCAACGCGGCGACCTGTCTCAACCAGCGCCCCGCCGTCACGATCGGTGACAAGGTGAAGGCGGGCGACACGCTGATCGACAGCTCCTCAACCGACAACGGGGAGCTGGCACTGGGTCAGAGCGTGCTGTGCTGCTTCATGAGCTGGGAAGGCTACAACTTTGAGGACGCGATCATCCTCTCGGAGACCATCGTACGCAGCGACAAGTTCAGCTCGATTCACATCGAGAAGCACGAGATCGAAGCACGCGACACGAAGCTGGGACCGGAGGAGATCACCCGCGACATCCCCAACGTGGGCGATGAGTCGCTGAAGGACCTGGACGAAGAGGGCATCATCCGCATCGGCGCGGAGGTGCAGGCGGGCGACATCCTGGTCGGCAAGATCACGCCGAAGGGCGAGACGGAGCTGACCGCGGAGGAGAAGCTGCTGCGCGCCATCTTCGGTGAGAAGGCGCGTGAGGTGAAGGACACTTCGCTACGCGTGCCGCACGGCCAGCACGGCAAGGTGATCGACGTGCGTGTCTTCCGCCGCGAAGACCACGACGAGCTGCCGGCAGGCGTTAACCAGCTGGTCCGCGTCTCGATCGCGCAGAAGCGCAAGGTATCGGAAGGCGACAAGATGGCAGGGCGCCACGGCAACAAGGGCGTCATCGCCCGCATCCTGCCCGTGGAGGACATGCCTTACCTCGCCGACGGCACGCCCGTCGACATCATCCTCAACCCGATCGGCGTACCGAGCCGAATGAACGTCGGTCAGGTGCTGGAGACGCACCTCGGCTGGGCGGCCAACGCACTTGGCTTCCGCGCCATCACGCCGGTGTTCGACGGCGCTGACGACATCAGCATCGAAGACGCGCTGGCGAGGGCATGGCTTGCCGCCGAGGCAGACGCCCTGGAGCCCGGACTCAGCGCCCAAACGCCGGCCTGGGGGGAGAACCTGGACATCCCGGCCATGGAGGAGTACCTGACCAAGAACGGGTACGAGTTCCAGAAGGTGTTCGACGAGTCGCTGCAGGGCGAGGCGAAGCGCGCCAGCCAGGAGATTTGGCTCAAGGGCATCGGCGAGAAGTTCAAGAAGACGGCCAGCGTCGAAGACCTCGAGAAGCTGGCTGAAGACATCGCGATACGGCGGCGTCTCGCGGCGCCGATCTTCGGGCGCCAGCTCCTCTACGACGGCCGCACGGGCGAAGCCTTCGACCAGCCGGTGACGGTGGGTCAGATCTACATGCTGAAGCTGGTGCACCAGGTGGAGGAGAAGATCCACGCCCGGTCTACCGGTCCGTACTCGCTGATCACGCAGCAGCCCCTGGGTGGCAAGGCGCAGATGGGCGGCCAGCGCTTCGGCGAGATGGAGGTCTGGGCACTCGAAGCCTACGGCGCGGCACACACGTTGCAGGAGCTGCTCACCGTCAAGTCCGACGACGTCGTGGGTCGCGTCAAGACCTACGAAGCGATCGTCAAGGGCGACGATGTGCTCGAGCCCGGCATCCCGGAGTCGTTCAAGGTGCTCGTCAAGGAGCTGCAGAGTCTCGGCCTCGCCGTCGAGGTGCTGAACGAGGACGAGGAGCAGGTCATGTTCGCCGACGACGGCGGTGAGGACGTGCCGCAGATCGGCATCAACCTCACCGGCTTCGAGTCCGAGGACTTCCTCGGCGAGCGCGTCTAACCAACATCGCCTCCTTCCCGGCGAACCGGGAAGGAAACAACGCACGGCCTTCTATGAGGGAAGGCCGCATAGCTTGCGGTAAGAGACAAGGGAGGAATCGTTCGTGGCACTGCTGGAAGTCAACGACTTCAACGCCGTACGCATTTCCCTGGCTTCACCTGAGCAGGTGAGGTCGTGGTCCTATGGGGAGGTCACCAAGCCGGAAACCATCAACTACCGCACGCTGAAACCGGAAAAAGACGGCCTGTTCTGTGAA
>DASTLN010000143.1:0-3224 GCA_035714925.1 Dehalococcoidia bacterium | reverse complement strand
GATCAGCGGGTCGGTATCCGGCCGCTGCAGCAAGCCCTCGTTCTTCTCCGAGAACGGGTCGGGTACGGCGGTGAAGGTGAACGGATAGCGCTCCGAAGGCCACTGATGCTCCTCGTGCTGCCGCGGGTAGCGGCCCACCTGCGCGAAACGCTGGTTGTACAACAAACGTCCGCTGCCGATGTGCGTGTGGACGCCGTCGAACAGCTTGCGGCCCTCGGCGTCCAGGTTCCAGCCCTCGTAGATGTACTGCCGCACAACGCGGCCGCTGAGCGAGATACCGAAGCCGTACATCTGCTGGACGTGCCCTGCCAGCGGGTTGTCGTTGCCCGCGGAGTCCACGTCGCCGAACTTGAGAAATGACATCAGGTCGCGAACGCCGAGGAAACCGAGGCCCATGACCTTCGAACCTTCAGTCTCGTAGATCAGCTCATATATCCAGCCCGGCTTGAAGCCCTTCTTCAGGTGAAGGTGCTCGTCCGACGGCATGACCTCAAGCTTCCCGTCCTTCATCTCCGCCTTCGCGAGGTCCCATTCGCCATCCGCGACCGGAATGCGATCATCGCGCTCGTGCTCCCGAACCGTGAGCGTGGCCGTAGCGCGGTTGAGCACAGGGTACGGCTCGACGTCGATGCCGCGCTCGGCACCCTCGCTGACGCCCATCGAGAGAATGCCCGGCGCGCCCGCAATAAACTCCTGGCGCACGGTACCGCGCAGACGCTTTCCGTCTTGCTTCGCCTCCGGCAGGAACGCGATGACGTTGCTGCCGCGGTCGATAAGGTCGCCCTGCCAGCCGGACCAGACGACCGTGTAGCCGTGTCGCTGCAGGAACCCCTGACCAGCGTACGCGGGCTTCGTCAGGTCCATCCCCACGCTGTCGCAGTAGCGGAAGGCGCCGCGGCCGCCGCGGTTGGAGAACTCGTAGAGGACCTTGTCGCTGCCCCTGCTGGGATCGACCGGCTTGACGATGTCGACAACGCAGGAGAACTCGACAAGGCCGTCCGCGTTGCGCGGCGCCAGGTCGAGGTCGCAGATGTAGGGCAGGTCAGGCTCGTCCGGGTCGATCGCGAAATACGCCTTGCCCAACAGGCGCTCGTACGGTCCGGTCCCGTCAAACTCAACGCCGCCGGCGAAGCTCTCGGTGCGTTCAATCTCAAGCCGTACTTGGTTCTTCACGTCGTTCTCCGGTCTAAGCGTCTCAGGCGGGGCGCCTCATTGTATAACTGGTGCCTTCACCCTGACCCGCGACTCCGTAACATAGGATCGTGCGTTTTCTAATACTTGGTTCCGTCCTTGTGCCCCTGATATTCGCCGCGGCGTGTAGCTCCGACAGCCCGTCCTCTACCCCTACACCAGCGGCCTCCTCGACGCCGCTGCCTTCGCCCAGCCCGGCAGCCACCTCGACACCCGAACCGACCGCCACGCCGGAACTGGTACGACGAGACATCCGCGCCACTCGCCTCGTCGTGCCATCCATCGATATCGACGCCGACGTGCAGGGTAGCCAGACGATCCCCTACGTCTATGTGCCGCCGCCGGGCTGCCCGGACCGTGATTCAGAGGAGACCGAAACCGTCACCGTACCCAACCAGGGCATCGCTACGCCGGAAGACGTCCTGGACGGCCTGGAGAACAAGGCATGGATCTTCGGCCACAGCCGCTGGCTCGGCGCACCGGGCCTCTTTCTTAGCCTGCAAGACCTGGATATCGGCGACGAAATCGTCATCGACGGCACCGACCGCGCCACCGGCGAGGAGCTGACGGGCCTGCGATTCGTGGTCGATGGGCTCTACCTCGCCGACACCGACTCCGGTGAGTCGATTATCAACGCGGAGGACCCGGATGACGTCCCGCGGCAGCCGGTCGTCATCCTGCAGACCAGTGTCCGCGAAGATGGCCCCGGCAAGTCATGGATCCTCGACCAGCAGGGCCTTCTCGCCAAGGTGACGAACACAGTAGAGGGCGATCTGGACGACCCCTGCAAGTACCTGTTGCTCTTCGTCACCGCCAGTCCGGCGCCGTAGTCGCAGGCGCGTTTGTCGGCTGGGCGCTGCATCAGCCATGACGATTGCGTTATTGTGGCACTCGCCCCGCGCGACCAGTCAGGAGCTGCGACACATGACGACACTGATTACCGGCGGCCTCGGATTCATCGGCCTCCACGCGGCACGGCACTTCCTCGACCTGGGGGAGGACCTCGTGTTGACCCAGTATCGCGTCAATCGCGAGCCGCCTTTCATCAAGGACGAGCTGGGCAAGCGCGCCAAGGTCGAGCAGCTGGACGTCACCGACAAGGACCGGCTAATGGAAATCGGCCGCACGCACAAGATCGACAAGATCGTGCACCTCGCCGTCCCCGGCCTCGGCGCGCTGACGCCGCTCGAGGACTTCACGGTCAACATGCAGGGCCTGATCAACATCCTCGAGGCCGGCCGCGAGTGGGAGTGCAGCCGCATCGGGCTCGGCAGCTCCACCGCCGTCTACGCCGGCGTCTATGAGGACGGCGTCAACCGCGAGGACATGCGCCTGAACACGTTCGGCGGCGGCCCCACCGGCACCTGGAAGAAGTGCTTCGAAATTATCGGCCACTACTACAGGGACCGGACGCAGATTGACGTCGTCATGCTGCGGATCGCCGGTATCTACGGCCCGCTCTACCACTCGATGGCGAACCTGCCCTCTCGACTCGTCCACGCCGCCGTCAAAGGTGAGCCGCCGGTTCTGCGCGGTGACACCTACGCCGAGGACGGCTACGACGCCACCTACGTCAAGGACTGCGGCCGCGGCATCGCAATGGTGATGCAGGCCGACAAGCTCAATCACACGATTTACAACGTCTCCACCGGCCGCTCGACGACACCCGGCCAGATGGTCTCCGAGATTCAGAAGGTGATCCCGAGGTTCAAGGGCGACTTCCTCAAGGAAGGCCGCAACCCGGCCAGCCCGGGCTCCGTCCACATGGACATCGGCCGCATCAAGGCCGACACGGGCTACCAACCGGAGTACCTGCCCGAGAAGTCGTTCCCGGATTACATCGATTGGCTGCGGTCAGGCAACGCGGAGTAACGCCGGGCAATGCGGATTGCCTCCGCATACCAGAGGCTTAATACTTGACGACCGAGGGGAAGGGCTTCATGAGCGAGAGGGCAGAACACCGGCCGGGACTCCGCGACGTTATCGCTGGGCAGACGCAGATCTGCAAGCTGGACGAGCAGAAGTCGCAGGTT
>DASTLN010000142.1:0-7722 GCA_035714925.1 Dehalococcoidia bacterium | reverse complement strand
TTGAGCATCGCCTTGATGCGGTCCTTCTCCTCCTGGCTCAGCGTGGAAACGAAGTAACGGCTGCCAAGCAGACCGAGCTCCTCGGCGCCGAACAGGACGAAGCAGTTGTTACCGGCGCCACCGTTCGCCATGAGGACGGCGGCGATCTCCAGCACGGTTGCGGTGCCGCTCGCGTTGTCGCTGGCGCCTGGAGCCTGAGGGACGCTGTCGTAATGGCCACCGGAGATCGTTTCGCACTCGACGCCGGGAGGCTTGGCGATGACGTTGCGGGAGATCGAGTCGCTCAGCGAGCCGACGCCGACCTCGGCGACGATGTCGCTGCTCTGCAAGGCGGCGACGAGCTTCTCACCTTCGAGCTGCGAAATCGTGACGGCCGGCAACGGCACGATTTCGGCGCTGCCGAAGAACGTGCCCGCTTCGTTGTTGTAGATGATGACAGCGGCAGCGCCGGCCGCTGCCGCGTTCTGCACTTTCTCCTGGAAGAACAGCGTGCCGCGTTCGATCAGCGCGATGGCGCCCGCCACCTCATCCGGAAAGTCGTCCGGCGCGCCGATACCGGGTACGAGGACGACGTTGCCCTGGATGGTGGCTGTCGGGCTGTTGGCCAGGGGCAGCGTGGGGATGGTGCGTGCCTCGGGTGAGATTACGTTGAGGATGGAGCTGCGTCCCTGCTCGTTGCCGACGCTGAACTCCTGGATCGACACCTCGTAGCCGAGGCCACGCAGGCGGTCGGCGATTTCGCCGGCGGCGATGCGCTCCAGCTCCGTGGCGCTGCTGCGCGGCCCGACGGAGAGCGTGATCACGTCATCGAGGATGCGCGCGCCGCTCGGTTCGCGGGCGCCGGTGGCCGGCGTTGGTTGTGTGGTGGGAGCGAGCGACGGTGTTGCCGAGGGCTCGCCGATGGCGGTGGGGAGAGCGGCGCTGGTAGCGGTGGCGGTAGGAGCAGGCGAGGACGAGCCGTTGCAGGCCGCGAGCAAGAACGCGGCGAGCGCAAGAAATACCCAGAGCCTCTTGAGGCTTATCGAACCCATCCTGCCTCCACCCCGCCCACGACGACGGCCCCTGCCGCCGTCAGCCTGAGATAGCCAATCTTCAGGCGCGCTTCTTACCTTTCAAGAATGCTTTGATGCGGTTGGGCCAGCCAGGGCCGGACAGGTCAAGCGGCTGACCGCGCCAGCGTTTCTCGTAGCCGCCCGTCGAGGGGCCGCCACGGGTCGAGAGGACGAACGCCGTCGCGAAGACAACGAGGGCGCCGATGAGTATCCAGTAGGCGCCGGGCACACCGCGCAGGAAGAAGGCAACGATGACGGCGAACAGCGCCCACATCATCACCTTGCGTAGCGAGACTCGCGCCAGCCATCTCTGGATGACGCCGCCGCCGGAAGGTCCCTGGCGGCGCGGCGGCGGACGGCCGGACTTGCGATCCGGGAAGTGCTCGATCTTCTTGAGAATCTCTTCGATTTCCCGTTCGATGCGATCGGCCATGTGCTGCCCCCAAAGTGCGTACTAGTTATTGTACTGTCGGCAACGATAAGCGGTCTAGGTAATCTCCTCTGCAAGCAGCCTCTGCAGCAAGGCTTCCGCGATCTCTTCTACGCTGGTTGTCGAGTCAAAGTTTAGTGCGTTGACGCCGTAGCGCGTACGGTACTCGAAGTGGGCGGCGGCTTCCGGGTCGCGGAGGTGCACGGTGAGCGCCTTGCGCGTCATGTTTCGCATCAGCGACACGAGCTGGTCGACGTCCTGCTCGTAGCGATACGTTTGTCCGCCACGCTCGTGGTAGAAGACGCCCTCGACGACGACGTTGTAGCCGTTGCGCATGTAGTTGGCAACGAGCAGGCGGAGTTGCGTGTGCGCCATGTCTAGCTCCGCCGTGGCGTCTTCCGAGGGTTGGGCGATGGCGCCGGCCAGAAGCTGGTCGAGGCTGAGCACGGCCGATTTGCCGGGCAACGAACGCGCCAGCTGCCAGGCAACCGGGTTGTTGGCAGGGGACGTCCCGTAGATCACGGCCAGGTAGCTCGACACAGCGCCTCCCGGTCCATTATCAGCGCTCGGCCGGCCGTCTGGCGGGTAGACAATCTCGCAAGGTCGCAATTTTTACACTCTCTTGGCATTCGGCCGGTAACCGCGCGCGTACCTACGGCGATTTAGTCTTCATAGCGCCGAAGCGCTAGACGTAGTCCTAGGAGGTATCGGATGAAGAAGTGGGGTTTGGGAGCGTTTGGCCTGGCGGCCGTCGCGGGAATCATCGTGCTGGGCGCCGGGGCGCTCGGTGGCGTGGCACAGGCGCAGGAGCCTCCAGAAGACAGCCCAAGTTGGCGTGAGCTTTATCAGGAGGCGCTGGCCGGACAACTCGGCATCAGCGTTGATCAGCTGAGCGCGGCACAGGAGGCCGCGAAGACGCAGGCGATCGACGACGCGCTGGCGTCGGGACGGATCACCGAGGCGCAGGCGGAGCGACTTCGCAACGCCGAGCCGGGTGACCTGCGACGCGGTTTCGGCCAGCGGGTACGGCACGCAATCGGCAACGCCTTGGAGTCAGTGGCGGGGATCCTCGGCCTGACGACAGATGAAGTGCGGCAGGGTCTGGCCGATGGCAAGACGCTGAACGACCTGGCGGCGGAGCAGGGGGTCACCGACCTCGAAGCACAGTTGGTCAGCAAGCTTACGGCTGACATCCAGGCGAAGGTTGCCGACGGCTCAATTACGCAGGAGCAGGCCGACGGGATGATCGAGAACCTGTCGGAGCGTGTCAGCGACCTCGTAAACCACGAGGGCGGCAAGTTCGGCGGTCGCTTTGGTGGACACCGCGGCTTCGGCCCAGGGGCCGCGGGGGATGAGGCGCCGAGCGAAAACTAGCGCGGTTCGTCTCAGCCACACAGAAGAGAGGGGTCCTGAGGGAGCCCTCTCTTCTTGTTCCCTCTCCCTGAGCAGGCAGAGGGAGTCTCTTCGTCATCAGTCCCCACGTCAGGGGACGAGCATGGAGCGGGTGATCGTGGGGTGGCGGTCCGCCCACTCTGCCTGCTCGAACGCCTCGTTGATCTGGTCCAACGGGAAGCTGTGCGAGACGATCTTCTCGTACGGCAACTGGCCTTGCTTCTTGATCAGCGTCTCCAGCATCACGGGCAGCAGGCTGGGCCGGTACATGATCGACCCGATGACGCGCTTGGCACCGAAGAGGATCGTCGAGGGGTCGAACTGGATCGGGTTGCCGCGCACGATGTTGCCGATTTCGACGAACGTGCCGCCGGGACCGAGGTACTCGATACCTTCCTGGAACAGCTCGGAGCGGCCGACGAGCTCCATGACGATGTCGGCGCCACGGCCACCGGTGAGCTCCTTGACGCGCTGGGCGCGCATTTCGGGCGTCGTCCATTCCTGCTCGATGTTGATCGTCTCGTCGGCGCCGAACTCGCGGGCGAGCTCGAGGCGGTTCTCCAGGCGGTCGAGGACGATGACGCGGTGGGCGCCCATGTCTTTCGCCGCGGCGACGGCGTTGAGGCCGAGGCCGCCGGCGCCCTGGATCACGACATAGTCGCCTTCTTTGCAGCCGGCCTGCGTGAGGCCCTCGGTGACGGTGCCCATGGCGCAGTTGACGAAGCCGAGCACCGAGTCCGGCAGCTCATCCGGGACCTTGAAAACGGGCTGATTGGGACGGATGTAGTAGTAGTCGGCGTAGGTGCCGGTGAAGTAGGGGAACTCGCCGGGCGTGGAGCGGCCGAAGAGGTCCGGGCACCAGTTATGGCGTCCGTTGAGACACTGATGGCAGTGCATGCATGGGCGGATCGAGGAATAGACGATGCGGTCGCCTTCCTTGATCGGCTTGCCGAGCGCGTCAGTCGTCACGCCCTTGCCGAGCTTGTAGACGACGCCGGTGCCCTCGTGGCCGGTGGGGCGGCCGCCGGGCGGAGGCGGCGCAGGATTGCCGTCGCCGCGCCAGCTGTGCAGGTCTGAGCCGCAGATCCCGGCCTGCGTGATCTTGAGGACGATGTCGCCTGGCTCCGGGTCCGGGACGTCGTACTCCGTAATTTCGAAGGGCTTGCGAGCCCCCATGAACAGGACGGCGCGGCCTTTCATGATTCCCCTCCTCGGGCGACCGTGATGGTCGCGGCTTCGATTCGCCGCCGAGCATAACGCACGCGTCAGAAGAGGAACAGGGTGCCAGGGGCGACTATAATCGCGGCTACGATGAACGCACCGCCTGTGCAGTACGTGACGACGAGCGATAGCTACAGCATCGCTTACGCGGTAAGTGGCCAAGGGCGTCCTTTGGTTATCTTGCCCGGCTCATTCGAACACGTGCAGCTCGCCTGGCAGTATCCAAAGCTGCAACCGTGGCTCGAAGGCCTGACGGCCCGGTTCCAGCTGATTCAGTTCGACGAGCGCGGCTGCGGCATGTCGACGCGCGGCCTGAAAGACGATCACGCCGTCGAGCACTACCAGCGCGATCTCGAAGCCGTTGTCGACCATCTGAACCCCGATCCCTTCGTGCTCTTCGCCGCGGCGACAGGAGTGGCAACCGCGGTGCAATTCACGTTGAACCATCCGGACAGAGTCTTCGCCCTCATCCTGGGGGCAGCCAGACTATCGCAGGTTTCCAGTGCAACCCAGTCAGCGTTCTTCAATACGCTCCCCGAGGCGGATTGGGAGATTTTTCTGCTCAGCCTCGCCTCGCAGTATCAGGCGCCGGAGGACGTCCCCAGGAGTGTTGCGCTCCTGAGTCAGGCTTTCGAGAAGCAGGACTTTGCTCAACGGATGCGCGTTGCCCTGCTTGGGCTCCCCGAGGAATCGTTATCTCGCCTGCGGACGCCGACGCTGATCCTCTATCCACGTGACTACTGGGGCAGTGAAGAAACCTCTTCAATGAGGGCCGCGCAGCTGGCAAGGGCGACCTTTACGCTCATCGACGGCTCGTTTGCCATGGGCGACGCTGACCAAGGCATCCGCGCCATTGAGAGCTTCCTGGCAGATCTCCCAAACCGAGCGCCGGACGGTGGCCTCCCACCGCAGACGACGCTGTCGACTAGAGAGCTGGAGGTCTTGCGCCTCCTCGCCGCCGGCAGAAGCAACCAGCAAATTGCTGACGAGCTGGTCATCAGTCTGAACACGGTGAACCGCCACGCGAGCAACATCTACGCCAAGACCGGCGCCGCGAACCGCGCACAGGCGACGGCGTATGCAAAGGACCAAGGGATCGCCTGATGAGCGCCCCGCCGGTCCAGTACGTAACGACGAGCGACGGGGTTCGAATCGCTTACGCGGTGAGCGGTGAGGGACGACCCCTCGTGTTACTGCCGCAGCTCTTCAGTCACATCGAGGTCTACTGGACGCAGGAGACCTTCATGTTGCCGTGGTTCCAGGGTTTGGCAGACCGATTTCGTTTCATCCAATACGACGGGCGGAACCAGGGAATGTCTAGCCGTGGTCACGATGTCCCTGGCATGGAGAATTTCGTCAGAGACCTGGAGGCCGTAGTCGAACACCTCAATTTAGATCCCTTCCTGCTGGTCGCAGCCGACTGGCATACTCACACCGCGGTCCGCTACGCGGTGGCCCATCCGGAGCGTGTTGACGGACTCGTGCTCTTTTCAGGCTCCGTGGACAATACAGTTTGGCCTATGGCGCTCTATCAATCGTTTGCTGCGGAGGATTGGGAGTCGTTCCTGCGCAGCCAGGTTGCGACCGGCCGATCCGTTGACCTCTCGGCCGGTATTCAGCGACTGAAAGCGGCGTCGGAGCAAGCAGACTGGCTGCAACTCGTCGGTGCAGCCGTGAAATCGGACATCACCGAACTCCTCCCTCTGGTCAAAGCACCGACGATGGTGCTCCACGGAAGGAACTTCGCGAGCCTCCCTCCGGAGGCGTCGATGCGGTTTGCATCACTGATCCCGGATGCCGGCATCGTCGTGATGGAGGGTGCACAGGGCATGGGCATTGCGTCCGAAGGCCTCCATGCGATCGATGACTTCGTGGCTCGTATACCGATACGGGCTCGGTCGAAATTCAGCCTGAGTAACGTGATGCCCGATGGCCTGTCACAACGTGAGGCCGAGGTCTTGCGCCTGCTGGCTGTCGGGAAGAGCAACCAGCAAATCGCCGACGAACTCGTCATCAGCCTGAACACCGTGAACCGCCACGTGAGCAACATCTACGCCAAGATCGGCGCTGCGAACCGCGCTGAGGCGGCGGCGTACGCGACGCGGCGAGGGCTCGCCTGATGAACGTGCCGCCCGTCCAGTACGTCACGACGAGCGATGGTTACGACATCGCCTATACAGTCTGCGGCGAGGGGCGCCCGCTGATTCTCGGCCCAGGGCCGGTCCACAGCCTCAATTGGATGTGGCGCCGTCCGTATTTCCCGCCAGGTTTTGGAGCAACTAGCCGCACGCTTCACACTTGTTCAGTATGACGGGCGTGGCCAGGGCCTATCCATGCGCGGCCTGCGAGAAGGTCTCTCGCTGGAGGACTGGGAGCTTGACCTCGAAGCTGTGGTCGACCGCCTGGGCTTTTCTCACTTCATCCTCGTCCACGGCGGCAGCTCCGCCTACGTGTCCGTGTCCTACGCAGTGAAACACCCGGACCGCGTCGACGCATTGGTACTGGAGAATATGCCGCTAGAGCGGCGAAGTACGGTCCCGCCAGCGCTCGACGAATTGGCACAGGAGAAATGGGAGCTCTTCCTGGAGGCAACAGCTCGGTTGTCGTTTCCCTGGGAGGATCACTCCACCGCCACAGACATGGTGCGGGAGACCTGGAGCCCGGCCGATTGGAGCTTGAAAGCTCGGGTGTGGCAGGACTGGAGCGTAGAGGAATGGCTGCGCCAGTTGAACGTACCGACTCTGGTGCTGGCCAGCAATCTCGGGACAATTGGTGTCGTCGGCGGAGAGGAAATCCGTCACACTGCGGCTCTGATTCCCGGTGCGCGGCTGATCGGCCTGGGCGAGAGCGAAGGCGGCATCTACATGCTCAAAGGTGGCGCCATGCGGCTCGAAGCGGGGCAGGCAGCCGGCGTCGACGTCACTCGCGGTCCTCAACTGGTCGAAGACTTCCTGCGTGACGTCGATCCGCAGAGTGGCCAGGTCGAGGAATCATCTGTCGCGCCCAGCGCCCACGTCCTGTCGGCGCGTGAAATTGAGGTTTTGCGTCTTCTAGCCGCGGGCAGGAGCAACCAGCAAATCGCCGACGAACTCGTGATCAGCCTGAACACTGTGAACCGCCACGTGAGCAACATTTATACCAAGACAGGCGCGGCAAATCGCGCCGGAGCCGTGGGCTACGCCCACCGCCACGGACTCGCCGGCTAACCACCCGACTAGCAAGCCGCCAGATTCGCGATAGCAAGAACCTGCTATCGCTGACCCCTTCCGGGCGCCCATGGGCGCCCTTTTTGCTATTCGAAAGATGGCGAGTTCCGAGGATGGCAGGCCTTTCGCGCTGCACGACACTACTTGAGACAAGGAAATGTTCTGACGGCGAAAGGAGAACCAGAAATCGAAGGATTAGACGGACGCTAAGACACAACCAAAAACGGTGGAGTAATTCAATCACGAAAGGAAAGCACAATGGCAACTACAATCAGCAACGCTCAAGTCGGTACTTTCAAGCGCATCAAGGCACACTACATCGCGGCGGCTGCCGTCGCCTCTCTCGCGGTAACGGGCCTCGTTGGTGGCGCGATGCTTCTCAACGACACAGCGTCGACGAGCTCGGCTCCCATTTCGATCA
>DASTLN010000141.1:0-4099 GCA_035714925.1 Dehalococcoidia bacterium | reverse complement strand
CTCAGCTCCCTGTCCGTCGTGACAAACGCGAACCGCTTGAGGACTTACAAACCCCCTGCGCTTGCCGCGACCGGCCTCGGTCATGCCGCGGGGGTGCCGCGAATCGAAGTGACTGAATCCCAACAAGGAGGCGCATTGATGCCAACCGTCAAAGACCCGGTCTGTGGAATGAATATTGACCCAGACACGGCACACGCCAGCGCGGAGTACGAGGGTAAGAAGTACTTCTTCTGCTCGGCGTCGTGCCATGAGAGTTTTGAGGCGGACCCGGAACCATACGTCAGTCCCACCGGGTGACCGACATCTCACGCCGATCCGGTCGAGTAATCCATCACCCCCAGAGTGGGCCATTTGACTCTTCGTGTGGGCAGGGTTGATCTCTTAGCCTAGGACTTGGCGTCTTAGCCGAAAGGAAGCGAAGCGATGTTGATGAAACCTTTTCGAGTCCTGGTCCTGGTACTGCTCGTGATGGCAGGCGGGTTCCTCATAGCGTGCGGCGGCGATGACGATGAAGAACCCGCAGTCGAAGACGGCCAGATGGAAGGCATGGAGCACATGGCCGAGCCCGGCGTCGTCAGCGCAAAGCCCGACGACGCCACCCAGGTCGATGTCAGGCTACAGGAGTGGGCGATAGCTCCCGGTCAGCCTTCAGTCGCGGCGGGCAAGGTCTACTTCCTGGTCGAGAACGCGGGACCGGACCATCCCCATGAGTTCGTCCTCATCCGCACCGACCTCGGCCCCCTCGATCTGCCCTTCGAGGCGGACAAGGTCCCTGAGGATCAAGTCGATCTCGTGGACGAAATCGAGGAATTTGCGCCACACTCATCGGCATCGCTGACCGTGGAGCTCGAGGCGGGGAAGTACCTTCTCATCTGCAACATCACGGAGGACGATCCGGACATCGGCAGCCACTACAAGAAGGGAATGGTGGCTGCATTCACGGTGGAATGAACTGCGACAACCATGGTCTCTCTTTGCAGGCGCGGGCTCCGACTTCGTCGTTTGGTTTACACCGGCTGAGTAGATCGAGTGGTCTGCACGCAGAGAGCCCAGATTGGTAAGAAGCGCGGCTTCTCCCTGCGCGATCTCCGCCGAAGTCCCTTCGTAGTGAGCATCGACGCATGTCCCACCCGAGAAACTGTCACACACCACCGTCAGCGCAAGCCCGGCCGGGTCCACGAAGCTCACTGGGTTGTTCCCAGCGTAATGGGGAGCCGCCGCCCAGCGGGTCGCCACTCAAGAAGCGCCCGATCTCCGGGTCGTAGTACCTCGGCCGCAGGAAGTCGAGGCCGTTGGGGTCGCTCTGCTCTCCGATCCCTGGCTGGGAGGCTCTCTTTCAATAGGGCGTTAGACGGATTCATACCAGTCGAAGAGTTTCGTCATCACGAACACACCTGCCCCGGACAGTACGCCGAATGCAACCGCTTTGAGAACGAAAGTTTGTGAGAGATCAGTGGCAAGTCCGAGGACGAGGGCGGTCAAGGTGATCTCGACGGCCCAGACGACGGAAAAGACGGAACTGGACTCCACAAAATCGGCAAGTCGGTCGAACATTCCCGGTGAGTGTGACTCGAAGAATCGGAGGCAGAGACCAGTGATGACCGCAAAAACAGCCAGGCCGACATAGGTCTCCAAAGTCAGAGGTATCAGCAGCCAGACAGTGAAAGCTGGCCCGAATAGGATCATGAACAAATGCCAGGTCATTGCAAATTATTCCACGGAGTAAAGCTACTAAAAGGGACCGGGCAGGTCCAAGCCCACGGCACCCGTTGCAGCGCCTGTAATGCAGCCGCTCATCCCAGCCTTCAAAGTAGCATTCTTGATATCCCTGAAGTCGAACTCGCCGTAGGGCAAGTCATAGTAGAGATGCTTCGCAATCTTACCAATTGTTCCTGCACCAAGGGCGCCCTTAATACAGCCTCCTAACGCGGCGCCAAAGGCATCCGATTCCACAGGAACATTCGCTGGCCTTGCCCTGCAATCCGGACCGTTATAGTTTTGATTCAAAATCCGGCAGTCCAGGTTGAGATCTATCCCTGGTTCGAGAGATTCGCCGCCGGTAATGCATGGCACGCAGGGAAGGACACCCATGTCGACACCTAGGTCGACCCCGCCACTGACTGGTTGCTGCGTCGCGCCTGCCACCGCCGCCTGATGCACCGCATCAGACGTCGTTGGCGTGGGTGCACCCACGTTCACCGGTGTTGGGGTCGGTGCGGCTTTTGGCGCAGCTGCCGGCTTCGGGCTGCTGGAGAGCTGTATCTGTTGAGGGCAGGCGCCCTCGCAGTAGAGGAGCGCTCCGGAGGTGTCATAGCAACCCGCCGAGCCATCACTTCTCGACCACGCTGCATACGAGCCGGGCGACGCGCTGGAGCAGGTGAGCAAGCCTGACGGGTCCACAGCGTTTACAGGGTTGTTGGACGCATAGCCATAGCCTCCGCCCAGCGGGTCGCCGCTGAGGAAGCGGCCGATCTCCGGGTCGTAGTACCTCGCCCTGAGGAAATCGAGACCGTTAGGGTCGCTCTGCTCGCCGGCGAAGCTGAACTCGGTCTCGGCGCCGTCCTGGGCGCGGACGTTACCGAATACGTCGTACTCGTAGCTGCCGATGGGCTCGCCGTCCTCGTCGGCGAGGTTCACGGTGGAGCCCAGGCCGTCCGTGAGCCGGTAGGTCATGTCACTGCATCATACACGGATACGAGGCCGAGTCCGTAGACGTAGGTGTTGGTGCCGTCTTGCAGTAGCATGGGCAGGCCGCCGGCGATGTCCCAGACGTAGTCCACCGTCGTCGTGCCGTCGCCGCGGCTCATGCGCACGCCGTCGCCGTTGTACTCGTGCGACCAGGTGGTGCTGGCGATCGTCGCGTCGGTGAGGCGGTTCTCGTGGTCCCAGTCGAAGGTATCGGCGCCGCGGTCCGTCTGGTTGCCATTGCCGTCGTAGTCGAACGAGACGCCGCCGGCGCTGGTTAGCTGGTTGGCGTCGTCGTAGGTGTAGGAGGTGCTGTTCTGCGTGAGGCGGTTGCCCACGGCGTCGTAGGTGTAGTCGACGTCGTCGGGGCCGGGGTAAGTCACGTCGGTGATGCGGTAGAGGTCGTCGTAGTCGTAGGCGTGCGTGCCGAGGTCATCGACGCACCTCTGCGCCAGTCCGCGAAATCCGTGGCCAACCCCGTCCGCCCTGCCCGCCCACGCCACGCCTCCGCCCCTGCCCGTAGGTCACGCCTGCACCCCTCACGGCCACAAGAGTCCTCCACCCTCACCCGCAGCGCGTGCGCCGGCTCCGCTTCGGCGATCGGTGCCACCGCCCTCCCTCAAGGCATCCGCCGCGGGTCGAAAACCGCCCCGGCGCCCCCCATGATCGGCCCCTTTTGCCCCGAAAAAACCCCTCGTGACCCGGGACGCTGCCGCAGAGCGGTCCCGCGGCGCGCCCCCTCCGGCCCCGGATCGGCCTCCCTCCCGTCCAACCTCGGCCCCACTCGCGTCCCGCGGCGGCTCAAGAACCGGCCCCTTTGCGTCCAGCATAGGCGCTAGCTTTGTCGCGAAATCGTCTCGTTTAGACTCGCCACCTGTCGCGGGCACGCTTCACTATGTCCCTGAGCCCGGCTGCCCGTGGCGTCTAGATCTTCTTGCGCTTGTTCTTCAGGTAGTCCACCAGCACATAGCGGCCGATCTTGCCCGGCGTGCCGAAGAAGACGCGGCCCTTGTTCATCCGCATCATGTGCTGCGCCAGCGCCATCGACGACGGCGCGCTGTCCATCATGAAGGTGTTGATGCGGATGCCGCTGCGGGTGCAGCGCTTCACCTCCTGCAGCATCCCTTCGATCGTCCCCTCGTCGCCGTAGGGGCCCCAGGTGGGGCGGGGTCGCCAGTCCGTGATCAGGATGATCTGGCGGTTGGCGGACTTGTTCTTGCTCAGCAACTCGCGCGACTTGGCCAGCGCGAGCTCGATGTTGGTGCCGCTCCAGTCGACCCAGTCCGACTGCAGCAGGCGCTCCGGCTGCAACTCCATCGCGAAGTAGGAGAAGACGACGAGGCGCAGGTCGTCGCGCGGGAAGCGCGTCTTGATCAGCGTGTTGAGCGCGAAGGCGACACGCTTCGCTTCGTAG